>CAYVKI010000001.1:0-524 GCA_964452075.1 uncultured Rhizobium sp.
GTTTAGCTCCCTCTCCCCTTGTGGGAGAGGGTTGGGGTGAGGGGTTTCTTGCAACAAAAACTCAGCTCAATTACCTTCTCGCATCTTTCGACAAAGAATTAATTTTAGATCTATATTTACTAAACTTGTCCAAAAACTTTGATTCCAACAAACTTTTCCAAGCCAAAAAAGACATTCAATTTTTGCAAAATTTTTCTCTGCCAAAATTTCCCTTAAATGGCGAAGAAATAATTTCTGTTGGATTCAAAGAAAAAGCTGTTGGAATGGCAATTGACTTGGCAAAAAAATTTTGGGTAGAAAATAATTTTAAGCCAAAAAAATCCGATCTGATTAAATTTTTACAAAGCAAAAAATAATGACAATTTCACAAAAATCTTACCTCGAATCAAAATCTTGGGCATTTGAAGAAGCTCGCAGAATTTATGAAAAAATTGGCGGCAAAACTCCTGCTAAAGGTTATGTTCTTTTTGAAACAGGCTACGGCCCGTCTGGCTTGCCGCATATTGGAACTTTCGGAGAAGTTG
>CAYVKI010000001.1:534-16744 GCA_964452075.1 uncultured Rhizobium sp.
TCGCGCTAATTTGGGTCGCCCACTTACTTCTGTTCCTGATCCTTTTGGCACTCACGAATCTTATGGACATAACATGAATTCGCGTTTGCGGGCGTTTTTAGATTCATTCGGTTTTGAATATGAATTCATCAGCGCGACCGATAAATACAAATCGGGAGCTTTTGATTCTACAATGCTACGCGTGCTTGAAAAATATGACGAGCTAATGGCTTTAATGTTGCCAAGTTTGGGAGAAGAGCGTCAAGCAACTTACAGTCCATTTATGCCAATTGATCCTGAGTCTGGAATTGTCATCGACAAAGGCGTTCAAGGTGTGAATAAAGAAAAAGGCACGGTGATTTATGTGGATCAAAATGGCGTGAAAAAAGAAATTCCGGTGACGGGTGGAAATTGCAAATTGCAGTGGAAAATTGATTTCGGCGCGCGTTGGTTTGGGCTTGGCGTAGATTATGAAATCTACGGAAAAGATCACCAGCCAAATGAAAAAATTTATCGCAGTGTTTGCAAAATTTTAGGTGGAATTCCGCCAGTGAATTTTACTTACGAAATGTTTTTGAGCGACAGTGGCGAGAAAATTTCAAAATCTAAGGGCAATGGAATTTCGGTGGAAGATTGGTTAAAATATGCGCCGGCGGAGTCAATGAGCCTGTTCATGTATCAAAAACCAAAAACTGCCAAACGTCTTTATTTTGACGTGATTCCTAAAGCGATGGACGAATATTTAACTTTTGCACAAAGTTTTGAAAAACAAGATGAATTGGCAAAGCTTGATAATCCTGCATTTCATATTCATTTAGGAAAAATTCCTGAAATTAATTTTAATTTGAGTTACTCGCTTTTGTTAAATTTGGCATCGGCTTGTAACCCAGAAAATGACTCGGTTCTTTGGGGCTTTATTTCAAAATATCAGTCGGGATTGACGCCAGAAAATTCACCACTTTTACAAAAAATGGTGGGTTGTGCAATTTCTTATTACGACGATTTTATCAAGAAAAATAAAAACTACCGCGAGGCTACGCAGGAAGAAAGGTCGGCACTTCAAGAGCTTTGCGAAATTTTAGAAAACGCCAGCCAAGAGCAAAAAAATGACGGAAATCTTTTGCAAAATTTAGTTTTTCAAGTCGGAAAAAATCACGGCTACGAAACCAAAATGCGTGATTGGTTTTTGGCTCTTTATCAAATTCTTTTAGGTCAAGATCAAGGGCCGCGCATGGGCTCATTCATTGCGCTTTTTGGAATCGAAAATTTTGTAAAATTAGTAAATGGTCGAATTTAATTCAGATTTTCAGTCAGAAAGTAATGCGGAAATTTTAGCAAAATTGCAATATTTGCAAAATTTTGCGGAAAGTTTTTCGGCGGCTGATTTTGTGACGACTGATCCAAAATTTGCTGCTGCGCTTGGCTCAATGCCATTTAAGTTGAAGGAATATCTCAAAATAATTGCTGAAATAAAAACTTCTGCTGAAGAGAAAAAAGAAGAAAGAAATCCTTTAAAACAAGAAGAAGAGCGCAAAAAGCGCGAAGAGAAAGTTGAAAAACTGGCGCAGGAAATTTTTATTATTTCTTGCGCTTCAAATAAAGTTTTAGAACAAGAAAAACTTGGCGAATTTTTAGATAAATTTAATCTTGCTAAAAAATTAAATGAAGTTGGTGAAAATGGCCTAAGCGCTGTTTCGGCGACAATGATTTCAGGAAAGTCGGCGCAAGAAAAAGATGCGTCGTTGGGAATGCTTTTGCAAGCTGGTGCAAAAATTACAGCGCAAGATTTAGAATCTTTGGGGCAAAAAAAAGAATCAGGGCAAGAAAACTCTCGCCAAAGAGAAAAAGAAAAAAATGAAAAAAAGCCAGCCAGAAAAAAACTAAATTTTAAAGAAGCGTCTCAAGATCAAGAAAAGTTAGAAGCTCAAGAAATAGCAAGGCAGCAACAAATTGTAAGCGCGGGAATCGCGTTGGATTTACATCAATCTGGAATGCAGATTTTGCGTGAACAATTAAAAGAAAAGGCGCAAGAAATTTTTAAAGAGCAAATGAAAAAAGATGCAGCTCAACAAGAAGAAAAGATTCAAATTCGGGGCGAGAAAAATAAAGAATCTCAACCAAGAGAAGTTAATTTAGACTCTTCGGCAGAAGGGCGAAAAGAATTGCAGAAAGCGAATGAGAAAAAACCAGCAAATAAAATTCGAGAATTAGAGAAAATTTTAGGAGTTCTGCTTAACGAAAAAACTATTAACCAATTACTGTTTTTTTCAGTGCAAAGTGGACAAACAACTTTTGCACAACTTTTGCTTAATTATGGCGGAAGTGTTGATCACAAAGAAAATGGTGTGACAGTTTTTGAAGCTGCGATTAGAGGTGGAAATAATTCTCTGATTTCTGTTTTTTCTGGATGTGCAAGCCCAGAAACAAAAGCGGCAGCAATTGCGGCAAATCCAGATAGTGAAAAATTAAAAAGTTTAATTCTAAATTTTGAGCTGCCAACAGTTGGAAAATTGGCGTTAAAAGATCCTTTAAATGTTCTGATTAATGAAAACAATAATCTGTTAAAAAACTCAGAAACGCCTTCATCACAAATGAAGCCGAGTAAAGATTTTCAACCGCAGCCTCTTCAGACAATTTCCTTAGAAGTTAAGAAGATTTAACATCCACCACTTTAGCAATTTGTTTTAGTTTTGAAACATCAAATTCATCAAGAAGATATTTTTGAGGCAATTCAATTTTGGTGATTTTTTGACCGTCGATAATTGCAAAAATAACGGAGGTATTTTTCTCGGAAGCGTTTCCGGATATGCGTTGAGAAAGAAATGCTTTGATGCTAAAAAGCGGCTCTCGTGATTTAATAAAAATTTCAATTGTTGAAAAAACTTTTTTTATTGGAGCGGCTTCAGCTGGCTTGTTTGGCACAGATTCTGGTTTAGAAAAATTTGAGTCGCGATTGCGATTATAATTATTTCTCTGAGGTTGTTTTTTAATGTCCTCAAAATCTTTTTCTTGCGCTTTGGTGTTTTGAATGAAGTCGTCTAATTTTTTTACATCGCGAATTAAAATTCTAACTCCGCCATCATCTTTTTTAATTAAGCATTCCAGCAAAATAACGCTGCCATCAATTAAAATATCTCGTGCCGAAGTTATTAAACCTTCGTCAAAAATCATTGCCTCAAAAATTCCCAGCGGATCAGAAATGGTCATGTAAGCAAAGCGTCCGCGAGGCCCAGAGCGATGTTTGCTTCCTGCGACAACTCCTGCCATTTTTACCAAATTTCCATCTTCTAATTCATCGCGCTCGAGTTTGTCAGAAAAAATTACGCCGCGTTTTCGAAGTGCAGAAACGCTGTCATCAATAGGGTGTTCGTTTAAGAAAAAACCGAAAGCCTCGAATTCTTTTTGCAATCGTTCAACTTTTTCCCAGTCAGAAATTTTCTTTAATTCTGGTTTTTTTTGCGCACCTGAAAGTCCGCCAAAAAGACTCATTTGGTTGGAAGTTGCTTCTTCAGTTTTTTCTGCAGAATAAGCTGATAAAACATCAAAAGATTCTGCGACTTGGCGACGGTTTTTTTGCAAACTGTCAAATGCGCCAGCTTTTGCTAAGGCTTCGATAGATTTTTTGTTAATCGAACGAGGATTTAAACGTTCTGCAAAATCATAAATATCAGAAAATTTTCCATTAGATTTTCGTTCTTCAACAGCATTTTCCATTACCCCAAAACCTACGGCTTTGATAGCTCCAAGACCGAATCGAATGGCAAATTTTTCTTGTTCCATTTTATCAAGAAATAAAAAGTAAAATTAAAATTCCGATGATGATTCGATATATAGCGAAAATGAAAAAATTATTTTTGCTTACAAAATTGATGAACCATTTGATGACTAAAATTGCCGATAGAAATGCGGAAATAAGTCCGACTATAATTAACTCTAAGTTTGATCCAGTGAGGTTGGAATAGTTTTTTAAAAGATCGTAAAAACTTGCAGCGGCAATGGTTGGAATTGCTAAGAAGAAAGAAAATTCTGTGGCGGTTTTGCGATTCATTCCCAGTAATAATCCGCCGATAATTGTTGCGCCAGATCTAGAAACTCCGGGAATCATGGCAATAGATTGAAAGAGACCAATTTTTAATGCGTTGACTGGTTTTATTTCTTCAAGCGACTCAATTTTTATTTTTTGAGGTAGCGATTCAACGATGATTATAACAATGCCGCCAACAATTAAGCTGATTGCAATTACTAGGTTTGAGAAGAGAAATTCTTTTATAATTTTGTGAAATAAAACTCCTAAAATTGCAGCTGGCAAAAATGCTAAAATTAAATTCAGAGTGAAATTTTGTTGAGGTTTTTGCTTTAAATTAAGAGCAACAGAAAAGATTTTTGCGCGGTAAATTACGCATATTGCAAGGATTGCGCCAACTTGAATTACGATTTCAAAAATTCCATTTTTAATGGTTTGGAAATCAATTAGATAAGATGAAATAAGAAGGTGGGCGGTTGAAGATACTGGAATGAATTCAGTCAAGCCTTCAATAATTCCTAAAAAGATGGCTTTAAAAAGATCTGCTAAGTGAGGCACTTGGATGATTTTTAAGATGGTACCTCCGATCCGAATCGAACGGACACGTCCCAGGGGACAATAGATTTTGAGTCTATCGCGTCTACCAATTCCGCCACAGAGGCATTTAAAATGAAAATCTTAAATGAATTTATATCAAACAAATGTTTGATAAAGGTAGTTATACCCATTCCACCCGAAAAAGCCGATCTCTGACTGCAAATTTTTGGCAAAAATTCGCTCGGTAAATGACGCTGTGCCACTTGGCACAGCTTACATTTTCCGTCGTGATTTTTACTCAAAACTTCTTCGTCATAGCTCGACTTCTTCAGGTGGAATGGGTATGGAAAAAAGAAATTGGTCAAATTGACTTACATGTTGTGAAAGTCAACTTGACCAAAGCCCAAAGTAGAAAATCTAAAAAGTCAAAATTTTGGGGCGCGAACTTTAACAAAGAAAGAATTTAAAAGTCAAAAGCCTTTAAGCTTATCTACTACATTAATTGGTAACAAAATGTAATATTTGCCGCGAGATGCCATTTTGTAGGCTTTATCTTCTTGAATTTCTCCGTTGCCAAAAAATATGTCGCCTCTAATTACGCCTTTAATTGCGGATCCAGTGTCTTGAGTGACAAAAAGATGGTTGTAATCCTCTTTTGCTCCAGATGAATTTTTTAAACTCGTTTCAAGCCATATTGGAAAGCCATAGGGCATAATTTCGCTATCAACAGCCAGAGAGCGTTCGGGAGTTAGTGGAACTCCTTGCGCGCCAACGACATATTCATCGTTAGAAATTTTGAAAAAAACATAAGCTGGATTTTGATTCATAACTTCATCGGCTAAATCTGGATTATTTTTTAACCATTCTTTGGCAGTTAAGCCATTAACTTTTCCGCTTTGTAAGTAGCCTTTTTCAAACATGTAGTTGGAGATGGCGTTGAATTTTTGATTATTTCTTCCTGCGTAAGACAATCGAATTTCAGAACCGTTTGGCAATTCAACTCGACCAGATCCTTGTATATGCATAAAGAAAAGTTCAACTTTGTCGTCAACATAAAGAAGGGTGAGATTTTTGTTTTCTAACGCGCCAGATTCAATTTCGGCGCGAGTTAAATAAGGTTCCGATCCTAAATCTTTTGGTTTTGCATAAATTGGATATTTGAATTTTTCAGTTTTTACTTTGCTGCCTTTAAGAGATGCTTCATAATATCCGGTGAATAAGCCATTGCTATCGGCGTAGCCTTTTTCAACCAAAAAAGGCTTGAACCAATTTTCAAAAAAGTTTCGTGTTTGTTGATTGCTCATGGTTTTAACAATTTGGGCAATTTCGCAAACGTCACGAAAATCTCCCGCGGTAATGTTTCCTAATTGATTTCCAATGACGCGGTTTTGGGCTAGTTTTGAAAATTTATTACAAGATTGAATGAAGGCCTGAAGTGCTTTTTTGTGATCATCATTTTGCCAATTATTTAGAGAATCGAAGTCAACTTGCTTAAGTTTGAAATCGCCTTTTACATGAATGGTAATTTTTTTGTAGAACAAGCATGCTGGCAAAAGAAATATCAAAAAAATGGCTAAAGTTTTACGCATGAAAGAATGTGAAATGATAGGATTTGTGCTATACCCCAAACTAAAAATCTATTGATTACATTAGTTTCGTCTTTTTGGTAAAAAATAGAACCCAAAAAACCAGCAGTATATTGATACAACAAGTTTTTTGGGTTTTATTTTTTCCTCAAAAATCCTTCGCTACTGCGATCAATAGATTTTTAGTTTGGGGTATAATTACTAAAATTAGGAATTACGAATTATGATTTAAGAATTAACTTAAATTCAAAGATCTCAATTAAAATATTTTCCAACTTAATTTTTTTTCTAAATGTCTCTTCAATGTGGAATTGTTGGTTTGCCGAATGTCGGAAAATCAACCTTGTTTAATGCTTTAACCCAAACCGCTGCTGCGCAAGCTGCAAACTATCCTTTTTGCACAATTGAGCCAAATATTGGCAAAGTAAGTGTGCCAGATATTCGTTTAGAAAAATTAACAAAAGTTGCTGGTTCGGCTTTAATAATTCCGGCGCAAATCGAATTTGTGGACATTGCAGGTTTGGTGCGTGGTGCCAGCACCGGAGAAGGTTTGGGAAATAAATTTCTTTCTCATATTCGTGAAGTTGATGCAATTATTAATGTTGTTCGTTGTTTTGAAGATGAAAATATTACTCACGTTGAAGGTGCCGTTGATCCAATTCGTGACATCGAATTAATCCAGCTCGAGCTAATAATTGCAGACATGGAAAGCTTAGAAAAAAGATTGCCAGCTTTAGAAAAAAAAGCGCGTACCGACAAAGAAATTGCTGCCCAAGTTGACGTGGCAAAAAAAGTTTTAGAAATTTTAAAAGAAGGAAAGGCGGCGCGTTTAGTAAAGTTAAATTCTGCGGAAGAAGAGAAAATTCTAAAAGAGTTGCAACTAATCACATCTAAGCCGCAGCTTTTTGTATGTAATTTGAAAGAGCATGAATTAAAGGGAAATAAATTTTCTGAAATGGTAGAGAAATTTGGAAAAGAAAATTCTTATCAAGTTTTAAAAATCTGTGCGCAAGTTGAATCAGAAGTTGCTGGTCTTGAAAGCGAAGAAGAGAAAAAAGAATATTTAGAATCTCTAGGTCTTGAAGAAACTGGTTTGGCGCAAATCATCAAAAGTTCGTACAAGCTTTTAAATTTAATTACTTTTTTCACCGTTGGTCCAAAAGAATGTCATGCTTGGACATTAAAAAAAGATTCAACCGCGCCAAAAGCAGCGGGGGTTATTCATACTGATTTTGAAAAAGGTTTTATTCGTGCTGAAACAATTTCTTATGATGATTACGTTAATCTTGGAGGGGAAGAAGGCGCAAAAGCAGCTGGAAAACTTCGTTTAGAAGGCAAAGATTATGTTACTCAAGATGGCGATGTTTTTCACTTTAGGTTTAATGTTTAAGTGAAAGACAAGTTCTAAATAGTTTTTTAAGAAGATTTTAGGTTTTTCACGCGCTCTTCCAGATTATCCAAAAACTTATCCATGCCTTTTTGAGATATGGCAGAATTAAATTCTGATCTTTGGGTTGTGATTAGACTTATTCCTTCGGCGATAAAATCTAAAATAGCCAATTTGCCATTCACCTCTTTAACTCTAAAATCTATTGAAATAGGAACATTAGATGTTTTTGGCAAAAACTCTGCTTTGGCAATGTAGAAGCCATTTTGTTCTGCAACTTCAATTACTGTGAATTTTTTTCCGTTATAATTTTTAAACTTTGGGCCGTAAGTGTTAATCATGAAGTCGCGATAAAGTTTTTTGAAGCGATCTTTTTGTGCATCAGTTGCGATTTTGTAGTTTTTGCTCAAAACAAATTTACCAATCCAATCTGAGTCAATAGAAGTGTCAATTTTGGCGATAATTTGCTCTCTCTTTTTAGCTTCCGAAAGTTTAGAATTATTTGCGATTTCAATCACTTTATCGCCAACTTCTTGAACAAAATTCTGCACTTCGACAGATTTTTCTGCGGCAAAACCGTTTGAAGTTGAAAGTAAAATTAAACAGATGGTGCGTGTTATGAATTTTTTCATTTTAATTTTTGATGTCAGTTGCGCGCTTTTGTAAATAAGCACTACGTATTGTTGCGTATGGATCAAAAGATTCGTGACGAACATCGTCAAGAATTTCAATTAGCGATTCTCGTTTGTCAATTCCAGACATTGCGGCAATACCAATTCGATATTTGCTTTCAATTAAATTTTCACTTCCCCCGATTTCTAAAGAGTTAAAATCGAGAGGTCCAACGGCTTTGTCTGCGGCGTATCCAGAGAAATCTCTTAAGCTGCTTGGGCCTAAAATTGGCAACAATAAATAAGGGCCAGATTTAAATCCGTAATATCCAAGAGTTTGACCAAAATCTTCGCTTTTGTAGCGAATGCCTTTTTCTCCTGCGACGTTAAAAATTCCACCTAATCCAACGGTGCTATTTATTAAAAAGTGAGAAAATGTGGCGAGAGAATTATCGATTTTTCCTTGTAGTAAGGAATTTAAAGCGGAGGAGGGAAGTGATAAATTTGTTAATACATTTCTAATTGAACTGCGAGCTGGTTTTGGAAGGCTTTTGCGGTAAAAAACCGCTACATGCTTAAGAATGTGAAGATCTAAAGAGTCGTTAAAAGCATAAATTTTGCGATTCATTTTTTCTAGTGGATCGTGAATTTTTACTTCATTTTCATTGTCGAAAGACTCAAATTCGTCAGAGGTGGAGTTGTTTGCAAATGATGTGGCTGAGTTTAAGATTATTGTGAAAATTAAGATCAGCTTAGTAAATCTCAGTAAATAACTTTGACAAAAAAATTGATTTGCAAAAATGCCTTTATTCATCCCCAATTACTCTGTTTAAATGATCTAAAAGCTCTCTGGCGGCAGGATCGTAATTTGGATCTTTTTCTAATAATTCTTCTAAAACGCGACGCGCTTTTCTTGGCTTCTCTTTTAAAGTTAAACAATAAGCGAGTAAGTAATAAGCATCATAATCATCAGGCCAAAATTTTTTGATGAAGCGAAAGCGAAAAATAGCTTCTGACAAATTGCCATTTTCTAAATGGTGATTTCCTAGCTCAAAGTTGGTTTGATGAAGGTCTTTTGCTTTTTCTCTTACTGTGGAAATTTCAGTTTTAATAGACAAAAAACTATCATTTAAAAATTTTTTAAATTTTTCCGATTTGTTTTCCAAATTTTCTGAAAAGCTAAGGTCTTTCTCTTCTTCTTGATGTTTAGATTTCGTTTTTCCAAGAAGTTTTTTAAGATTAGAAAACATTATTTGCTGAAAATGAGGTAGTTGATTGACCAAGTGACGGAGATGTTTCTAGATTTGTCGCCAAAATTTTTCAAACAAAAATTGTTGAACTGTTTCAACTTAGTTTTGGTGACGATATTTTTATTTTTTGCCGAATAGTTGGCGCCAGTTTTTTTTATCGATTTTAAAGCCTCAAGCCCACTGGAAAATTTTTGCTTAACAATCTCGGATTCAATTAAAACTTCTTTAAACCCAGCTTTTAAAAGAGAGTTTTGTAATTTTTCTTTTGAAGGAAGTTGATTAAAGCTAAAAATATTTGCCGCATTTAATTCTTTTAAACTTCCTTCGCAAGGAAGACAAAAAGCAAAAATTCCATTAGGTTTTAAAAGGGAAAAAAATTTCGAAAAACTTTTGTCAAAATCTGTTGCCCACTGTAGCGAGAAGGAAGAAGTGATAATGTCAAAATCACTATTTTTAAAAGGCAAATTCTCAAAATCAGCCTGAATTTTTATTGAGTGAGAATTGGAATTTTTCTGCAACATTTCCAACGAAATGTCGGTTTCGGTAATAAAAAAATTTCCTTCAAGGTTTTTTGCAATAAAGCCGGTGCCAGATCCGAGGTCGAGAATTTGACAATTTGTTGTTAAAAATGGTTTAACAATTTTACATAGTTTCTTTGCTGCATCTAATTGAATTGCAGCTAAATCTTCGTAATTCTCGGCCTGCTTAGAAAATTTTTGCTGTAATTTTTCTTTATCAAAATTAACGAACATTCTGCGCGACTTGTTTTTCAATCAAGGCGACAATGTGATCAACCAGATCTTCGCTAGAAACTTTGTGATTTGGTTGTCCATTAATATAAACATTGTGTCTTTCACCGCCGCCGCCAGTAATGCCAATTTGTGTGTGAGCGGCTTCCCCGAGTCCATTTACCACGCATCCTAAAATTGAAACCGTGAGTGGAGTTTTGATGTGTTCAACACGCTTTTCTACAGCTTCAACGGTTTTTATAACGTCAAAAGCTTGCCGCGCACAACTTGGGCAAGAAATAAGATTAACGCCGTGATGACGTAATCCCAAAGTTTTTAAAATTTGATAAGCGACTTTAATTTCTTCTTTTGGGTCGGCGGAAAGCGAAACGCGCATTGTGTCGCCAATTCCATCCCAAAGCAATGTTCCAAGGCCAATTGAAGATTTTACGGTTCCGGCCGCCAAACTTCCAGCCTCAGTAATTCCGATGTGTAGCGGATAATCGCAGACTTCGGCGAGTTTTTTATAACCAGCAACTGCTAAAAAAACGTCAGAAGCTTTAACGCTGATTTTGAAGTTGAAAAAATCGTTATTTTCAAGAATTGCAAT
This sequence comes from uncultured Rhizobium sp., assembly GCA_964452075.1. Taxonomy (GTDB): domain Bacteria; phylum Pseudomonadota; class Alphaproteobacteria; order Rickettsiales; family UBA1997; genus UBA2645. Next base: position 11,247 of record CAYVKI010000001.1, read on the forward strand.
GTGGCGTTGAGCAGATTCAACCAAGGCTTCTGGAGTTGGAGTTTTGTATTTATTAAGCAAATCAGTTTCGAGAGATCCGGCATTTACGCCGATGCGGATTGAGCAGCCATAATCTTTTGCTGCCTTAATCACTTCACGAACCTTTTCGTCAGAGCCAATATTTCCGGGATTAATTCGTAAACATTTTGCTCCCGCTTCAGCAGCTTCAATGGCGCGACGATAATGAAAATGAATGTCGGCAATAATTGGCACCGGGCAATGCGGAATAATTTGGCGCAATGCGTCGGAAGATTCTTTGTCGGGAACAGAAATTCGCATCAATTCTGCCCCAACTTCAACGCATTCATTAACTTGGCGAATAGTTCCTTGAATGTCGGTTGTTTTGGTGTTGGTCATTGATTGTACCGCAATTGGCGCGTCTCCACCAATGGCAACATTGCCAACAAAAATTTGCCGCGATTTACGGCGATTAATTGCGCGATATGGGCGAATTTCGTTTAACTGTTCTTGACTCATGACAATGAATTAAAAATTTTTGTGATTTTTTTGTGATTTTGCTCAATCATTTTTGACAGAAATTTTTCATCAAGATTAAAAATTTTAGTAATTGATGTAAAGTCTCTAAAACCACTTCCGGCATAGTTTTGGTAAGTTTTAACTTGTGGAATTTTTAAGTAACTTTTAACGAAAATTGCGCGAGCAAAAATTGCGGCAAAGTTTTCTTCAAGAAGTTTTTGAGATTCTTGATCTAAAGTAAATTCTAAATTTTCAGTTTTTAAATTTGAAAAACTCTCCATTTCTTTTTCTAAATTTTCAAAAAATTGAATGTAGAATTTCTCCATATTTTCGTCATTTAATTCAAAAATTTCTTCCCAAATTTCTGGGTTTGAATCATCAAGGCGAAAAGCCGTTTTGAAGAATTTATCATTAAATTCTTTCGGCGAGAATTCTCGAGTTAAAAAAGATAAAAATTGCGGCAAATGAGAGGTTAGGGCGTAAATTTCATCATGTTTTTTTGCTTCTAAAATTTCTGTTTTTGAACCAATTTTTTCGGCAATATTTTTTACTATTTCTAAAGATTTAGAATCATTCTTTTTGTTTGAACAAATGACGAACTTTTTATTTAAAAATAATTCTGAATCTGAATTTTCAAAACCGCTTTTTTCTGATCCAGCAATTGGATGACAGGCAATGAAATTTTTCTCTAAATTCTTTGGTAAAATTTCGGCGATAAAACCTTTAACTGAGCCGAGATCAATAATTATAGTTTGGGAAGAAATTGAATCAGAAATCTTGTTGAAAATTTCTTCGTAAGCAAAAAGTGGGGCGGCGATAACCACAAAATCAAAAACATGTTCAAACATGTTTAAATTTGTTGTTCCTTCAATGATCACTTTATCATTTACGGCTAGATCAATTGAGTCTTGATCTAAGTCAAAAGCAAAAATTTCTTTGCTTAAGTTATTTTTCTTGATGGCTTTGGCAAAAGATCCGCCAATTAAACCAAGCCCGATAATAAGGGTTTTTTCAAATGTTTTTGACAATTTTTTAAGAATTATTTTTTAAGAATTTGTTTGCGGAATTATTTAGATTGTTTGCTTGAAAGTTTAAGTTACAAATTTAATTTCAAGCTACTTATTTTTTAAAAAAACCAATCAAAACATGAAGAAATTCTTTTTCATTTTATCAGTGATTTTTCTCGCCAACTCTTGCGCTAAAAAAGTTATTGATGTGAAGAGCCCTTGTGTTTCAACGGAAGATGGTCCTTGTGGGCCAAAAAAATCTATTAATAATTGGTGGTTAAATTCGCAAGGAGACAACAAACAAAATTCTTAAAAAATGTCTGAATCTCAAAAAAGTTTTGCTGAAAGATATGCCAGCAAGAAAACAAATTTTACCTCAGAAAAAATTGAAAGCAAAGCTTCAACTAATTCTGAATCTTCTCAAAAATCTCCTCAAAAACAAATTGATCCCCAAAAAAAAATGCAAGCAGAATTAATTTATCTTGTTAAAGGCGTGGACGCAGGTCGTAATGCTTGGTATTACGTTTTAGTTGACCGCTTAAAAGTTCAAATTTTTCTAAAAGCTTTAAATGATGAAATTATTCATTTAGAAAAATATGGAAAAATTCTATTTTCAGCTTATGGAGACGAGCCTTCTGAAGAAATTACTGATGCATTAAAAGAAGAATACGGAATACAATAAAGTTCCTTAAACCAATATCTTTTCATGAAAAACGCAAAAATTGCTGCAATTGTTATCGCCTCAACTTTCGTAGGATTTTTTTCGGCTATCTCGATTTCGCAAATTCAAATTAAGCCTCTTAAAATTTCAGACACTGGATCTTCTGAATCTCAAAAGGCGTTTTTAGAAGAGGTGATTGCCCGAGTCAAAAAAGATTATGTTGATGAAAAAACTGATCGTCAATTGGTTGAAGCTGCAGCGGAAGGAATTTTAACTTCGCTTGATCCGCACTCTTCTTACTTGAATGAAGAGTCTCTTAAAGAAATGCAAGTTCAAACCAAAGGTGAATTTGGTGGAGTTGGAATAGAAATTACCATGGAAATGTCGGTGGTTAAGGTTATTGCAGCCATTGAAGATACTCCCGCTTTTAAAGTTGGCATTAAATCGGGCGACTACATAACAAAAATTGAAGGAAAAAGTGTTGTTGGTTTAAAAATTGAAGATGTTGTTAAAAAATTGCGCGGAAAACCGGGAACTGATGTTAAGGTGACGATTTTGCGCAAAGGTGAAAAAGCTCCTTTGGAAAAGTCAATTACTCGTCAAATAATCAAAGTAAAAGCTGTAAAATCAGCGCAATTCGGTGATATTGCTTACGTTAAAATTAATACATTCTCAGAACAAGCTTCTTCCGGAGTTATTGCAGAATTAGAAAATCTTAAAAAGAAAATTGGTGAAGCAAAATTAAAGGGTTTGGTTCTTGATTTGCGCGGAAATCCTGGTGGTTTATTAGATCAAGCCGTGAAAGTTAGTGACTTATTTTTAAGCAAAGATGCAGAAATTGTTTCAATTAAAGGTCGCGCTACTGAAGAAAAGCACTACAAAGATTCTGCAAGCGAAAATTTGGTTCCTAATTTACCAATTGTCGTTCTAATTAACGAAGGTTCGGCTTCGGCATCCGAAATTGTCTCTGGTGCTTTGCAAGATCATAAGCGTGGTGTAATTATGGGAACGAAATCATTCGGCAAAGGTTCAGTTCAAACCGTCATTCCTTTGGAAAAAAATCAGGGAGCATTGCGTTTAACAACCGCTCTTTATTACACGCCAAGCGGCAAATCAATCCAAGCTCAAGGGATTGTTCCAGATATTGAGGTGACAAACGCTAAAATTGAAAAAACTAAAGAGTTTGATCGTGATTCGGAAGCTGACTTAAAAGGTCACATCGAAGTGCAAATTCAAGAATTGGTTCAAGAAACTAAAAAAGAAAATAAAGAAGAAATAAATTTAGATCTTTATGATCAAGATTATCAACTCGCTCGCGCGCTTGATTTAATTCGTGGTCTTAACGCTTATAAAGCCGTTATTTCAAAATGAAAAAAATAGTTTCGCTTCTATTTTTTTTCATTTCTTTCTCATGTTTTGCTGCTAACCAAACTCAAAAATTACCGCAAGAAAATTTTATAATTGCCAAGGTAAATAATAAGGCGATTACTAATGCAGAACTGTTTGATCGTTATCGCTTTGTAATGGCTGCATCGAAGATGAAAATCGCTTCAGATCAAGATAAGAAGCTTTTGCTAGCTCAAATCTTAGATAAAATGATTGATGAGGAGTTAATTAGGCAAGAATCAAGCAGTTTAAAACTTGAAGTTAGTCCAGAAGAAATGCGCGAAGCTATCGACATAGTTGCAGCGCAACAAAAAAAGAATGCCACTCAGTTTAAGATTTTTTTTAATAATAATGGACTTTCTTTTGACAATTATTTGAAGCAAATGGAGTCGGAAATTTTATGGTCAAAAATTATTTCTGAAATTCTGCGCTCTAGAGTTAAGGTGACCGATGTTGAAGTTAGAGAGTTTTTTGAGCAGCGTAAATTTAACACCGATGTTAAGAAATTTTTCTTAGCTGAAGTGTTAATCTCTACTTCTGAAAATTCAGAAAAGTTTGCTGTTAAAATTTTAGAAGAGTTAAAAAAAGGGGCAGATTTTAAAAATATTGTTCGTCAATTTTCAGCTAGTGTAACCGCTGAAAATAACGGCGAAATTGGCTGGGTTTCTCAAGCGGATGTTGATCCAAAAATTTATTTGGCAATTTCTAAATTGCAAAAAGGTGAATATTCAAATTTAGTTAATTTAAGCGACGGTCATCGTATTTTTAAGCTTTTGGACGTTAAGGTTGAAACCCATATAAACGATCATGACATGAATGTTGCGCGTAATACAATTTTTTCTAACAAACTTCAAACTGTAGCCAAAGGTTATTCAATGGATTTGCGAAAAAAATCTTTTGTTGAAATTTCGAGATAAAGCTACCTTGTGGTTGATAAAGCCGCCACTCCGGGCAAATCTTTACCTTCCAACCACTCTAAAAATGCGCGGCCAGCAGTTGAAATGTAGGTAAATTCTTCAGCAAGGCCAATCGAATTTAAAGCTGCAACAGAATCTCCGCCACCAGAAACCGAAACCAATTTGCCAGATTTAGTTAAAGCAACGGCAGTTCTTGCAAAGCTTTCAGTTCCAATATTAAAAGGCTTTAATTCAAAAGCTCCAAGAGGTCCGTTCCAAACTAAAGTTTGGTGTTTTGCTAATTCTTTGGCAATTTCTGCGCTGCTTGAGGCTCCAACGTCAACAATAATGTCGTCTTCTAAAACATCTTCAACCGCAACAGTTCTGCAAGGTGAATTTTGTTCGAATTTTTTTGTAACCACAACGTCAAAAGGCAAAACAATTTTGCAGCCATTATTTTTAGCGATTTCAATAATTTTTAGAGCGGTTTCTTTTAAATCTTTCTCACAAAGCGATTTGCCAATATTTTTTCCCAAAGCATAAAGAAACGTGTTAGCCATACCGCCACCAACAACTATTGTATTTGCTTTGTTCGAAAGAGAATTTAGCAAATCAAGCTTGGTTGAAACTTTCGCTCCGCCAACAACTGCCATCATTGGTTTTTTAGCATTTTCTAAGTGATTTGTGAGATTATCCAACTCATTTTCCATCAAAAATCCGGCAGCAGATTTTAAAATTGCTGGAATGCCGGTAATTGAAGCGTGGGCTCGATGCGAGCATGAAAAGGCGTCATTTACATAAAGATTTCCTAAGCTGGCTAATTCGCGCGAAAATTCTGGATCATTTTTGGTTTCTTGTTTATAAAAACGCAGATTTTCTAACATAATCACTTCGCCGTAGTTAGTGGCCAAAACGGCTGATTTAACTTTTTCGCCAATGCAATCATCAACAAAATTAACTTTAATTGAGCCAAGCAATTCTTGAACTCGAGCAACTAAAGGTTTTATTGACATTGAAGGCTCAACTTTTCAT
>CAYVKI010000001.1:16754-30746 GCA_964452075.1 uncultured Rhizobium sp.
AAACCTGGTGTTGTGGCTGAAAATCTGTATGCTAAATTTTCAATAGGAGTATTTGGAGATGGATTTTCTGAAACAGATAAAAATCCGAGAGACACTAGAAACATACCATTGCAACAAATAGCAACAGATATTTTAGGGTTGGAATTACGGCTTTTATTCTAGTGTCGTCTTCAATTTTGTTGTCGGACATCGGAACATTAATATCAACGCGTACAATAACGTTTTTGTTAGTAACTACGCAGTCTTGTAATCTAGTGAATTTTGGCATTTGTGAATTTTTATGGAAAATTGAGAAAGAACTTGATTTTGGCATTAGTGGTTTCTATTTTGCACCGCCTTCTTATACCAAAAGATAAAAGTTTCCAACTAAATTTTTAAAAAACATGGGTACTAAAAACAACCCGAAAAACCGGGTAAAAGCTGCCGAAAAAAAGAAATTTAACGGCAAAGAAGTTGAGCCAGCTTACTACTGTGGTGCGCATATTGGTCATGGAAAATATATGGCAGCTAAATATGCAGGAACAACTCAACTTGTTCTTGGAGCTGATAATAAGCCTCTTCAATGGAACGAAATTAACTAATTTTTAAACGCAACATTTGAAATTATTTCAGGTGTTGCGTTTTTTCTTTCCACAAAAACTTGAGACATGCCTGAAGTAATTATCCACGGTCCAGCCGGTAGAATTGAAGGTCGATATCATCAAAACCAAGATCCAAAGGCTCCAGTTGCTTTGGTTTTGCACCCGCACCCGCTACATGGCGGAACAATGAACAACAAAGTTGCTTATGCTTTATATAAGTCGTTTGTAAATAACGGCTTTTCTGTGCTGCGCATAAATTTTCGTGGCGTTGGAAAATCTCAAGGTAAATTTGATAATGGTGCTGGTGAATTGCTTGACGCAACTGCTGCAATAAACTGGTTGCACGACCAAAATATGGAAGCTAGTGAATATTGGATTTCGGGTTTTTCTTTTGGTGCTTGGATCGCTCTTCAAGCTGTAATGAGAAGACCGGAACTAGAAAATTATGTTTTGATTGCGCCTCCCGCAACTAAATATGATTTTAATTTTATAGTTCCTTGTACTTCTGCGGGCTTGATTGTTCAGGGTAGCAAAGATGAAATTACCAAAGAGCCAGATTCTGCAAAATTAGCTGAAAAATTATCAGCTCGAGATGGAGCTGAAGTTTCTTATCAAATGATCAACGGAGCCGATCATTTCTTTAAAGATCACATGAAAGAGTTTGAAGAAACTCTTGATAATCACATAAAGCATCGACTATTTGCCGATTCAACCAAAGTTCGCAAAGTAAAGCGGGACAGACGTCGCCGCAGAAAAAAGAAAAATGTTGCAGAAATTAAGCCAGAAAGAAACCACTTCCCAGTAAAATCTCTAACGGCGTTCGAAATCTAAAAACAATCACCGAACCCAAACCCAACACTACAACATGCATATTCCTCGCTATTTTTTACAAGGTTTTACTACTTTCTTAACCTAGGTTTTTACAAAATAACTTCTTAATCTTAAGTTCTTTATCCCTTCGGGATGCGATAACGCGACGCGAGTTAGCCCCATGCCTTGTGGGGAAAATCCGTCCAGTATGCTTGATTGGACATACAGAAGATTTAATGATTTCTCTAATCACCATTTCTGGTTTAGGAGTTGATTTAGAAAAGGTTGACAGCCGCAGAAATTATCGCCAAAACCTCTATAATAATTCTGCTTTTAAATCATCTTTTTTTAAATGTCCGTCCCCCAAAAAAAATTAAATCACAAAGAGTTATCTTATCGTCCTGATACCGATGGATTGAGAGCTTTAGCAGTTTTGCTTGTAATAATTTTTCATTCATTTTCAAGTCTTCTTCCTGGAGGATTTATTGGTGTTGATATATTTTTCGTAATTTCTGGTTATCTGATTTCACGAATTATTTTGAATGACATTCAGAATAAAAAATTCAGTTTTGCCGATTTTTATGCGAGACGAATAAGGCGAATTTTTCCTTCATTAATCATTGTTCTTTTGTTTTGTCTTACTGCTGGTTGGTTTTTTCTTTATGCTGAAGAATTTAAAGAGCTGGGGGTGCAAACTGTTAGCGCAACAATTTTTGCTGCTAACCTCGAATTGCTGCGCGAAAGTGGTTATTTTGATAATAGCTCCGAGCTAAAGCCGTTGCTGCATTTATGGTCTCTTGGAGTTGAAGAGCAATTCTATATTTTATGGCCTATTTTGTTGTTTTTTTTCGCAAAAACAAAGCTTTTTTCTCACGCAAATCCAACAGAATCTGATTCTTTTCACAATAAGTTTTTCTGGATAATTATTGTCACCGCTGTCGTCTCTTTCATTTTTAACATTGCGATTATTAATAAATTTCAAGCTGCGTCTTTTTATCTACCATTTTCGCGTTTCTTTGAAATTACAATCGGAGCTATTCTAGCTTATTTTCACGCAATCTCAAAATTAGATCAGAATCCCAAATCTTTGTTACGACATAGTTCTTGGGTTGGATTAACGCTGATTATTTTGGGATTAATCATCATCAATAAAAACAGCCTGTTTCCGGGTTTTCTTGCTTTACTTCCTTGTCTTGGAGCCGCGTTAATCATTATGTCTGGCTCTGATAACTGGCTTAATAAAAAGTTTTTTGGAAATAAATTGATGGTCTATATCGGTTTAATAAGCTATCCGCTTTATTTATGGCATTGGCCGTTAATTTCTTTCGCCACCATAATTAAAGGTCGAACTCCAAGACCAGAATTGATTTTTGGCTTATTGGCACTTTCTTTTTTGCTAGCTTTTTTGAGCTATAAATTCGTTGAAATGCCAATTCGCCACAAAAAAATCAATAGTAGAAAAACCTTGGTATTATTGATTTCGGCGATGTTTTTTATATTTATCGCCAGCATTTCCATAATTTTATTTTCAGGATTTGAAAACAGAATTAGTGCTGCAAAAATCTTAACTGCCAGAACCATGAATCGCGCTAAATTAGCAGATTCTGTTTGTCTCAAAAAATATGCTTCTTTAGTTAAAATTAATTATTGCCGAATTTCTGGAAATGACGAAGACAAAAAAATATTCGTCATTGGCGATTCTCATTCGCAAACCATTTTTAATGGTTACGAAACGGAAGCTGTAAAAAATAGTTACCAAATAATTCATTTGGCAAATTCAGGATGTCCATTTTTTGATGAAAAAAATAACGAAAACAAACATGAAATTGTCGAGTGTAACAAAATTTTCAGAAAAATAATCGACATTATTTCTAAAGAAAAACCGCGTTTAATTCTCTTTGCCAACAATGCTTGGATTGATCGTCGTGATGATTTCTTTTCTGGAATGAACAACACAATTAGCTTGCTTGGAAAAGACAGTGCAATTGTTTATTTTCTGCAAATTCCCAAATCACCATTTTTGCCTTTAAGTTGCCTTGATCGTAAAGAATGCGAATTTGAGAGAGCTGATTTTGATCGCGATATGGTGAATTATAAATTAAAAATTATGGAGCTTAAAAAACTGCATAAAAATCTACAAATATCTGATCCCACGCAGGCATTTTGCAATGATAGAAAGTGTTTTGTTTTAGAAGATGATAAGTTTATTTACGCTAAAGATGGAAAGCATTTAAGCACATATGGCGGCGAAAAAGTTGCTAAGAAATTTCCTATAGAGCAATTCTATTAAGAGATTTGTGGTTTGGTATAATTTTTAATGAAAGTTGCGATGTAGTTGATATCTAAATTTTTTGTTTCGCTCCATTTATCTTTTAAGATATCATAATGAAATCCGGTCAGGTTTTCTAGTTTAAGATTTTGGGAAATGGCTTTTGAATTTAATTCTGAAGGTTTGAGAAATTTTTTCCAATCATGGGTTCCAATCGGCAACCAGCGCAAAACATATTCCGCAGCAAATTTTGCCAAGGCTAAAGATTTTAAAGTTCTGTTCATTGTAGCTACAAAAAGCAATCCATTTGGTTTTACTAATTTGGCGCAACTACTAACAAAATGATCTATGTCGGCAACGTGTTCAATAATTTCAAGCGCGAAAACTACATCAAATTTTTCATCCAATTCTTCAGCGCTAGAAACGCGATAATCAATTTCTAAACCAGATTTTTCAGCGTGAATTTTAGCGACGGCAATATTTTTTTCAGATGCGTCAATTGCCGTAACGCTTGCGCCAATTTTAGCAAAAGGCTCGGCGATTAATCCGCCGCCGCAACCAATGTCTAAAATTTTTAAATCAGAGTTAATTTTAAAATTTTTAGAAATTTCGCGGCTAATAAAATCAATGCGAATTGGGTTAAATTTATGCAGGGGCTTGAATTTCCCTGTTTCACTCCACCATTCATCAGCAATTCGCGAGAATTTTTCTACTTCTTTTGGGTCGATGGTTGAAGTCATTTTATTTGGGAAGTTTTTCTATATCGAGTTTTTCATAATTTTCTGAATCATTCATCCAATTTTTTTGCACTTTTACAAAAAGAAAAAGGTGAATTTTGGTCGCGGCAATTTCAGAAATATCGGCGCGAGATTCTTGACCAATTTCTTTAATCATTGAGCCGTTTTTGCCAAGGATAATGCTTTTTTGACTGTCTTTTGTAACCAAAATTGTTTGGTGAATTTTTATTTCGCCGTTTCTTAAAACTTCGTAAGAGTCGGTTTTAACTGCCAAATTATAAGGCAATTCTTGCTCGAGTTTTAAAAACAATTTTTCGCGCGTAATTTCTGATGCAATAAAGCGCATCGGCGCGTCGGTGATTTGATCTTCGTCATAAATCCAGTCAGGATTTAGGCATTTTTCGCAAAGTATTTTTTTAACTTTTTCAACATTGTCTTTGGTTTCAGCTGAAATTGGAATTATCTCTTCAAAACCAAGCTCAACAAGCCCAGCCATTATTTCAAGAATGGCATTTTTTTTAGCTAAGTCGGTTTTGTTGATCAATATTGTAATCGGCAAATTTTCTTTTTTTAAATCTTCAATAATGCGAAGATTTTCACGATTTAAACCAACTGTTGCGTCAATTAAAAAACATACGTGATCAGAATCTCTAAGCCCTTGCCAAGCAGATTTAACAATAACGCGCTCAAGAACTTTGTCGTCACGAGGAATAAAAATTCCCGGAGTGTCGATGATCACGAGTTGAGTATTTCCTTCGACTACAATTGCTTTAATTGAGTTGCGAGTGGTTTGAACTTTGGGCGAAACTATCGAAAGTTTCTGTCCCAAAAGTGCGTTAGTAAGCGTTGATTTTCCAGCATTTGGAGCTCCAACAATAGCGATTGTGCCGTGTGTTTTATTTATCATTTAATTTTGTAAGTTCTTCAACCGATTTAATGGTTTGATTGAAGCTGGTAGAGGTGTTTGAGTTTATATCTAAATGAGGTGATATTTTTTCTGATAATTCACCTTTAGATAAAAATATTCTGCCGTCAATTTCGGTAATCATTTTTATTAATTTCTTACTAGGCTTTATTATATCATCAACTTTCTTCATATTTGATTTATTGCGATATTTTTCTGGTTTGAATCTCGGATAGGCCTTTGAAATAGCTAGTAAATCTCCAAGAAACCAAGATTCTAACTCTTTGCAAACAATTCGTATTTTATAAGGACACTGACATTTTGTTCTGATTATTTCTTGCAGCTCTTCCTTTAGAGTTTTGCAATCATAATCATCTTGATCGATTGTTATTAGAATTTTTGCATTTTGTTCGCGACTAATTGTTGGCAAGGTTTTTTGCAATGCTTGCTTTAAATTTTCTCTTCCACCATGAGCAAATATTTTAAATTTAACCGAGCTTGATAGTAGTTTTGGTAAAAAGTGAGAGAAACACTTTTCGGCGGAAGGCTCTTCAGTAAAAATATACAAGGTCATTTTATGGTGTCTTTTATGTTGGCGCCCTCAATATAGCCGTTTCTCCATAGCCATCCCAACTTATTTTCTGCAGATAAATCTTTAACCAAGGTTTGATCTTTTGCTGCTTTAATTTGTGAGAAGCCATCTTTTTTTGTTAAGAAAAAAACTTCTTCAATTTTTAGACCATCAACAAAATCTGGTGAATGAGTTGATACAAAAACTTGCCCACCTCTTTGAGAGTATTCTCGAATTTCTTCGCATAAATCTTCTAATAAGTCGGGATGTAAAAAATTTTCTGGCTCTTCAATGCAAAGAAGTGGATGCGGTTCTGGGTCGCGTAGCAAAACCATGTAAGCAAACATTTTGATAGTTCCATCGGATACGTAGCGAGCAACAAAAGGATCTTTAAAATTCTGATCTTTAAAGCGTAATAAAATTCTACCATCTTCAGTTTTAATGGCCTTAACCTCATTTATTCCAGGAATTCTTTTGGGTAATTTTTCTAATAACTCATCGAAAGATTCTTTGTGATGATCAAACATGTTTTTGGTTACTTGAGCTAAATTATCGCCAGTTCTAGATAGATGTGCGGAAACTCCAGCGTCAGAAAGCTTTCTGGCAAACTCGATTTTAAAATCGGAAACATACCAACTTTCTAACAAGCTTCTAAAAGAACTAATTGCTTTAAATTTTTCAAATTGACCAAGACCTTTAATTGCCAGAATATCTGGGCTACTAACTTTCTGCTGCTCTCTTTTTTCTTTTTCAGAGCCGGTTCTATATTGATCTTCATTGGTTATCGCTTCGCCTTCGCCATTTGAGAAATCTAAAAAGTGCCATGGTTTTCCTGACTTTTGTCCGCGGCGATATTTTAAAATCTCTCTAGCAATGTAGGATTTGCCATTAGATTGATTGAAGCCAATTTCTATCAAGTAAGTGATAAGTGGAGTTTTATTTTTATTGGTAGAAGAGTTTCTGAATTGAATTTCAAACTTTATTAAATCTTTTTTTATATCGCATCCTCGGGAAATAACCTCTTCAAATCCACCTCTATTTTCAATAGCTGTTGTGACATTATTTTGTAAAGCATCATTTAAAAAACCAAAAACATCAAAAAAAGTTGATTTACCAGAGCCATTTGGTCCAAGCAAAACAACCATTTGAGGCAAATTTTTGATTTCCGCTTCTTTAAATGTTTTAAAATTCTCTATTCGAATTGTTTCAATTTTCATAAATAATTAACAAAATTTCTAAGATATTGAAGCTAAATCTTGAGCGATCATGAAGGCTAACTCAACGCTTTGCGAAGAGTTTAATCTAGGGTCGCAATGAGTGTGATAACGGTCTTGCAAATTTAGTTCGGTGATTTGCTGATTTCCGCCCAAACATTCGGTGACGTCTTGTCCAGTCATTTCAAAATGCACGCCGCCAGCGTAAGTTCCAAGCTCTTTGTGAACTTTGAAGAAGGCTTTAATTTCGCCTAAAATATCATCGAATTTGCGGGTTTTATAACCGTTGGAAGATTTGATGGTGTTGCCATGCATTGGGTCGCAAGACCAAATAACTTTCTTTCCAGATTTTTTTACGGCCTCAACCAAAGGCGGCAAAGTTTGCTCAACTTTTCCTGCGCCCATTCTAGAAATCAGAGTGATTCTGCCCGCTTCATTTTCTGGATTTAAAATTTCCAAAAGATTCAACAAATCGTCTTTTGTAATTGAAGGTCCAACTTTGAAAGCGATTGGATTATTGATGCCGCGCATAAATTCAACGTGAGCTTCGTTTGGAGTGCGAGTGCGATCGCCGATCCAAAGCATATGCGCGCTTAAATCGTAGAATTTTTTATTATCTTTATTTTCACGAGTAAAAGCTTCTTCGTAATTTAAAAGTAAGGCTTCGTGCGAGGTGAAAAAGCTAGCAGTGGTTAATTGTGGTAATGAGCTAGAATCAAGGCCGCAAGCTTTCATAAAGCGCAGGTTTTTATTTACTTCTTCAATAACTTTTTCGGTATTTTCTTTGCTAACAAGGCTGTGAGCAAATTCTTCGTTCCATTTATTGATTTTTTCTAAATTTCCATAGCCGCCAAGAGCCAAAGATCTTAAGTAATTCAGAGATGCGGCGGAGTAAAAATAAGATTCAATCAAACGTTTTGGATCGGCAACGCGCGCATCTTTTTCAAAATCAATTTTGTTAACAATGTCGCCGCGGTAGCTTGGCATTGTGACGCCGTCAATTGTTTCGCTATTGTCCGAACGAGGTTTGGCGTATTGTCCAGCGATTCTTCCAACTTTTACGATTGGTTTGTCCAAGCCGTGCATCAATGCAATGGTCATTTGCATTACGGTGCGGAAAAAGTTTTTTAAGTTATCATGAGAAAATTCAGCGAAACTTTCAGCGCAGTCGCCACCTTGAAGAAGAAAGGCTTTTCCTTCTGAAACTAAAGCGAGTTCGGATTTTAATTTTTCAATCTCATCAAATGAAACAAGTGGTGGAAAATTTTTAAGTTGTTGTTCGGTTTGCTTCAGCAAATCTTGGTTTTCATAGATTGGCTGCTGTTTTATTGGTAAATTTCGCCAAGAATTTACTTTCCAATTTTGTGACATGTGTTTTTTAAAAATACTTAAAGGAGTCAAGTCTGGATGAAAAAGGTTAAAACCTTTTTTTAATTATCCTAGATCGACGAACCGCAGGTGAGTCGAGGAGGGATCTTTGTTTCTTAAAACCCCTCACCGAATCAAACGACACTGCAAATTCAGTATCGTTTTCTTCGACTCTCCCTCAAGGGGAGAGTTATTAAACCGAGAACTTATGATTATTCATCTAGTTAAATGATTTAAGAAGCAGCCTTCAATGTCAACAACAGCGGTTAATTTTTTTGTTTCGCGCTCTTTCTCTAAAAAAAGTTTTTTGATCGAGTGGTTTTAACTCTGGATGATTTTGATTATGAATTTTAAGATAATTTTGATAAGCAAAATTGCCGTTTAGATGGTTGATAACTAGTTTTAAAAACTCACAAATTTTCTTCATTTTTTCTTGAGTGAAAAACAGCTACGAATTCCCTCGATTACTACAATCCATAAAATTGCGGCGAAGCTTAAGGCAATTATTCCAACTAAGCGTTGATTGAAGATAGTTTTTTTGGCAATTTCTATATTTTCGACGCCTAAAATCAGCCCATTTTCAAGTTGCATTTGCACTGAATTTGCAAGAGTAAAAAATCCAATTTTAACATCAGCAGAAAAGACTTTTTCAAAAACTGCCCAACTCACGGTAATTAAAATAAAAGCCAAAGGAATTGCAGTGACAAAAAAATATTTTTTTCTGTCGCTTTTAAAAATTAATATCGTTGCCAAAACTAGCGCAATTCCAGCAAGCATCTGGTTCGACATTCCAAAAAGTGGCCATAAAATGTTCACGCCGCCACTTGGATCAAGAACTCCCATGTAAAGAAAATATCCCCAAGCAGCAACGATTGCAAAGCTTGAAAGCAAAGAGGCAATTATTGATTTATGTAAATTTTTCTCGCGGAATTTTAGCATATCTTCAAGCATAAAGCGTGCCACTCTGGTTCCAGCATCGAGGGTTGTTAAAATAAAAATCGCTTCAAACATTATGGCAAAGTGATACCACAGCGACAACATGCTGCTGCCAAATGCCGAGGAAAAAATTGTTGCCATTCCAACCGCAAGTGACGGCGCGCCACCAGTTCTTGAAAAAAGACTGTTTTCACCCATTTGTGCTGCAAGAGCAGACATCGTTTCTGAAGTTACTGGAAAGCCCCATGAAGTAATTGTTTGAGCTGGATCAACTCCCAAAGCTGCGGCTGGAGAATTGATGGCGAAGAAAATTCCGGGTTCTAAAACGCAGGCGGCGATCATTGCCATAATTGCTACGGATCCCTCAAGCAACATGCTGCCATAGCCAATTAAGCGCGTATCTTTTTCATTGGAGATGATTTTTGGTGTGGTGCCAGAAGAAACAAGGGCGTGAAATCCTGAAATTGCGC
Organism: uncultured Rhizobium sp.; assembly: GCA_964452075.1. Lineage (GTDB taxonomy): Bacteria > Pseudomonadota > Alphaproteobacteria > Rickettsiales > UBA1997 > UBA2645. The sequence goes on from CAYVKI010000001.1 coordinate 26,615, forward strand.
CGCAAGCAATGGTGATGAATAAGAAAGGAAAAACTTTGCCGCTAAAAATTGGACCAGTGCCATCAATAAATTGAGTAATTGCAGGCATTTGAATTTCTGGGCGAAACACTAACAAAGCGATTGCTAAAAGCAGAATTGTTCCAAGTTTTAGAAATGACGAAAGATAATCTCGCGGAGTTAAAAGCAGCCAAACGGGAAGGGTTGCTGCGGCGAATCCGTAAATTATAACGGCAATCGCCAGAAATTTTCCGTCTTGATCAAAAATCTGCGAGAGCGTTGGGTTGTAATGAATTATTTTTCCGCCGTAAACTGCGAGCAAAAATAATATGATGCCGACCAAACTTGCTTCAAAAACGCCAGTTGGACGAATGTAAAACAAATATATGCCAACCAACATCGCAATTGGAATTGTCATCAAAACAGTAAAAGAACCCCACGGGCTGTGAGCTAAAGCTTTTACCACAACTAATCCGAGCACGGCAATTAAAATGATAATTATTGCCAAAGTTCCAATCATCGCGGCGTATCCTGCAACATTTCCAACTTCGTCTTTAATTAATTTTCCAAGCGATTTTCCGTCGCGGCGCATTGATGAAAATAAAATTATTAAATCTTGAACTGCGCCCGCAAAAACTGAGCCAATTAAAATCCACAATGTTCCGGGTAAATATCCAAATTGTGCAGCGAGAGTTGGGCCAATGAGTGGCCCGGGACCGGCGATTGCAGCGAAGTGATGTCCAAAAACAATCCAGCGATTTGTTGGAACAAAATCTTTTCCGTCATTGATTCGCATTGCTGGAGTTTTTCTATCGCCATTAACTTGTAGAATTTTTGCTGCAATCCACGCGCTATAAAAACGATAAGCGATAAGTTGAGTGCAGACGCAGGCGGTGATAAACCAGAGTGATGAAATTTTTTCGCCACGGATTAATGCAATGCCGCCCAAAGATGCTGCGCCGATAATTCCAATGCAGAACCACGCAAAAATTTTTAGACAATCTTTTTTCATTATATTTGATTGTAATTTTACTTAAGATGATAAAAAAATCAGGAAAGTGCTTTAAAAAGTTTTTTAACAGAAAGGCTTTTGAGGTCAACAAAATCAACATTTTTCAAGGTTTTTAATGGCAGAAAAAAATACTCATTCAATTTTAGAAACTATCAAGAAAAAAATGCTCAAGCTTGATAAAAAAGCTGAGAATAAAGCCGAGGTTTCAAGTGCTACTAAATCTAGCTCGGAAGATGAATTTGAAGATATTTCTTCTGGTGACAAAAAGGAAATAAAAATAGCAGAAAATAAATCTGAAGTTTCGCAAGCAATAGATCCAAAATTTGAAGACGATTTAGGTTTGGATTTTGGGAAATCTGAAGAGAAAAAAAGTGCTAAGGCAGCCCCAGAAAAATATGTTGGATCTGAAAGTTTTAAAGATTTTGAACTTGATGATTTAGATTTAGACAATGAAGAAAAAACTTTTCCAACTTCTTCAAACATTGCTCCTGCTAAAAATTTAGAAGTTGTACATGATTCTGCTTTAGATATTTCGGAAATTGAAAAGTCGGAAGATGAGGTTGAGATTGAAGATTCTTCGAGTGCATCTAGATCAGAAGTTGTTGTGGGAGATGTTGGTTCGGTCGATTGGTTGGGAAATCCAGTAAATTCTCCCGCTTTAGAAGCTGATGATTCTTTAGATGAATCTGGTGATGAAAATATTGAAGAAGGCGAAGAAGAGCATGAAGAAAACGAAATTCATGATGAAGATGATGTTGTTTTAGATCAAGAAGAATCTGAAAATTTAGAAGATGAAAAAGAAGAAGATTCTCAAGAGCATGAAGAGCTAGAAGACGATCTGGATTTAGATTTGGATCATTTAGAAGATGAGAATTTGGACGAAATTAATCACGAAGAAAACAAAGATGATCTTGTTGAGAAGGTTTCTGAGTTCAGTAAAGCTCAAGAATTACCGTCTTTTGACGATCATGCAATTGATCATGATGAAAAAACATCAATCGAGCAAGATTCTGATTTTAAAGAGAAAATAGGCTCAGAAAAACAAAGTGATAATTTAGAATTTTTAACAAAATCAGAGTCAGAAATCGAATCTGAAAAGGAAGATGATTTTGATTTTGCAGATTTAGAAAAAGAAGAGCAGGTTACTTTTTCCGTTGCTCAAAATGTTAAAGCAGAGCAGGAAATTGTTCCGCAAACTCTTGATTTAGAAGCGGAGAATGTTGATGAGTTAAATTCTAGTTCTAATTCACAAAAAATTTTACAAAATAAAGATTTCCCTGAGTCTAAAATTGAAAGACATGAAATTGATATTGAGTTTGAAAAGGAATTAATGGGTTTTGCGCCAAACGCTTCTGAATCTATTCGAAAACCAGTAATTCAAAAATCTAATCAGTTATTGAATGTGACGCCTATGCAAAACGAATCATTACCAAAAATTGAAGAAAAAATTGATGATTTAAAACCTGCAACTGGCTACGAATCAACTGTGCGACAAGTTAGTGATTCGGTAAAAAAACTTATTGATGCTAAAAATGTGGTTTCTGGAATTTCTAACTTTTCTCAAAGCCCAGCTCTTGCCGAATTAGCTCTGCATTTAATGGAACCAAAAATTGAGAAATGGTTTAATGATAATTTGCCAGAATTAGTTGAAAAAGTTGTTCGAGAAGAAATTAAGAAAATGATACCAAAAGAGTAGGTTGCGCCAAAGTAAAATCTATTGATCGCATTAGTTTTGTCTTTTTTGAGTTTTATTTTTCCAATGGTTAGTTTTTTGGATAATCTGATATTATTTTTTCTCAAAAATTTCTTCACTGCGGCTGTTTTCTTCGTAAAGTATTATATCCCGCATAATGTCAGAATTAATGTCTCTAAATGCTGAAAGCGCGTTGCTGATTTCGCTAGTTGCCGTGCCAACAGAAGTAAGTGCTGCGTGAGTAAGTTGTAAGCCGGTTTCTAGATTTTTAGAAACCACCAAACTGGCCCCAACTTTTTTGAAACGATCTGCATTATTTATGGTTTCAGATTTCGTTATTACATGAGCATTTGGAAAATTTTCATGAATAAATCTGGTGATTTTGATGCATGCTATTTCATCTTCCATTGCGACAACAACTGACTCGCAGCGTTCAATTCCAACGTGGCGCAATATGTCGATATTTAAGGCATCTCCGTAATGTATGTTATAACCATTGCCTTTTTCAATTCGAACTAGGCGATGATTATTTTCAACCACAATATAATTAATTCCACGCTTGCGCAAAATATAGGAAACAATCCGACCAACTTTTGTAAATCCTATAATAATTACGTGTTTAGAAATATCGCCAAGCTCCCTTTTTATTTGGTTATCTTGCAAAACTTCTTTGGTATAAAGATTTGATTTAGCTTTGCGCCCAAGTGCTGCAAGCAAAGGAGTAAGTGCCATAGTGAAGGTGACAACTGTCATTAAAAATTGAGATACGTCAATATCTATAAATTTTTTCTGAACGGCCATTAAGAACACAACAAAAGCAAATTCTCCGCCTTGAGAAAGTAGTAAGCCAGTGTGAATTGCTGGCGCCATTGGAAAGCGGAATATGGCGCATAGAAGAACTATTATTGATGCTTTAACCGCTATAAGAGCTAAAGAAACCATAACGATATAAGGTAAGCTTGCGAGCAAGAGATCGAAGTCAAATGACATGCCAATAGTCATAAAAAACAGACCCATAAGCAATGATTTTAGAGAAAGAATTTCTTCTTCAACTCGATATTTATACTCGGTTTCTGCGACCATTAATCCAGCAACGAAAGCTCCTAGTGCAAAAGATAAGCCCATGTGATTACTTAAAAACGAAGATCCTAAAATAATCAGAAGAGTTAAGCTTAGGAATAATACGTCATTTTTTGTTGCGGCAATTAAGCGATAGAGGGGGCGCAAAAGAAGTCTTCCAACAACAACAATGATTGCCATGGCAATAATCGCATCAAGCAAAGCTCCTCCTAAAGCATGCACAATGTTTAAGTCAGAATCTTTTTTTGCTAAAAGTGGTAATAATACTAAAATTGGAATGACCGCCAAATCTTGCATTAGCAAGATTGAAAAAGATAAACGACCAACTCGCGTTGATTGTTCTGAGTGCT
>CAYVKI010000001.1:30756-34343 GCA_964452075.1 uncultured Rhizobium sp.
GGCAATTACCTGTAATACAATGGCGGTTGAAGAAAGCGATAATGCGGTGCCAATTATTATTGAGGTTTCTAGAGGTAAGTTAAAAAACTCTACGCTAATTAATGAAATTGCGGCAGAAGTTAAAATTACTTGTAAGCCACCAAATCCTAAAACGTACTTTTTCATTGCGATTAGTCGCTCCAAAGTTAGCTCTAATCCAATTGCAAAAAGTAGAAAAACGATACCAAGTTCGGCTATTGATTTTGTGGTTTCGGTGCTGGTTAAAACTCCGAATCCAAAAGGCCCTATTGCGGCTCCAGATACTAAATATCCTAACGCTGGACTCAGACCTAATTGCTTGAAAATAATTACGATTAATACCGACGCAAAAAGCAAAATTAATATGTCGCGTAGATAAGAGATGTCATGCATTTTATGATTAGTTTACGTTGCGAATTGAGATTTATTTTTTATAAAAACCCATCTTCTTACAGGCAAGGAACTTCTCGTTCTAAAACATAATTTTTACTCAAAACAAATGTCTATTCTTTCCGACAAATCAATTGCTGCACTCGTAAAAAGCCAACAAATGATTGAGCCTTTTGCAGAAAGACAGGTGCGAGTTGATTCAGAAAATAAAAAAATCATCTCTTATGGCAACTCTTCCTACGGATATGATGCACGAGTTTCTAATGAATTTAAAATTTTCACCAACATTGATTCAGCGATTGTTGATCCAAAAAATTTCTGCGAAACTAGTTTTGTAAATCGCACAACTGATGTTTGTATTATTCCACCAAACAGTTTTGCTTTGGCTCGCACTGTTGAATATTTTAAAATTCCTAAAGATGTTTTGGTGGTTTGCGTTGGCAAATCAACTTATGCGCGTTGCGGAATTATTGTTAACGTAACCCCGCTTGAACCAGGTTGGGAAGGTCATGTGACTTTAGAATTTTCTAACACAACTCCACTTCCTGCAAAAATTTATGCTTTTGAAGGCGCGTGCCAGTTTTTGTTTTTCAAAGGCGATCAACCTTGCGAAGTTTCTTATGACATGCGTTCTGGCAAATATATGAAGCAAACTGGAGTCACTTTACCTAAAGTTTAATGAAAAAGCTCGTTCTGATAACTTCATTATTGCTGTTTTCTTTTGCCGCTTTTGCTGCCGAGGACGATGTTCATCCTTCATTTAAAAACGTAAAAGGTTATCCAGTTAATCGTTTTTCTAAAGAAACCCCATCAGTTTTTGAGCCAAAAAAACCTACACCATCAAGGTTTTTTGCTGCCGATCTTTCAATGCCAGAAGAATTTGCAACTACTAATAATTTGGCAAAAAAAACTGGATCTTTTTATCGCGCTTTTGGAGAAGTAATCTTTATTCAAGGAACTTTAACCGACTCTTTTAACGTGCCAATTGATGGCGCGGTTATTGAAATTTGGCAAAAAAACTCAGCAGGAAAATATCACACTTTGCTTGAGCAAGATAGCGAATTTATCGACAAATATTTCAACATGTCGGGTCGCACAGTGACCGATAATTTGGGAAATTATCATTTTATTACAATTATGCCTGGATCAACCCCAGGGCGCGCGCCACACATCAACATGAATGTTTATCATCCAAAATTCGGTAAACTTGAAACTGAAATGTATTTTATGAAGCATCCTTACAACGAAACCGATTATCAATATTTGTCATACACGGAAGAAGAAAGAAAGGCTTTAACCGCCCTTGTTCGCAGCTCAGACATCATGAATCCACAATCAATAAAGCTTTGCACTTTTGATTTGGTGATGAGGGGAATTCATCAATATAAACGTTTTTAAATTATTCACGAAGACCCCGTCATGCGACGGGGTGACAAACGGGGTAACAAACTGGGTGACAAACTGGGTGACAAATTTAGTAGAAATAACCAATATTTTATCTCTTTTGTCACCCCGTTCTCCTTTGTTACATCGTTTTTTCGTTACATCGCTCTATTTTGTTACATCGTTTTATTTTGTTACATCGTTTTATTTTGTCACCCCGTCGCATGACGGGGTCTACCAAACTAACAACTTACTTAGAACTAAAATTATTACTTATGAAATCGCAACGCCAACTTCAAATCGGTGAAAATCTTAAACGAATTATGGCGGATATTTTTCTTCGCGAAGATATTTCTCTAAAATTCGGTGCCTACATTACAATCTTGCAAGCCGATGTCAGCCCCGATGCCAAACAAGCTTGCATCTTTCTTGATATTTTTGGAAACGAGCCAATGCAGGAAAAAATGGTTGCCAAACTCAATGAAATGTCGCCGCATTTTCGTTATCAAATGGCGAAAAAAATAACTTTGCGCGTTGTTCCCGAAATTACTTTTATGCTCGATAAAACCCAAGCAAAAGCCATGGATTTAGAAGCTTTAATGAAAGAAGAAGCTAAGAAATATAACGAGTTTGAAGAGGGTTTGAAAAAACCCGCAACAAGAAAGAAAAAATAAGATGAAAAAAATCTCTATTTTTGGCTGTACCGGCTCAATTGGAAAAAGCACAATTAAGGTTATTAAAAACGCGCCACAAAATTTTGAGGTTTTTGCATTAGTGGCGCGAAATGATGTTGAAAATCTTGTCGCGCAAGCTCTCGAATTTTCTCCGCAATTTGTTGTTATCGAAAATGAACAATTGTTGCCCCAACTAAAATCAGCCTTAAAAGATCTGAGAAATTGCCAAATTCTTGGCGGACAAAAAGCCATTTTAGAAGTGGCAAAAATCAAATGTGATTTATTCATTTCAGCGATTGTTGGAGCAGCTGGAATGTTGCCAACTCTAGCCGCAATTGAGGCTGGCTCAGATGTTGCTTTGGCAAACAAAGAATCATTGGTTTGCGCGGGAATTTTTCTAAATGCTGCAGCCAAAAAAAGCGGCGCAAAAATTATTCCCGTTGATTCTGAACATAACGCGATTTTTCAGATTTTTGAAAATGAAAATTTGGCACAAATTGATTCATTAACTCTTACCGCATCTGGCGGGCCTTTCTTTTTGCAAGATGTAGATTTTTCAAAAATCACCATTGAACAAGCGTTAAAACATCCAAATTGGTCAATGGGCGCAAAAATTTCAATCGACTCTGCAACCATGATGAACAAGGGCTTAGAAATGATTGAAGCCTTTCATCTTTTTCCTTTAAGAAAAGAACAAATCAAAATTCTCGTGCATCCGCAATCAATAATTCACGGAATGGTTGATTACAGCGATGGCTCAACTCTCGCAATGTTAAGTGTTCCCGACATGCAAGTTCCGCTGTCTTACGCTTTAGCTTTTCCAAAACGCATGAAAATCAAGCATGAAAAATTGAATCTAGCGAAAATTCAGAATTTAAGCTTTTTCGAAGTAAATGACCAAAAATTCCCCGCAATAAAACTATGCCACGAAGCCTTAGAAACCGACGGCTCAGCTCCAGCAGTTTTAAACGCAGCCAACGAAATTGCCGTTGGCCTGTTTTTGGGCCACAAGATCGGGTATCATTCTATTTATGAAAGCGTTGCGGCGGCGGTGGATGCCATCGCGCCGGCCGCAGCGCCGGATCTGGACGTCATCCGCGCGGCCGATCAGGAGGCGCGCGC
>CAYVKI010000001.1:34353-60236 GCA_964452075.1 uncultured Rhizobium sp.
AAAGGTGAAATTTCCTTCGACAAAATCACCAGCCTTGTGGCGCAAGTGCTAGAAAAAACCCCTCACAAAAATCTGTCCTCAATTGAAGAAGTTCTAGAATTCGACGCAAAAGCTAGAGAGTTGGCTATCAGTTTCTGATCTATTTAATTTTGCTGATTGATTGGAGTTTATAAATTTGTTTAAAAAGAATCTCTTAAAAACAATGGTTAGTATTTAGGAATAGTTGATATTTAATGCGCCGCACAAAATTTATTTAATTTCTTCAAAATGGCTTCTTTTACAAATTTAAATCTAAATCCGAAAATTCTTAATGCTCTTGAAAAAAAGGGCTATTTAAAACCAACTCCCATCCAGCTTCAAGCCATTCCTTCAATTCTTGAAGGTAAAGATATTTTGGGTGTTGCTCAAACTGGAACGGGCAAAACGGCGGCATTTTCTTTGCCGATTTTACACAACTTGGCCAAAAGCGGAATTTCAGTAAAAAGCGGTTGTGTTCGTGCTTTAATTTTAAGTCCAACTCGCGAACTCGCTTCGCAAATTGCTGAAAATATTGAGGCTTATGGAAAAGAGCTAAATCTGCGCTACGCCTTGGTTTATGGTGGTGTTTCAGATCGTGGGCAAATCACCGAATTGCAGCGCGGTGTTGATATTTTAATTGCTACTCCCGGTCGTTTGCTTGACTTAACCAACCAAGGTCACATTCGTTTTATGCAGGTTGAAGTTTTGGTTTTAGACGAGGCGGATCGCATGCTTGACATGGGTTTCATCAACGACATCAAAAAAGTAATTACTAAAATTCCGCAAAAAAAACAGACGCTTTTTTTCTCAGCAACAATGCCGACGGCAATTGCAGAATTGGCGGGTTCGATTTTAACCAACCCAACTAAAATTTCTGTCACGCCAGAATCTACAACGGTTGAGCGCATTGATCAAAAAATTTGTTTTGTTGAAAAAGCCAAAAAACTTTTGCTTTTAAGGCATTTATTAAAAAGCCCTGACGCAACTAGCGTGATTGTTTTTTCTAAAACCAAACATGGTGCCGACGACGTTGAAGATTTTCTTTCGCGAAACTCAATTTCTACCGCTGCAATTCACGGCGATAAAGAACAAGACGCGCGCGAAAAAGCCTTAAATAAATTTCGCGAAGGAAAAATTCGTGTGTTGGTTGCAACAGACATTGCGGCGCGGGGCATTGACATTCCTGCAATTAGTCACGTGATTAATTTTGACATTCCAACCGATCCAGAAAGCTACGTGCACAGAATTGGCAGAACGGCGCGCGCTGGTCGTCAAGGTGTGGCAATTTCTTTTTGTGATCCAAATGAATTGCTGCTTTTAGAAAATGTTGAAAAAACCATTAATTACAAAATTCCAGTAGATCATTCTCATCCTTACAGCGGCAAAGGTCAAAAAAGAGAAGAAAATTTTAAGTCGCGTGATTCGCGTCACCAAAATCACAATCAAAACCCAAATCACAATCAGAAGAAAAATCATTCTACTTCTCAAGAAAACAAACCAAAAATAGGGGGAATTTTAGGGTTTTTGCTAGGTTTGTTTAAAGGCAAAAAATCACCAGAAAAAATTGTAGAAAGAAAATCTCCGCCAAGAAGAAGGCCGGCACATAAAAGAAGAGGCGAAGTAAGTTTTGAAAAAAGAGATGAAAACAGATCTCGTCCAGTAAGAAGAAGACCAGAAAACGTGAGTGGAGAAAGAGTAAAATCACAATTTGTGGGCAGAAAAATTTCTTCAGCAAAGAAGGATTAGTTTTTTACCACTTTCCGCTTTTTTGTCACCCCGTCTTCATGAAGGGGCATAGCGGGATTTTTCTAGACCTCGTCATGAAGACGGGGTGACAATTTAGGAGTAAAGATTTTCAGTTTGGTATAGCTCAAAACACTAATTCCAGCGTTTTGGTGAATCTGAAGATCCGCCAGATCTGTTGCCACCAAATCTACCGTTTGGTCTGTCGCCAGAAGGGCGGCTTGGTCGACTGCCAGAGGAAGGTCTGCCGCCAAATGGTCTAGAGCCACTTGGTCTGCCACCACTCGATCTTTCGCCAAATGGCTTTCTTTCGCTGTTTGATCTGTCGCCAAAAGATCTTCTTTCTCCGCCAAATGACGAACCGCCTTCTCTGCGACCATCTCTTCCGCCTTGCGAAGAGCTACCAAATCTGCTGCGATTGGAGTTTCCGGTTGGTCTTTCGCGATTGCCGAAGGAGTCATCCTTAGCTTCAGATCTAGATCTATCTGATTTTTTGAACCAGCCACTAAGAAATCCGCCTTCTTTTTTTTCGCTGAATCTTCTTTCTTCTCCAGTTGCGCTTCTGCGAGTATCTCTTCTGTCGTCAGTGTGGCGGAAAGAAGAGGTGCCGTCGCGTCCAATTTTCATTGGATTAACTCTTGGTGCGTAAGATTTCTTTTTGCCTAAGCCGATAAAATCAAGCAAACCGCTTTTGCTTGGATCAACAACTGGGCGAGATTCTGAGCGTCTGTCAGTGCCGCGATTTCTGTCGTTAGGTCTGACGTCGCCGCGTCTAGAATCGCTTCTTTCGCCTCTTGGTTTTCTGTCGTCGCGATCGCGATTATTGAAGTTTCTTGTTGATCTTTCAGAAGAGGCTATTCTGCGCTCTTTGTTAACTGAATGTCCGTATTGTCTGCCATTTGTTGGGCGACGACGTTGTGGCCTTTCTTGATCTTCGTCGCTTTTGCTCGCTTGAGGTGCAGTTACGCCGTGGAATGGGTGAGTTTCATCAACTGGAATTTTATATTTAATGGTTTTTTCAACTGCTGACAAAAGTTTGCGCTCAGAAGGATCGCAAAATGAAATTGCAATTCCTTCTCTTCCGGCGCGAGCAGTTCTGCCAATTCGGTGAACGTAGCTTTCTGGATCCATTGGAATGTCGTAGTTAATCACGTGACTGATTGCAGGAATGTCAATTCCGCGAGCGGCAATGTCAGTTGCGACTAATATTTTTACGCTTCCGTCGCGGAAACTGCCCAAAGCTTTTTCGCGTGCAGCTTGTGACTTGTTGCCGTGAATTGCTGCAACGGCAATGTTGTTTTTAAGCAAAAATTCTACGATACGGTTGGCGCCGTGTTTGGTTTTAGAGAAAACCAAAATGCTTTCGCTACCTTCTTCGCTTAAAATGCGTTTTAGAAGAGCGAGTTTATTGCCTTTTTCAACAAAGTTTATTTTTTGATCAATGCGCTCAACAGTTGTTGCTTGAGGCGTGACTTCAATTGTGACTGGGTTGCTCAAAATAGAATGTGCCAAATCAGAAATTGTTGCTGGCATTGTTGCCGAGAAAAACATGGTTTGACGTTTAGTCGGAATTTTGGCGATTATTTTTTTAATGTCGTTAATGAAACCCATATCAAGCATGCGATCAGCTTCATCTAAAACGAAAATTTCTAAATGCATAAAACGCACGTGACCTTGATTCATCAAATCAAGAAGACGACCCGGTGTGGCGATTAAAATATCAAGACCGCCTTGCAAAGCTCGAATTTGTCTATGTTCAGAAACTCCGCCAAAAATAACGGCGTGACGCAAGCCTAAATCTTTACCGTAGGCTTCAATATTTTCGGCAATTTGTGAAGCTAGTTCTCGGGTTGGAGTTAGAATTAAAGCGCGAACGCAACCACTTTTAACGGGAAGGTTTGATTCGGTTAAGTTGTTAAGAATTGGTAGCGAGAAAGCAGCTGTTTTGCCGGTTCCAGTTTGAGCGATGCCTAAAATATCTTTGCCTTCAAGAGAAGCTGGAATTGCCTGAGCTTGAATTGGAGTTGGTGTTGAATAACCTTTGTCTGCAAGAGATTTGAGGATTTTTGGATTTAGATTTAATTCAGAAAATGATAACATTTTTACTTATTTTTGTTTTTTAAAAAGCACTTAGATCATTTGTTTAAAATGGATTTAAGGGGATTTGTGACATTACTGTTTTGTATGAAAGTGTCAGTTGGCTTTTGTTTTAAGACTTTTGCTTTGAGACTTTTTTTCAGAAGAGGTTTGCTTCAGATTTTAATTCATACTTGATAAATGCAAATTTTGGAATTTGCCTTTTAAGAACTTTAGCTCGCTTGGTGAAGGAGCTTCAACTTTTTGTGACAGTGACATAAATTGGTGATGTAGCGCAATCTAGGAAGGCAAGTTTTAGAAAGCTAGTGGCAAATTTAGTAAGCGATGAAAGTGCTAATAATCGCTTTGATCTATTACTTTACTCAACCATATACTTTACTCAACCATATACTTTACTCAACCATATACTTTACTCAACCATACTTGTTTATCTTTACCCTATCTAATCACTTTTGTCACCCCGTCTTCATGACGGGGTCTAGGGTAATTTTCTAGGCCTCGTTGTGAAGATGGGGTGACAAAAGTAAGGAAAACGAATAAAATCTAAACCGAAATCGCTTTCTTCATTTTTTTAATGCTCGTCGCAAGACCTTCAAAAACAGCTTCGCCAATCAAAAAATGACCAATGTTTAACTCAACAATTTGAGGAATTTTGGCGATTATTTTTGCGGTTTCGTAATCAAGTCCATGACCAGCGTGACATTCTAATTTCAACTCTTCGCAGAGCAGGGCGCAGTTTTTAATTTTTAATAATTCAGTTTGGCGTTTTTTGCCCAAATTGTGGCAAAATTCTCCAGTGTGCAACTCAACAATGTCGGCGCCAATTTTTTTAGCGGCACGAATTTGTTCTTCATTGGCATCAACAAAAAGTGAAACTTTAATTTTTTTGGTACGAATTTTTTTAATGATTTCGCTCAAAGATTTTTGATGTTTTAAAACATCCAAACCGCCTTCGGTTGTCACTTCTTGTCTTTTTTCTGGAACAATACAAACCGCGTTGGGTTTGGTTTTTAAGGCGATTTCTAGCATTTCTTTTGTTGCCGCCATTTCTAAATTTATTGGCAATTTGATGGATTTTTTCAGTTGAACTAAATCTTCATCGCGAATGTGGCGACGATCTTCGCGCAAGTGAATTGTAATTCCATTAGCTCCTGATTTTTGCGCCAGAATTGCCGCCTTAACTGGATCGGGATGAATTCCGCCACGGGCATTTCTGATTGTTGCAACGTGGTCAATGTTAACTCCGAGTCGAATGGTTCTTTTTTTCATTTAAGAAATGGAATTATTTTTTTTGTAAAAAGATAAGAAAGCTAAATAGGCGGCGCAACTAAGAACTATGGTGATTGGAAAACCAACTGCGCCAAAAACATTGAATAAAATTCCGCCAATTAAACTGCCAAAAAGTGCTCCAAGTGATCCAACTAATTGAAAAGTTGAATTTGCTGCCACCAATTTTTCTTTTTGGTAATCATCGTTGCTGGCTTTGAATGACGACACAAAAATGCAGGCGATAAATAAACCGAAAACAAAATAAGCGGCGAGTAAAAAGTGGTAATTGTGAATAAAAATCATTGATGCAAAACAGCATAAAGAGCCAATAAATCCAAAATTTATTAAGCTTATTGGTCGCCATTTTTTTAAAGCAAACCCAACAAATAAATCAAAAAATCCACTCGCCATATAGGCTGTAATTAAAAGCCCAGCAGCTTCGTAAGATAGGCCAATTTTTACGCCAAAAATAACACTGAAAGTTAAAAGAAAGTAGGTTTGAAAATCGAGAAAAAATCTTGCTAAAGAAATTGGTGGATTTTTTGTAAAAAACTTTTTGATGCTGATGCGCTGTTTTTCAAGTTGTGCTTGTGGCTTGCGTTTTAAAGGCGTTAAGCACCAAAAAGAACAAAGTGCTAGCAGGGCAGAAATTATGAAAGATAAATAATTTTCCGCGCCGCTAAATTTTACCACCACTGGCCCAAGAGCAACTCCGGCAGAAAGCATCGTGCTAAAAACCCCAAGAGCTACACCGCGCTGGTCATTTTCTACCAACATGTTTAGCCAAGATTGGCGAGTGATTACGTAAGCAAACCAAAGACTTCCCATTGTGAAAGCAAGAAACGCCCAAAGGAAATAAGTTTGATAAAAATAAATTGTTAAAATTATCGCCGCATAAACAAAAACCGCAAAGCGCATGGTTTTTATCATGGTAAAGCGCGAGACGATTTTGCTTAAGAAAAATGACGTTAAAATGCCGCCAAAAGTATCAAGCGTGAAAGCGATTCCGATTAAAGAAGGGCTGACATTATTTTTATTTAAAACAGTTGGAAAGGTGACCAAATTAATACCCATCGCCATTGCAAAAAGTAAAATGCTTAAGAAAAGCAAATTTAACTCTCGTGGAAAAATCAGTGATTTTAGGGGTTGTGTCATTTGTGGTCTTAAAAGATTAATTGCTTGAAATAGGGAATTGCGCATGAAACCTTATGGCACTATCGCAAATTCTACCTTTTGCTTTAAATCTTGTTGTTAGTTTGTTTTTTAGCTCCTCATGGATGTCTTTATCCACTGCGTCGCCAAAAAATAAACCGCCTAAAGATTTCTTGCAAAAGCGGATTTGCGATAGTGCCGTTATGTTAGTTTTTTTGCAAATTTTATTCTTAGTTTTTTAAATTTTATGCGCTTTACGTCTTTTGGGTTTTTAAAGCCAAAAAAAGCCTTCTCTTTGGTTGAGTTGTCAGTGGTAATTATAATCATTGGAATCTTAATTGCTGGAGTAACTCAGGGCGCAAAAATGCTCAACACCTTTCGTTTGCGATCGGCTCAAACTTTAACTTTATCTTCTCCCGTTGTTTCAACGGCTGGATTGGTTTTATGGTTAGAGCCAACAATGCCGCAAAGCTTTCTTGATGTAGAATCTGTAGAGGGTTCGCAAATTACAAAATGGATTGATCGCAATCCTCAAGCCACAATTAAGTTAAGTGCTAATGGAGTTGCTTCTGCTGGAATTGTTTACAAAGAACAAAGTGACATTTACGGATTGCCAGCGGTTGCTTTTTCTGGCTCAAGTTCTGCGGTTTTAACTTTAAATAATGGCTCATCAAACGTTCCAATTATTACTCCAGATAGTGCTTACACTTTATTTATAGTTGCAAAATTAAGCGATGATTCTTCAACCGCTCTAAAAACAGTTTTTTCAAATGGCGATTCTTCGGGCTGGGGATATGGAGTTAGCGGTGTTCAAAATAGTAGAAGCCGCAATCTGATTTTTGGTGGATCTACAAATGTAACTAGCGCAACACCAAATGCCACAACTAAACCAGAAGTGATTTCGGCTCTTTACACGGGCGGAAGTGGCGGAAATTTGCAGCTATTTACCAATGGTGTTGGAAGCGCTGGATCTGGAGAAGCGGGAACTTCAGAAAGTTTAAGTGCTTCGACGGCAACGGCAAAAACTCCAACCTCAGCTTTTTACGTTGGGAATAAATCATCTGCCGCACCTTGGACTGGTTTGATTTCTGAAATCATTGTTTTTAATCGCGTTCTTTCTGCCAAAGAGAGAAACGCCATCGAGCTTTATTTAGGTCAAAAATATAATATCAAAACAGCGACCACTGGAAACATTGAAGGTTGTTCAGTGAATATAGCTGGTGTCACTCAAAAGCATGTTAGCGAAGGATCTTCAAATCTTCCATGTCTTGCCGATGGTTATAGCGGAAATGTTTCTTATGATTGTAGTGGTGGTATTTTAACGCCAAGCGGAAGTTGCACCATATTTCAATGTGCAATTAATGGCGAGCTTGGAATTGTTAATGGAACTATGGTTAATTATGCCGCAACTCCTACACCCGTTGCTTGCAATGACGTAGCTTCTGGTTATAGTGGCAGCATTAACTACACTTGCACTAATAGCGGTGGATTTATCAAAGCGAGTGGAAGTTGTTCGGCAGCTGTATGCACAATTACTAACTCACTCCAACCTAGTCTTAATAATAAAACTAACCTTCCTTACGCAGCAAGTGCAACGGCAGTTCCAAGCGCGCCAACATCAGCTTGCGCAACTGGATATACTGGATCTCCAACTTACACTTGCACATCCGCAGGAGAAGCAACAATTGTGACTCCGTGTTCGCCAATTCAATGCACAGTTGGAGCTCCTGCTTATAACGCAAAAACTCTAAATTACGCTGCAAGTGCAACCGCAATTCCAAACACTCCAACTTCAGCTTGCGCAACTGGTTATAGCGGATCTCCAACTTACACCTGCACATCAGCTGGATCAGCCACAATTACATCTGGAGCTTGTACGGCGATCACTTGTTCGATTACTGGGGTCGCTAATTTTAATGACAAAACTGACCTTCCTTATGCTGCAACTGCAACAGCAATTCCAAATACTCCAACTTCAGCTTGCGCAAGTGGTTACAGTGGATCACCAACTTATACCTGTACTACATCTGGAGCGGCTAATATTTCAGGAACCTGCGACGTGCCTTTTAAATGCAGTAGCGGTGGAACAATAACTACATCTGGTGGGTATAGAGTTCATACATTCACTACAGTCACTTCTAATACAATGACATGTAATGGATCGCAATTAAACAGTGGTCTCAGCATGCTGGTAGTTGGAGGTGGTGGTCCTGGTGGTTCTGGGAACTCATTGGTAGCATGTGGTTTTGGTGGTGGGGGAGGTGGTGGACAAGTAATTGAAGTTTTAAACTCTACTATCCCATCTGGAGTTACGTCTATCGTTGTCAATGTTGCTGGAACAACTATAGCCTCTGGTACCAAAGGACAAAACTCTACGGTTATCAGTAATGAAAGTAGTATAAATATTACCGCATATGGTGGTGTTTTTGGTGGACTTGTTACCTCCTCATCTCCGAATAATGATATCCCTACCCTTCGTCCTGGCGGAGGTGCTGGATCTTTAAGTTTAAATTCCACAACGGCAGGAGGTTTAGGAACTAAAAATGGTGGTAAATCATCTTCTCCAGGTACTGTTTGTAATTCTTCTAGTCCTAGTGGAGGAGGTGGAGGAGGTAGTACAATGAATTCTGGTAGTGATGCCACTTCTGTTAAAGGAGGTGATGGTGGCAACGGTTTTTCTTCATCAGTTCCAACGGCTTCAGGTTATTATGGTTGTGGCGGCGGTGGCGGTAGTAATGGTAATATTTCTTATGGAGGAAATTGTAATAATAGTTACGGTACAGGAACTGCTTTTGGTTCAATGTCAGCTAAAAATGGATTAGACAATAGAGGCGGTGGTGGCGGCGGCGGTGGAAGCTCCTTCCTTAGTGGCGGAAAAGGTGGCTCCGGAATAGTTATAATTGCCTATCCAGACAGCTAAAATTGGCAAGAGAATGGATAATTTAAACTCCTTCCGATGAAAGTTTATCCAATCTCTTCTGCATCACATCATTAATTTTCTTAATATGTTTTGAGGTGTGATGCACAAAAACAAAGGGAAGGAAAGAGTGAATTAAAAGCGTGGCACCAGCGAGTAAAAGCCAAAGTGCAAGTGAGAAAGTAAATAGAAAATGCTCTAAATAACTTTCTTTAGTTTCTGATAAATGATGATTTAAAAAATTCGTTTTTTTCATATTTCTCCTTTTTCAATATACTAAAAATCCTTGCTCTCAAATTTGTCCCCGTCATGAAGACGGGGGTGACGAAGCAAGGTAGTTTTAACTAACTTAATTCCATTTCAATCTACTAAAAAACCCTTTCAGCCTCAACAATTCTTTTTGAAGAACGCAGTGACGATAAGATCTCCTCTAGATGATCAAGGCTTTTTACCTCAACATCAACTAACAACTCAAGATAATCTGCCACTCGATTAGAAACTTTAATATTACTAATTCTCACATCTTTTTTTGTAATTAGGCTGCTAACGTCAGCCAAGCTTCCCGATTTATTGGTAAGTAAAATTCTGATTTTACTTAAATATTTTTCGTCTTTTATTTCGTCATTTTTTTTCCAAGAAATGCTCAAAATTCTTTGCGGAGTTAAAACCAAATTTTTTAAAATTTTGCAATTCTGATTGTGAATGGTCACGCCACTTCCAGTGTGAATTACGCCAACAATCGGATCTCCCGGAATTGGGCTGCAGCATTTCGGATAATAAGTTGCCATGCCAGCAAGTAAGCCATCAATTGGCAATTTATAATCAGATCTGTCTCTTGAATCTAAGCCTGTTTTTAAGGTTTTATCTTTTGTTTCTTCTTTAAAATCTGGGTAAATTGCTTTTAAAACTTCCTGACGAGAAATTACTCCTTCCGCAACTTTAAAGCATAAATCGGCAACGGTTTTTTTGTTAAAAAATGTTAAAGTTTTTTCTAAAATTTTGTCGCTTAGTTCTAAATTTTTTGAGGCAAAAAACTTGTTTAAAATAGCGCGACCAAGGGCGGAATATTCTTCAAATTTTTCATGACGAATAAAATTTTTAATCGCAGCGCGTGCTTTTGTTGTGGTGACAAATTGTAGCCAATTTGGCGAAGGCTTGCTGTTTTTTTGAGTGATAATTTCAACTTGATCACCATTTTCTATTTTTTGTCTAAGTGGCGTAATGGCGCCATTAATTTTTGCCGAAGTGCATCTATTGCCAATGTCAGAGTGAATTGCGTAAGCAAAATCAACAACCGTTGCTCCAAAAGGCAGGTTAAAAATATCGCCATTTGGCGTGAAGCAAAAAACCTCATTTTGATGCATGTTGAATTTATAATCTTTCAAAACCTCTGAAGCGTTTTCTGAGGCTTCGAAAAGATTCACCAAATCGCGAATCCAGTTATATTTTTCATTTTCTGCTTCTGAAATTTTTGACTTAGTGGTTGATTTTTCTTTGTAACGCCAGTGGGCGGCAATTCCAAGATCCGCAACTTCGTGCATTTTTTGGTCACGAATTTGAATTTCGATTTTTTTGTTAAATGGTCCAAGAATTGTCAGATGCAAAGATTGATAACCATTCTCTTTTGGCGTGCTGATGTAATCTTTAAAACTTCCGGGAATCATGTTGTAGTTAGAATTGATAATTCCCATGATTCTGTAGCATTCTCCAAGATCTTTGCAAGTGATTCGAAAAGCAATAATGTCGTGCAAATTGTGAAAGCCAGTATTTTTTTCACGCATTTTTTGGTAGATCGAATAAGGCTTTTTTTCGCGCCCAGAAACTTCGCATTCAATTTTTTCACTTTCGATTAAAAGAAGTTTTAGGTCGGCAAGAATTTTATCGATGAGATTTTGGTTCTTTTCTCGCAGCTCTTTTAAATGCTCAACAATTTGCTGATAAGTTTCGTTGTCAATAATTTCAAAACACAACTCTTGCAACTCGTCTTGAATTTTGCTGAGCCCAATTCTTCCAGCAAGCGGAGCGTAAATATCGAGACTTTCTTGAGCTTTGATTAACTTCTTTTCTTTTGAAGGAACGTAAAAAAGTGTGCGCATATTATGCAAGCGGTCGGCAAGTTTTACGAGCAAAACCCGAATATCTTCCGACATCGCCAAAGCTAATTTACGAAAATTTTCGGCGGCGCGTTCTGACGAAGAAACAGATTTTATTTTTCCGAGTTTGGTCACGCCATCAACCAAATTTCTAACTTCTTCACCAAAGTTTTTCTCAATTTCTTCTGAAGTGACTTCGGTATCTTCAACAACATCGTGAAGAAGTGCGGTGATTATTGAAGCTTGATCAAGTTTTAAATCGGTGAGAATTTCTGCAACCGCAAGAGGATGAGAAAAATATGATTCGCCCGAATGACGTTTTTGGCTTCCGTGAGATGCTTTGGCAAAAAGATAAGCCTTTTGAATTAGTGCTTCATCAAGATTTGGGTGGTAGGTGCGAATCTTTGCTATTAACTCGGAAGGTGAGATCATTTTTTAAGAAAAAATCTTTAATAGTGCTTTTATTCAATTCTTTAGACCCCGTCATTCGACGGGGTGACAAAAAAGTACGACTCTCAATATTGTCACCCCGTCGAATGACGGTCTAAAAAATGTTATGTCGATCTCAATATTGTCACCGTCAAATGACGGTCTAAACAATGTTATGTCGATCTCAATATTGTCACCACGTCGAATGACGGTCTAAACAATGTTATGTCGATCTCAATATTGTCACCCCGTCGAATGACGGGGTCTAAAAAATGTTATGCCGAATTTCGTGCCTTACGAAGTTTCAACTAAACAATCACCTCAGAAAAACCCGACCCAAAATTATCAAAAATTTTCTCAAATTCAGGAAAGCTGGTTGCAATCATAGAAGTGTCGTCAATTTCAGTTCCGCCTTCCATCGTTAATCCCATCACTAAAAAAGACATCGCAATTCTGTGATCCATTGAAGTAGATATTTTCGTTACGGAATCTTTTTGATTAATTCCGCCAACAACTTCCAAAAAATCATCGCCCATTTTTAGAGCAACTCCGCAAGCCTCAAGGTTTTTAGCGATCATCAAAAGACGATTACTTTCTTTTACTTTTAATTCGGCAAGCCCGTTCATTTTGGTTGTTCCTTTGGCGTTTGCTGCCGCAACTGCTAAAATTGGATATTCGTCAATCATGCTGGCTGCGCGACTTTCAGGAACGTCAATTCCTTTTAATTCGCTAGATTCAACAATAATGTCGGCAACTTTTTCACCACCAACTTCGCGCTCATTTTCAAATAAAATTTTTCCGCCCATTTCGCGTAAAGTGACAATAATTCCGTCGCGCAATGGGTTAATTCCTACGTTTTTTATTTTGATTGAAGAGTCTTTTATGATTAAAGCGGCAACAATTAAAAAGGCTGCAGAAGAGACGTCTCCGGGAACTTCAAAGTTTTTCGCGTCAAATTCTTGTAATCCAGAATAAGAAATTTTGGTGCCATTTTCAAAGTTAGTTGCAGAAATTTTTAACCCCAAATCTTTCATCATTATTTCAGAGTGATCGCGACATTTTTCTGGCTCAATTATTGTTGTTGTGCCGCGAGTTGCAAGGCTGGCAAGTAAGATGCAGCTTTTCACCTGCGCTGACGCCATTTTCATTTTATATTCAATTGGCAAAGAATCTTTAGCACCAATAATTGCAAAAGGCATTAAACCATTTTGGCGTGAAATTGTTTGCGCTCCAAATTGACGAATTGGCTCAAAAACGCGATTCATTGGGCGTTTGCGCAGAGAATTATCTCCCGTAAAAAACGAAGTGAAATTGTAAGGAGTGACAAGGCCAGCCAAAAGTCGCGCCGCAGTTCCTGAATTTCCCATGTCAAGAACGTCAGTTGGTTCAGTAAGCCCAACAACGCCAGAGCCATTCACCAACCAATGATCAGATTTTCTTTCAATTTCAACTCCCATTAAACTCAAAGCGGCAGCAGTTTTTAAAACATCTTCACCTTCAAGTAAGCCGGTAATTTTGCTTTTTCCATGAGCTAAAGCGGCAAAAATTAAAGAGCGGTGAGAAATAGATTTGTCTCCAGCAACGATGACTTCTCCTTTTAAGGGGTGGTTTTTTTTGCGAGATAGCAGAGGTTTTGGAGGCATTTATAATCCAGAGAAATTTGAGATTAGTGAAACCAAAGAATCTAAAAAGAAGATGAAAAGAATGTTAAAAATGGCGGTAGCAAAAATAACCGATTTGATATTGCCGATTTGTTCAATTTCAATGACTTTGGTTGGTTCGTCAAAATACATTATTTTAACGATTCGCAAGTAATAATAAGCTGAAATAACGCTAAACAAAACTGCCACAATTGCCGTGATTAAATAGCCGTGGCTTAAGAGCGTGGTAAGAATGAAGAATTTTGAAAAGAAACCCGCAAGTGGCGGAATTCCAGCAGTAGAAAACATTAAAACCGCAAGACAAAACGCCATTACGGGATTGGTTTTGGCTAATCCCGAAAGCGCGGAAATGTTGAATATTTTTTCATTTTCTTCGTCGCTTTCTTTGTCGGTAGTTGCTGAAGTGATCAAGTTTAAAAAGCCAAAAGAACCAATTGAAATTATTGCGTAAATTAAGATGTAAAAAAGAGACGAAGACAAACCTTTTTCTCCGGGAATCATAATTCCAAGTAAGATGAATCCAACGTGACCAATTGAGCTGTAGGCTAAAAGTCTTTTTAAGTTTTTTTGAAAAATTGCACCAAAACTTCCAATTGCCAAAGAGGCAATAGCAACAAGGATTAAAATTTTATCAACGCCTTGCCAATGAATCATTAATGAAGAGAAGAGTTTTATTAAGGCAATAACGGCGGTGAATTTTGCAACCGTGGCAAAAAAGGTTGTCGAAATTGTTGCCGAGCCTTCGTAAACATCGGGGCTCCACATGTGAAAAGGAGCTGCAGAAATTTTGAAAAACATTGCCGTGGCAACTAAAATGAATCCAAACATTACAGCAACTGGCATTTCTGGTTTAGCGTTAGCTGTGTTGTAATATAGATCAATTAAAGCACTAAAATTTGTAGTTCCAGAAAAGCCGTAAACTAGCGAAATTCCAAAAAGCAAAATTCCAGAAGATAAACATCCGAGAATAAAATATTTCATCCCAGCTTCAGATGATTTAGCTGATTTGCGATTTAGAGCGGCAAGCAAATAAAGAGAAAGAGCTTGCAACTCTAACCCTAAATAAAAGGTGATAAAATCATTTGCTGAAATCAAAACCATGCCGCCAGTTGTTGCGATCATTAAAAGTGCCAAAAACTCCGCGCTGATTTTTGAAAAAGATGTGACAAATTTTAGGGAAAATAACACGACAATGCTTAAGAGCAAAACGGTTATTGATTTGGTAAATGAGGTTAACGAGTTTGATAAAAACATGTTGTTAAAAGCCAACTCAGCAACAACAAAGTTTTTTATTATAAAAAACAACGAAGCAATACAGGCCAGAAGACAAAGCAAATGAGAAACGTAGAAGAAGTCTTTGAGTTTTTTAGCGAAAAATACGTCGAGCATTAAGATGGTTAATGCACCTAAGAACAAAGTAATTTCTGGAGAAATGAGAGATAAATTCATAAGTCAGAGTAAAGGTTTCTAGACCCCGTCATTCGACGGGGTGACAATGATAGAAAAATATTACATCTGATAGATGAAATATTACGCCTCCTAAAGATTGTCACCCCGTCGAATGACGGGGTCTAACACAAATTGATTAAAAAACTCGAAGTAAATTGCTAACCGGCATTGAGAAAAAGCTCAAAACTAGGTTCGGTAAAATTCCTAGCAAAATAACAAAAACTGCCATTAGTGCCAGAGATACAAATTCAACTTTTCCAAGATCTTTAACTTCATCAACATGATGATTGGTGATCTCGCTAAACCAAACGCGTTTATAAAGCCAAAGCATGTAGCATGCGCCAAGAATAACGCCAATTGCCGCTAAAATTGCCATTGCTTTATTAGCTTTGAAAGTTCCAAGAATTGCTAAAAATTCTCCGACAAATCCGCTAGTTCCGGGAAGTCCAACCGAAGCCATTGTAAAGATCATTGCCAGCAAAGCAAAATTGGGCATTTTATTGGCAATTCCGCCTAAATCAGCAATTTGTTTGGTGTGAAGCCTGTCATAAATAACGCCAACGCAAACGAACAAAGCGGCAGAAACAATGCCGTGGCTAATCATTTGCATAATTGCACCATCAACTCCTTGCTGGGTAAAGCTGAAAATTCCCATGGTCACAAAACCCATGTGAGCAACTGAAGAATAAGCGATCATTTTTTTCATATCCTTTTGCATCAAGGCAACAAGAGAGGCGTAGATAATTGCAATTACGCTCAAGGTTAAAACCATTGGTGCAAAAAATTGCGAAGCCGCTGGAAAGAATGGTAAGGAAAAACGAATGAAACCGTAAGCACCAAGTTTAATTAAAATTCCCGCAAGAATAACGGATCCGGCAGTTGGAGCTTGAACGTGAGCATCTGGCAACCAAGTGTGAACAGGAAACATCGGAACTTTCACAGCAAAAGAAACAAAAAACGCCAAGAATAACCATTTTTGATATTCAAATGGAAGATAAGTTGAAAGCCCTTGAGTTAAGGCGATAACGTCAGTTGTGCCGGTTAAAACCAGAATGCAGATTATGCCGATAAGGAATAAAACCGAACCGAATAAAGTGTAGAGAAAAAATTTGTAAGAAGCGTAAATTCTATTTTCTCCGCCCCAAATGCCGATAACCAAAAACATCGGAATCAACATGGCTTCAAAGAAAATGTAAAACAAAATAAGGTCTAGTGCGCAGAAAGAGCCAATTACAAACGCTTCAATTAGTAAGAAAGAAATGACATATTCTTTAACTCTTTTTTCAATCGACTTCAGGCTGATTGCCAAACAAATTGGGGTTAGGGCGGCGGTAAGAAGAATCATCAAAATTGAGATTCCGTCAATTCCCACAAAATATTTAACGTCATAGCCGGAAAGAATGGCGAATTTTTCGGTAAATTGAAACCCGCCTAAATTTTTGTTAAAGCCTTGCAACAATTTGCAGCTCAAAACCAATTCTACAAAACTTACAACAAGCCCGAGAATAAAGTAATTTCTGCTATTTTTGAACTTCAAAAAGATGAGCAAAATTGAAGCCAAGATAGGCAAAAAAATCAAAGTCGACAGAATTGGAAAAGTCATGTTTCTTGAAGAGTTTCTTTAGGGGAAATTTTAATTTATGACGAATTTTTATTTGGCGAAAAAATTAGAATCAATGTCAATATCTCTTGGTGTTTAATTTTATGAGACGGTGCATCTATTTGTCTGAATTTTTATAAGGCGGAAAATCAAAACCCTTTGGTGAAGCGGTAAAAATTTCGGCACCATTTTTTGTGACGCCAATAGTGTGTTCAAACTGGGCTGACAAAGATTTTTTTCCAGCGGTAAAATCGGTAGTTATTGCCACCCATTTTTGTTTCATAACTTCAGCTGCTTGATTTTGCGCGCTGCTATTCGCCTGATAAAATTTTGTTTTGTAATTTCCTTCATTAATCATTGGCTCAATAGTAAAGAACATGCCTTCTTCCAAAATCACATCATGGCTTTTTTCGTAATAATGAAGAACGCTAGGCTCGGTATGAAAAACGCGTCCAATGCCATGTCCGCAAAAATCCCTAACAACAGAAAAGCCATTTTTTTCAGCATAATTTTGAATAGCTCTTCCAACATTTGAAAGCGGCGCGCCAACTTTGACCTGCTCAATTCCAAGCATCATTGAATCGTAAGCGACTTGCGTAAGTCTTTTAGCTTTTATTGAAGGTTCTCCAGCGAAATACATGCGACTAGAATCTCCATGCCATCCGTCTAGAATTACCGTCACGTCAATGTTAAGTATGTCGCCTTTTTTAAGAATTTCATCATCCGGAATTCCGTGACAAACAACGTGATTTAGAGAAGTGCAGATTGATTTCGGAAAACCTTTATAATTAAGCGGCGCGGCAATTGCCCCTGCGGCGATTATTTTATTGTGACATAAATCATTTAGCTGGTTGGTTGTCACCCCAACTTGAACGTGATCTGTAATAAAATCTAAAATTTCGGCAGCTAATTTTCCGGCGGCGCGCATTTTTTCAAAGTCTGAAGCTGAATGAATTGTAATTGTCATGAATTTTTTGTTGATTTGCCAGAAGTGGCGTCTTAAGTTTTTAAATCACTTATCTAATTTTTCTCGCACAAAAACTAAATTTCAATCTCACAATGGCAAGAATTACAGTTGAAGACTGTGTAACAGTCGTACCAAATCGTTTTGAACTTTGTTTGGTTGCTAGCAACCGCGCTAAAAGCATTTTGTCAGGTGCTTCAACTTCTATTGATAACAAAGAAAAGCCGGCAGTTATCGCTTTACGCGAAATAGCTGATCACTTAGTTGATGTGCCAAGCATCAAACGCAACATTGTTCGTGCAATTAAAAATCGCGGTGTTTTTGACAACAGTTCTTCAAGCCAAGAAATTACCGATTCTCTTAATGAAGAAAGCGAATCTAGCCTTGTGTTAAAAGACAACACTTTCGTTGAAGAAAACATCCAAGTTGATGATTAATTTTGACAAAAAAAATGAAGAAATCATCCGCGTTGACCACGCGGGTGAAATGGGTGCAAAAGTAATTTATGCTGGTCAAATCGCGGCTCTAAAGCTAAAAAAAGATGACGAAACGCTTCAATTGGTGAAGCACATGAAAGAGCAAGAAGATGTTCACTTCGAATATTTCAATTCAGAAATCATAAAACAAAAAATTCGCCCAACAGCAATGCAGCCAATTTGGAAAGTTGGTGGTTTTGCCTTGGGTTTTTTTACGGCTCTTGCTGGAAAAAAAGCGGCAATGACTTGCACAACCGCAGTGGAAGAAGTGATTGACGAACATTATCAAGAACAAATTGCAGATCTTGAAAAAGAGGCAAAATTTCTTGATGAATCAAAGCAAAAAGAAATCGAAAAACTGCAAGAAAAAATCGAAAAATTCCGCGCCGAAGAACTAGAACACCGCGATATCGCTTATGAAAACAAAGCCGCAGAACTAAGTTGCTTCAAACCCCTTTCCGCCGCCATTAAAACCGTCACCAAATTTGCCATCGCTGTTTCGAAAAGAGTTTAAACCAAATCTTATTCAAAAATATTCATCATTTTAAAGCTGATAGATCTGGCTTTGCATTCAAACAACAACAAATCTGTTAATTATAATAACATCAGCGAATTATTCGGCTATCGTTCGGCTGACGAAACTCAAGTTACAGGAACAGAAGAATTTATACCAAACTACAAATCTCTTAATAGCAGTAACGAAGGATTCTTGAGGAAAAATTAAAATCAAAAAACTTGCTGTATTAGATATGTCGCTGGTTTTTTTGATTTTAATTTTTACCAGAAAGACAAAGTTAATACTATTAGTTTGGTATAGGAACTCGCGATCTAAAAAATGCAACTGAAGGTAGAAATATTTCTTCACTTCTAAACCTCTGGTTAGTGGCAAATGATAATTTTGAGTAGAAACTGAATTTAATCATTTAAGAAAAAATCATTAAGAAGCTTTAATTAATCACCAATTAACCACAAAATAAGGACTACTATGACATTCATTTTAGAAAAAATCTCGGAAGAGGAGATAAAGAAATACAAAAATCAGCTTAGAAAAGCTGATGCAATTTTTAATTACTACGCTCTTTTCGGCATTACTTTAAATATCAAAGATGCTGATAAATCTGGCTTAGAAACACCTTTTAATGTGTTTCAAGGTGCGGTGCAAAGCGCAGTTCCCCCAAAAGACCCTTTAATCATCGATGTTAACAATAACGGATTAAAACTTTCTTCATGGCAGTCTTCAGGTGTAAAGTTTGACATGGACGGCAATGGCACAACAGAATCAACTGGTTGGACAACGCCTTCATCTTCAAATTATTCTTATGTCAAAGGGTCTGGAGCAATTATTATAGATCAGGCTAATGCTAATTTGATTGATCGCATAGTTTTTGGGCTTTAAGCGTAAAAAAACATGCTAAACGCATGTTTTTAGCTTAAAGCGGTCTAAGGAACGAAGTGATGCAAGACCTGGCAACGCATCGTCTTCGAAGCCGTAAGGCAAGAAAAGCGATGCGTTGAAGTTGCAACAATGTTATTATTTTTTATAACATTTTTTAAGATTATTTATTTTGAAAAAAGTTTAAGAAATGTTGTTAGATTTTAAATTTATTTATTTGAGTGAAAAAAATTAAATTACTTTTTTTCTACATAAAAATCTTACCAATTTGAACTGCCACTAACAAATATGACCTCTGTCTTTGATACAAAATCATAAAATTTTTAAAAACAAAAATTTCAAAAATAATTACTATGCAAATTGAGAAAAATAACTCTGAAAATAATCAAGAAAATAAGCCACGAAGCTTAGTTAAAAAACTTAGCTTTTTGTGGGTTTTCTTAGTTGCTATAGCAATTCATATTATAATTAAAAATATTGGAATGGATTACTCTTTAGAGAGATCTGCAATATTTTTTTTGTGGCTCATATCAATTTTCGTCTTATTAATACTAATTTCAAAAGAAAGTATAGCACAAAAAGACTTCAGATTGTCTGAATCAGATTTGTCTGGTTTATTGCATAAACCTAGTAAAAATAGAATTTATTTGGAGCAAAAAGGAGTTAAGTCTACTGCTATTATAACTTCCATTACAAAGACTAGCGTTGGAGGGACGGCACCACTAATTTACAACTATGTTATTACTTATTGTTTTAATATTGGTGAAAATAAGTTTAGCAATAAAAAAAGATACTTTGAAGAAGCGATACAAAACATTCCTAACTTAGATGATAAAGTAGAAATTCTATACGATAAGTTAGACCCAAGAAAATCAATTATCGTTCATGAGCCAGCAGATAAAGTTTCTTGGTGTAAATTGCAAAAAAAATATAAAATAAAAATAATTACTAACACCAATAACTAAAAGGAGAACTTATGACTTACGATTTAATTCTTTACAAAAATTTAAATGAATTACCAAAGTTTGATGCAAATGGAAATTTAATAAGCCCGGGATTGAATGGTACAATAAGTGGAATATCGGAGGGAATATCAAGATTTTTGGAAGAAAAAGTTTTTGGAGAAAATAAAGTTCTTAAAATTTTGTTCTCTGGTGATACTTTTAGTACATTAACCACTATGAGTTTGCGTTTTATTTATGGTGATGATGGAGAAATTACAGGAATTGATGTTTTAAATGGTGATAAAGTTCTTGGTCAAATTGCAAGAAATATTATAGAGGAATTACCTAGTTTAATTGGAACTTATGGCATAACAGAAGTTTTAATAGGAGCGGCAGGTACAATATTTGGTGGTGGCGTTTTAGGTGCTGTTATTGGCTCTGTTGCAGTTGTTGGTGGAGTTTCAATTGCCTATTCATATCTTGAAGGCTTTACAACTGGTTTAATTGAAGACTTGGTGAATAATGGTCTAGGTTTGTCTTCTGTTGACATGCAATTCACCGATAATAACGGCGCTCACAATTCAGGTTTATTCTTCAAAGATGGAATGGGAGGTTTGAGTGACAAAGGGGCAATTGCTTATTTTTTAGAGAATAGCGGTGAAAACACGGATGGTGGAACTTTTAATTTTTCAACATCTGGTCTTGATCGTAGTTATGATGTTTATGATGCTTCAATTTACCAAAGTGTTGCTGAGAAGTTAGGAATAAGTTTTGAAGATTTCTTATCAGCTGGATATAATGGTAAAACTAACTTTGATGGTTTTATTGGTGGAGCGGCTTATAGTGCAATATTTAATAAAAATTCACCGTCATTAATTTACATTCCAGTAAAGGTTAATGGCGTTACGGAAGTTTTTTTGGTTAATGGCATTTATGTTGGTGATATAAATTCTAATAATTTAAGTGTTGGCAGAAACACGGAAGCTGTTTTGGGCAATGCTTTAATTCTTGATGGTGCGAAAGGTTCTTTGGTTATTCGTCAACATAGTTCCAGTGTTTTGGTTGAAGATAATTATGTTATTGTTGGCGATGCTGGATCTAATAATATCAAAACAGAAGATGGCAATGACACGATTGTTGCTGGTGGAGGAAGTGATACAATCAGTGCTGGCTATGGCAATAACAAGATTGATGGTGGTGATGGTGTTGATACGGTGGATTATAGTTTTCTTTCTATTGGAAGCAGAGACATAACGGTTAATTTAGAGAGTAACACGGCAACAAACGGATATTTTTCACTAAACAGAGTTCATGATTCTCTTTACAACATAGAAAACATAATTGGCTCACAAGGCGATGACACAATCACAGGAAATTCATCTAATAATATATTTTACGGAAATGATGGCGATGATAATTTAGATGGAGGGGTGGGCGATGATAAATTATATGGTGATGATGGTAAAGACACGGTAAGTGGCGGAAGTGGCATTGATTTAATTTATGGTGGAGGAGGAGATGATAATTTATATGGTGGTGAAGATAGTGATAAATTATATGGCGGAGTTGGGAATGATATTTTAAGGGGTGATGGCGGCAATGATTATTTAGATGCTGGTTTAGGTAATGACACATTATATGGCGGTGAAGGAGATGATGTTTTAATTGGTGGTGAAGGAAATGATATTTATAATTTTGATGGATCATTTGGTAATGATGTGATATTTGATTCTGGAGATCTTGATATTATTAGGATTAATGGAGCGGCTTTAAGCGGAACAGCCAAATCCCAATCAAGCACAAACTCAAATTCTGCAACATCGATTTATAAGTTAGATTCTGGAGGTAAGAGTTATAATCTTGTTTTAAATGGCAGTGATTTGGTGATTAATGATGCGAGTGATATTAATAACATAATTACCATTAAGAATTTTAAGAATGGCAGTTTCGGCATTACTCTAAATATCAAAGATGCTGATAAATCTGGCTTAGAAACACCTTTTAATGTGTTTCAAGGTGCGGTGCAAAGCGCAGTTCCCCCAAAAGACCCTTTAATCATCGATGTTAACAATAACGGATTAAAACTTTCTTCATGGCAGTCTTCAGGTGTAAAGTTTGACATGGACGGCAATGGCACAACAGAATCAACTGGTTGGACAACGCCTTCATCTTCAAATTATTCTTATGTCAAAGGGTCTGGAGCAATTATTATAGATCAGGCTAATGCTAATTTGATTGATCGCATAGTTTTTGGGCTTTAAGCGTAAAAAAACATGCTAAACGCATGTTTTTAGCTTAAAGCGGTCTAAGGAACGAAGTGATGCAAGACCTGGCAACGCATCGTCTTCGAAGCCGTAAGGCAAGAAAAGCGATGCGTTGAAGTTGCAACAATGTTATTATTTTTTATAACATTTTTTAAGATTATTTATTTTGAAAAAAGTTTAAGAAATGTTGTTAGATTTTAAATTTATTTATTTGAGTGAAAAAAATTAAATTACTTTTTTTCTACATAAAAATCTTACCAATTTGAACTGCCACTAACAAATATGACCTCTGTCTTTGATACAAAATCATAAAATTTTTAAAAACAAAAATTTCAAAAATAATTACTATGCAAATTGAGAAAAATAACTCTGAAAATAATCAAGAAAATAAGCCACGAAGCTTAGTTAAAAAACTTAGCTTTTTGTGGGTTTTCTTAGTTGCTATAGCAATTCATATTATAATTAAAAATATTGGAATGGATTACTCTTTAGAGAGATCTGCAATATTTTTTTTGTGGCTCATATCAATTTTCGTCTTATTAATACTAATTTCAAAAGAAAGTATAGCACAAAAAGACTTCAGATTGTCTGAATCAGATTTGTCTGGTTTATTGCATAAACCTAGTAAAAATAGAATTTATTTGGAGCAAAAAGGAGTTAAGTCTACTGCTATTATAACTTCCATTACAAAGACTAGCGTTGGAGGGACGGCACCACTAATTTACAACTATGTTATTACTTATTGTTTTAATATTGGTGAAAATAAGTTTAGCAATAAAAAAAGATACTTTGAAGAAGCGATACAAAACATTCCTAACTTAGATGATAAAGTAGAAATTCTATACGATAAGTTAGACCCAAGAAAATCAATTATCGTTCATGAGCCAGCAGATAAAGTTTCTTGGTGTAAATTGCAAAAAAAATATAAAATAAAAATAATTACTAACACCAATAACTAAAAGGAGAACTTATGACTTACGATTTAATTCTTTACAAAAATTTAAATGAATTACCAAAGTTTGATGCAAATGGAAATTTAATAAGCCCGGGATTGAATGGTACAATAAGTGGAATATCGGAGGGAATATCAAGATTTTTGGAAGAAAAAGTTTTTGGAGAAAATAAAGTTCTTAAAATTTTGTTCTCTGGTGATACTTTTAGTACATTAACCACTATGAGTTTGCGTTTTATTTATGGTGATGATGGAGAAATTACAGGAATTGATGTTTTAAATGGTGATAAAGTTCTTGGTCAAATTGCAAGAAATATTATAGAGGAATTACCTAGTTTAATTGGAACTTATGGCATAACAGAAGTTTTAATAGGAGCGGCAGGTACAATATTTGGTGGTGGCGTTTTAGGTGCTGTTATTGGCTCTGTTGCAGTTGTTGGTGGAGTTTCAATTGCCTATTCATATCTTGAAGGCTTTACAACTGGTTTAATTGAAGACTTGGTGAATAATGGTCTAGGTTTGTCTTCTGTTGACATGCAATTCACCGATAATAACGGCGCTCACAATTCAGGTTTATTCTTCAAAGATGGAATGGGAGGTTTGAGTGACAAAGGGGCAATTGCTTATTTTTTAGAGAATAGCGGTGAAAACACGGATGGTGGAACTTTTAATTTTTCAACATCTGGTCTTGATCGTAGTTATGATGTTTATGATGCTTCAATTTACCAAAGTGTTGCTGAGAAGTTAGGAATAAGTTTTGAAGATTTCTTATCAGCTGGATATAATGGTAAAACTAACTTTGATGGTTTTATTGGTGGAGCGGCTTATAGTGCAATATTTAATAAAAATTCACCGTCATTAATTTACATTCCAGTAAAGGTTAATGGCGTTACGGAAGTTTTTTTGGTTAATGGCATTTATGTTGGTGATATAAATTCTAATAATTTAAGTGTTGGCAGAAACACGGAAGCTGTTTTGGGCAATGCTTTAATTCTTGATGGTGCGAAAGGTTCTTTGGTTATTCGTCAACATAGTTCCAGTGTTTTGGTTGAAGATAATTATGTTATTGTTGGCGATGCTGGATCTAATAATATCAAAACAGAAGATGGCAATGACACGATTGTTGCTGGTGGAGGAAGTGATACAATCAGTGCTGGCTATGGCAATAACAAGATTGATGGTGGTGATGGTGTTGATACGGTGGATTATAGTTTTCTTTCTATTGGAAGCAGAGACATAACGGTTAATTTAGAGAGTAACACGGCAACAAACGGATATTTTTCACTAAACAGAGTTCATGATTCTCTTTACAACATAGAAAACATAATTGGCTCACAAGGCGATGACACAATCACAGGAAATTCATCTAATAATATATTTTACGGAAATGATGGCGATGATAATTTAGATGGAGGGGTGGGCGATGATAAATTATATGGTGATGATGGTAAAGACACGGTAAGTGGCGGAAGTGGCATTGATTTAATTTATGGTGGAGGAGGAGATGATAATTTATATGGTGGTGAAGATAGTGATAAATTATATGGCGGAGTTGGGAATGATATTTTAAGGGGTGATGGCGGCAATGATTATTTAGATGCTGGTTTAGGTAATGACACATTATATGGCGGTGAAGGAGATGATGTTTTAATTGGTGGTGAAGGAAATGATATTTATAATTTTGATGGATCATTTGGTAATGATGTGATATTTGATTCTGGAGATCTTGATATTATTAGGATTAATGGAGCGGCTTTAAGCGGAACAGCCAAATCCCAATCAAGCACAAACTCAAATTCTGCAACATCGATTTATAAGTTAGATTCTGGAGGCAAGAGTTATAATCTTGTTTTAAATGGCAGTGATTTGGTGATTAGTGATGTGAGTGATGTTAATAACATAATTACCATTAAGAATTTCAAAAATGGTAGTTTCGGCATTACTTTGGATAAGGATACTGATAGTGACAAGGTTGGTTTAAAAGGGCCTTTTGATGTATTTCAAAGTGCTGTTCAAAGTGCGGTTCCTCCAAAAGACCCATTGATTATTGATGTTAAAGGCGATGGGTTAAAACTTTCTTCGTGGCAATCTTCAGGTGTAAAGTTTGACATGGACGGCAATGGAACAACTGAGGCAACTGGTTGGACAACTCCTTCATCTTCAAATTATGCTTATAACAAAGGAGCTGGAGCAATTATTATAGATCAGGCTAACGCCAATGCAATTGATCGCATAGCCTTTGGGGCGGGAATTTCAAAAGAGAATTTAACTTTTACAAAGGTGGGAGTCTGGGACTCTTCAGTTCCTAATGTAAGCTATCATTATGACTTAGTAATCACCTTCAACGACCCAAACAATCCAAATGACAAAATTACTATTTTAAACTACTTCAGAAACCAAGCTTACGAGTGGAATAATGGCGTTGGAACCCCAGTTCAAATTGATCCTTATAAAATTATTGG
>CAYVKI010000002.1:0-51469 GCA_964452075.1 uncultured Rhizobium sp.
TATCGCTAAACCAAGCGAAATCGAAAAAAAATGGTGGTTGATTGATGCCGAAGGACTAGTTCTTGGTAGAGTTGCTACTATTATCGCCAATCTTTTGCGCGGTAAACACAAACCAACATTCACCCCAAACATTGATTGCGGTGATCACGTGGTTGTAATTAATGCCGAAAAAATCAAATTAACCGGCAATAAATACGCTAATAAAAAATATTATTGGCACACTGGCCACCCAGGTGGAATCAAAGAAAGAACAGCTCGCGAAATTTTTGAAGGAAAATTTCCTGAAAGAATTCTTGAAAGTGCGGTTTCTCGCATGATTTCTCGCGGGCCTCTACAGCGCGACTTAATGACCAAATTGCGCATTTTTCAAGGCTCAGAGCATAAGCATCAAGCACAAAACCCAGAGGTTTTAGATGTTGCTTCAAAAAATCGTAAAAACAAAAAAATTAACTAATCAAAAATATGACTGCAGTTGTAAAAGAAAAAATTATCGAAGCAAAAGAGCTGGCAACAAACATTCAAGCTCTTCCAAGAGAAAAGAAAATTGATTCTTTGGGTCGCTCTTACGGCACCGGAAAAAGAAAAAACGCCGCCGCTCGCGTTTGGATCAAAAAAGGAACTGGCAAAGTAAAAATAAATGATCGCGATGCTAAAGAATATTTAGGCAGAGAAATCTTGTTTAACATTGCCGTTGCTCCATTTGGCGCAACTAAAAATGAAAATAAGTTTGACGTTATCTCTACAATTTCTGGCGGCGGAAAAAGCGGTCAAGCTGGAGCTTTAGCTCACGGAATTAGCAAAGCTTTGGTTGCTTTCGACCCAGAAACTCATAAATCTTTGCGCGATGGCGGTTTCTTAACTCGCGATTCACGCGTTGTTGAACGTAAGAAATACGGCTTGAAAAAAGCTCGTAAAGCTCAAACTTACCGCAAAAGATAGTTTCTTTTACAGCATACTTAATTATCTAATAAAGGCGGCTCAATTATTGGGTCGCCTTTATTTTTGCAGAATATGAAAAAAATTTCCCAGACAAAAAACAATTCCGACAAAACCTTAAGAAAAATTCTAATCGCTTCCGATCACGCTGGCTTTGATCTAAAAAGTTTTTTGACTGGTGAATTAAAAAAAATGCATTTTCAAGTTGAAGATTTGGGCTGCGACTCTGCAGAAAAGTCGGTGGATTATCCTGATTACGCCCAAAAACTTTGCAAAAAAATCACCCCAAAAAATCAACTTAAAGGCATTTTAATTTGCGGCTCCGGAATCGGAATTTCAATTGCTGCCAATCGCTTCAAAAAAATTCGCGCTGCTCTTTGCAATGATACAAAATCCGCCAAACTTTCTCGCGCTCACAACGACGCAAACATAATTTGCCTCGGCGCAAGACTAATAACAAAAAAAACTGCTTTAGCAATCGTGAAGGCTTTTTTCTCCACTGATTTTGAAGGCGCAAGACATGAGGCAAGAATTGCAAAGCTCTCAAACTAAAACTCTAATCCGTAGTTTTGGACGAACCAAAAGTCGCAGATTATCCGATCACAAAAATCATCTGTTAACCGACTTACTGCCATCTTACGAAGTAAATCAAATCGAATTATCAGAACAAAAAACCTACTTAGAAATAGGCTTTGGTTTTGGCGATTTTCTTTTTGAAAAAGCAAAGCAAAATCCCCAAACCTTATTTTTCGGTGCCGAACCTCATTTAAACGGAGTTGTAAATTTACTGGCAAAGCTAAAAGACGAGCCTCTACCGAATGTAAAAATTTCGCGCGAAGATGTTCGAGTTTTGTTAGAAAAATTTCCCGATCAAACTTTTGATCAAATCTTTATTTTATTTCCCGATCCTTGGCCAAAATCTAAGCATTTCAAGCGACGCTTAATTACCGCAGAATTTCTGGATAAAATTTTATCACCAAAAATAAAAACTGGCGCAAAACTAACAATCGCCACCGATCACGACTCCTACAAAACTTGGATTCTAGCAGAAATTGCAAAAAGCAAAAAATTTATTTGGCAGGCTAATTCTAAAAAAGATTGGCAAAATT
The DNA here is from genome assembly GCA_964452075.1 of uncultured Rhizobium sp. Taxonomy (GTDB): domain Bacteria; phylum Pseudomonadota; class Alphaproteobacteria; order Rickettsiales; family UBA1997; genus UBA2645. The sequence goes on from CAYVKI010000002.1 coordinate 2,046, forward strand.
TTCCTGATGATTGGGCAACCACAAAATACCAAAAAAAAGCAGCTCAAGAAGGGCGAGTTTCCGTAATTTTTAACTTGGTTCACAATGACTAAATTATTAGAAATTCTTCCAAAAGTGCGCGGGATTTATCGCGAAAATGTTGAATTAAAAACTTGGTTTGATGTTGGTGGAAAAGCAGAAATATTATTTCGCCCCGCAGACATTTCTGATTTGCAATATTTTTTACAAAACCGCCCAAAAGAAATTGCCATCAACATTTTAGGCGCGGCGTCAAATGTGATTATTCGCGATGAAGGCGTAAAAGGCGTTGTAATAAGGCTTGGCGGCAACTTCGCCAAAACATCGTCTGACGGCGAATTAATCAAAGTTGGCGCAGCAACTTTATGCGGAAATGTGGCGTTATTTTCTAAAAATGAAGCCATTGCTAATCTTGAATTTTTAAGCGGAATTCCAGGGTCAATTGGCGGAGCAATTGCCATGAATGGCGGTTGCTACGGATCTGACATGTCACAAATTTTAGTAAGCGCCAAAGCAATTGATTTTGATGGAAATTTACATGAATTGAAAAATTCAGATTTTGGCTTTTATTACCGAGGCAACAAAATTTCACAAAACCTTATTTTTGTAGAAGCGTTGCTTAAAGGCAAAAAATCTACCACAGAAGCCGTGGCAACAAAAATTGCCGAATTAAATCAGCAACGCGAAAAATCTCAGCCGATTCGCGCCAAAACAGGCGGCAGCACATTTAAAAATCCAGAAGGAGATAAAAAAGCTTGGCAATTAATTGATGAAGCTGGAGGTCGTGGAATGAAAAACGGCGACGCTCAAATTTCTGAAAAGCATTGTAATTTTATGATCAACCAAAATAACGCCACCGCCAAAGAATTGATTGACCTTGGAAATAAGATTAAAAAAATGGTCAAAGAAACTTCTGGCGTTGATCTGCAATGGGAAATTAAAATTATTTAAACAAACAGAAATTCTTCTGTTGCAATTTTAAAACTATCTACATTAAGGTTTGCCACCTGCTTTATCAGTGGTTGCAAGATTTCTTAATCATCATTTATAATAAATTTAAAAACTTTATGAAAAAACTTTCTTCATTTTTAGCAAAAGTAGCTCTTCTGTCTTTTGTATTTTTAGCCGTTGCTCCAGTTCTTACTCCAGTCATGTCTTCTGAAGCGTTTGCTCAAGCTACAGGAACAGGCACAGATACAACAGATACACCGGATAACAACATTCTTGTCACCACAATGTGCAACGCCCTAAAAATCGCCACAGGAAATGGCGGAAAAGCTTTTGCAGCTTTTGCAATTATCTCAGTTGGCATTGGTTTCTTTACTGGTAAAGTTTCTTGGGGTTTGATGATTGGTGTGGCAATGGGCATTGCTGCCATGTTCGGCGCCCCTTCAATTGTTGCCGCCCTTTCTAGCCAAGATAAAGTTGAATGCTCATAAAACTAAAATTTAAAATTTTCTAAAATGTCTAAAAAATGCGAATTGCTTGCCGTCAGCGTAATGAGCGGAAATAAGGTTTCTCACTCTAACCGCAAAACCAGAAGAAGGTTTTTGCCAAATTTGAAAAACATTTCTTTTAAAAGCGATGTTCTTGGCGTTGATCTTTCTTTAAAAGTTGCGGCTTCAACTTTGAGAACCGTAAATAAGTTTGGCAATATCGATAATTTTTTAGTAAATTATCGCTACTTAAAACTTACCGAAGTTGCTCAAAAACTTAGAAGACAAATTAAGAAAAAATTAATTAAATCTGGAAAACTTGCCGAAATTCAAGTTGTTAAAGAAAAGAAATCTCCAATAGTTAAAAAAGAAAAAGTAGCTAAAGCTGCTTAACTCTAGTCAAAAATCGCAAAATAAAAGCCGATCATTTATAAAAAAATGGTCGGCTTTTTGTTTTGATTCTATACCAAACCACAAATCTTTACTCTCAAATTGTCGCCCCGTCTTCATGACGGGGTGACAAAGAAAAAGAGTGGGAGTAAAGATTTGTAGTTTGGTATAGTAAAAACATGTTCAATAAGGACAATGTCACAAGACTTAATTGTTGAAATCTACAATATATCACCCACCATCTCAAATGCCTTGTTTATTGATTAAGTGCGCCAAATCTAATTGGCATAAATTCAACAACTAATTAATCACAAATCTGGACTTAAAAACATCCATGCCAAATAAACTAAATTTATCACAAAAATTTCGTTTAAATTTCTAAATTAATAAATTTCTCCATGCGCGATAATAAAGGGTTATCATTCAATTTAAATTTGAATAAATATTGCAATGCTTATGTAATTAATGATGAAAGTAGGGACAAAGGTAGATATAAAGATTTGTCAGATTGGGGAACTCGCGCAGAACCTCTAAATGCTGGAGAAAATGATCAAAAACAATCTCTAAAATCTACATTAAATAAAATTTTAGATAATTGTCAAAAACATATACAAGATAAGATTTTACAAGAATCCTTAGTTACATTTTATTTTTCTCAAACCAAAGGTCAAAAAGCTAACCAAGACGAATGGTGTTTAGAGAAGTTTATTAAAGAAAAAAAACCTGATTTAATTTCTAGCATAAGAATCAGTTACACTAAACAACAAAATTTTAGATTCGATTCATTATCAGAAATTGGTGATTTACCCGCAACAACAACAACAAAAAGAATTTTTGAACAAGCTCTAAGGAATGTTACAATTGAACAATACAACTCTTTTTTTAAAAACAATCTCCCGAAAACTCTTCAACTAGCATTTTCTAAGGATCAAGGAACAAGATTTAATACTACCAACGCAGTAATTTATGGAATTTTTTATGATCTAAATAATGCTATAGCTAGTGAAAAAACGGCTCAAGAAAAAATAAAAAGTTTCTTAGAAGCTCGAAGAAATCGATCTGAAGCTCGAAATTATAATGAAAAGAACATAAATCTTGAAGTAAAAAAATATTTTTCCGCAGAAGGATATAATTTTATTCAACAAATTTTATTATCAGAAAATATTGAAGATGATAAACCCCTAAAGATCTCTGAGTGGAAAGCTATTTTTGAGAAATCGGCTTTTTCAGACCTTATATCAACTTATTCAGTAAAAGACCAGCATCTTTTTTCAACTACACAAGCTCAAGAAAAAAAACCGACTAAGATTAAGAGCCTCACAAAGAAAACCATACAAGATTTGGTGTTGGAAATTACAAAAAATCTTACCTCTGAAAATGATGTGGAATTAAACAAAGATAAAATTTTAGAAAAAGTTGCGGAAGTTTGGGTTGGTTTAGCTTGGAATAAAGTTGAAAAAATACAAACCGCCCTGGGTTCGCCTACTGCTGAGAAAACTACCTCTCCAGGAAATGCCGCCCATACAGCCGAATTAGTTAAGATCGTTGGAATAGAAGCACTTATTGCTGAAATTAATCACAACATTCCAACTCTTTTTGAAGAGCAAAAACAAGATATTGTTGAGCAACTTGCCTATCTCACGGAAATTGATCAGATTCAGAAATATGGCGTTACACATGGTCAACTTCCATACGCCCTAAAAAATCCCTCATTAGAAAAATTTAAATCATATTTTTTTAACGACGAATTTGTTAAAGAAACTCTTTTAAAAGAAAATGGTGAGAACAGGTTTCTAAGTGCTGATCAATTTAGAATTGTAAAAGATTTTGAAGCGGCTCTTTTTGACATTGCTTATCCACGAGAATCTAGTCACCGCAAACCTTTTGTAGATTTAGACACGGGAGAAGGTAAAACTTTTTCAATTGAGTTATTGAAAAAAATTAGCAACGAAATTCTTCAGCTAAAACGCATTAAAAATCAAATTGATCAGCCTACTCAATATCAAAATCAAATTAATCATCTTGCTCAAGATAAAACTCAAATCGAAAACTTAGAAAATCTTGTAAATAATTTTAGTGGAATTGTCCCAATAAATTTAGCTAATCAAAGCAAACTTGATTCAATTCAAAGACTACAAGGAAAAATCATAATCATAGACGAAAGCCGCTTTATACCTGGAATAGAAGGTAAGATGAAAAACTTGGTTCATCGCGGAGCAAAGGTTATTCGCGTTGGCGCAAGCCAAAACCCTGCTATTGTTTTGGCTAGTAAATTTCGGCAAGAGGCGAAGTTGCAAGAGATCGCTGATGAAGAAGGTGAAAGTGACAAAAAGAAAAATCTCAAAGGAAAAATTGACGAATCTGAAAGGCGTTATGCCAAAATGCTTGAAAGAAGAGCGAAGGCAGAAAGTGATTTGCAGCTTGTAAGCAATACTTCATTTACCAACACCGCATCAGATCAAGCAAATTCAGCAATATGCACACCGCAGAATTGGGGAGAAATTGGTTGGAAAACAAGTGGCAAAGAACAAGCGCAATCTAACGCTCAATATTTACTCATAAACAAAGCGTTCGATTCTGCTCAAGATCAAGAAACTTTGGGGAATCAACTGCAAACATTTGCCCACAATTCAAATGTCGATTTCGCCGTAGTAAATTTTATTAAAGATGATAAACACGCTTGCTTGGTTTTTCAGAAAGGGAAAAGTACAAGTCAAAATTCTGTAACACCTTATTGGCTAGAACCAAATCAAGATTCAACCCCACAATCTTTCGGAGAAGAAAAATCTGCAGACCAGAAAAACCCCAAAACTTACGAAGAATTTAAAAAGCTTAGCGAAGGAATATTAAAACAAGAAAATCCTGCAAAAAGAATCGCCACAATCTACGCTGGATCGCCTAATTTTACCGTTGGTGGCGATTATGGCACGATTAGCATTCTTGGCGAAAATAATCCGCAAGAAATTGTTATAGCTCCAGATCAAAATTTAACTTTTGATCACCTTAAACAAGCCTTGGGAAGAAACAGGCAAACCGATCCTAAAACTTTATCAGAAAGACAAATTCATGTATATGCTCCAGAAGAAAACATGGAAAAGTTTTTTAAAAAAATTGAGAATCAAACTTTTGAACAAGATCTTTTAGAGTTGTTAGAATTTTTTAATTCGAAGGCTGAATTGGCGGTTTGGAGTCATTCAAAACAAACACACACGAAGCCAAATCTTGATCAAATTTATCAAAGAATAATTAGTGGCAAAGAACTTTATGACCCCAAAAATAAAAGATACACTGATATCGGTGAATTAGGTTTAGATCAAAATAATGAAAAACTTTTTTCCGTTAATCGAGCCTTAATTAACCAAGGGTTTTTTAATACAGCGTTTAGTAAAGACGAAAATGGCAAATTGCTTTTTAATTATGCCAAAATCCTAGAAGAACTTAAAAAGAAAGGGGAGGAGAATGAAGATTTGTTTTTAGATCTTGATGAAAGTCTTACAAATTCGAGAGAAGAAAAAATACCAGTCAGCACCATTTTAGATCAAAAAGGTTTTTTGGAACATTTATTAAAAATCTCAACCCCTTCTTACGGCAAAAATACTATTAAAGAATCTCAAATCAAAGCTCAAAGCGAGAAAGAGGCCTTGGAAGAGAGGTTGGGAGAAATGGAGACTTCGCTTCGTCAAGTTAAAGATGAAAAAAATTCCTTACTAGATAGGTTGGAAGAATTGCAAAATCAAAATAATGAATTGAGTTGTTTGGGTCTTGAAGTTGCAAGTCAAAATGACAAACTTTCTGAAGAACTAAAACAAGAAAAATTGACGTCGGAAAAATTAACCTCTGAAAACCAAGAGCTACTAGGAAAGATTTCAGAACTTACTTCGGAAAAAGAAGATCTTGAGAGAGAAAATAGTAAATTTCTTGAATTACCTGCATTAATGGAAAAGCTGAAGCAAAATCTAAATAAACAGCAAACTAATTTCAAAGAAGAGAAAGAATCTGAAATAACAAAATTGCAAGCGAAAATTGAATCGCAAGCATTGAGTATAAACAGGTTAGGCACGTCCGGAGAAGAATTAATTGAGGAAAAACGAAAACTGTCAGAAAGTCTCGAGGAATACAGAGCTCACAATCTTAAACTTACTGAAGAATTAAAATTACTTAGTTCTGAATTAGAATCAGAAGAAACGAAGACTAAAACTCTTCAAAATAAAATTGAAGAGTTGGAGAGAAATAATCTGTCTGTTAAAAAAGAATCTGATGAATTGAGAATAAAAAATAAATTTTTCGCAGCTAGCATTACAGAATATTATACAGAATATTATTCTGTTTTAGAGGGAGCTAAGCAAGAAATAGTATTAAAAGACAAAATTATTTCGGAATTAGAAGAAAAAATTAAAAAGATTACTCTTGTAGAACGTTCAAGCGATTTATTCGAGTTAAAACTTTTAGAGAAAACCAGAAATAAAAAGCTTTTTGAAGAACAAGAAGCTAATAAACCTGATTGGTCGAAGGAAACAGATCCTTTTGCTTTTGAGGTTGCTGCTAAAGATTTAAATAAATTAAAAAAGGAATATGTTTTGAAGAGGGTTGTTATTAATGTCGAAGATGGTAAAGAAACCGTTAAACCCATATTGTTCAATCCATCTAAACAAGAAGAACGTAGCGATAAATTTAGGTTTCTGAAAATTGATGAAAAAGGGAAAGGTGAAATTGATGAAGAAAGCGAAAGTGAAATTAATGGAGAAGAAAATTTAGACACGAAGGCAAAAGAGCTTATTAAGTTAGTAGTAAAATCTACGATAAAAGATTTTGAAGAAAAAAAGATTCCCCATAAAGATTTTATTTTTTTTATTGAAGCAATTATAAAAGCAAAAGATCAAGGTCAAAGCCTATCTAAATATGCTGATACTACGGAAGGAGGTGATAAACAGCTTCTCAAAGCATTTTCTGCCCAATTGCAAAAGAACATGGCGGCAAATGGCATTTTTTCGGGAAGAACCAAAGGTTTAAGAGAGGATAAATTGGTTGGTCTTCGTTCTCATTTTATTGCTGAAGAAATTCTAAAAGAGCTTAAAGATGAGTCTCAAGAAACAGAGACTAAAACTCCTAATTCAGAAGTTCGCGCCAGAGAATCTGAGGTGAAGAGCTTCTTGCAAGCAAAAGCAAAAATAGAAGTTGCAAAAAGCTAATGCAGCAAATGGCAGGGTTTGCGGGTTGCCTTTTGGTTTTTGTTTTGCCAAAACTTACTTTCTAAGCCTTTTAAAACCCGCAATTAAATCTTCTTTAAGGTCTTCAACATCTTCTAAGCCAACGTTAATTCTGAGGCAGGTTTTGTTGGTGTGAGCCCATTTTGTTGCGGTTCTTGCGCTGGTTGCATCAATTGGCAAAATTAAAGATTCATAACCGCCCCAAGAATATCCCATGCCATAATAATGAAGCTTGTCAAGCATGCGAGCGAGAGATTCGTTGGAATATTTACGATCTAAAACAATTGTAAATAAGCCAGCAGCGCCGGTAAAATCGCGCTTCCACAATTTATGCCCCTCGTCTGATTCTAACGCCGGATAAAGAATTTTTGAAACTTCTGGTCGCCCTTCAAGCCAAGTTGCCAATTCAAGCGCAGATTTAAAGCAATGATCCATACGAAGTTTTGTTGTGCGCAAACCTCTTTGCACCAAATAAGAAGAAAAAGGAGCCGCAGTCACCGCCATATATCTGAACGCTTCATACATAACGCGAAAATGTTTTTCTTGCACAGTGATTGCGCCCATCATTACGTCGGAATGTCCGTTGATATATTTGGTTAAAGCGGTCACAACCACATCAGCGCCATGTTCTAGTGGCTTAAAATAAATTCCGCTCGCCCAAGAGTTATCAATTATTGTGGTCACATTATGTTTTTTTGCCACTTTGCAAATTGCCGCCACGTCTTGAACTTCAAAGCTCAAAGATCCGGGGCTTTCCATAAAAATAACTTTGGTGTTCTTTTTGATTAATTTTTTTATTCCTTCGCCAATCAATGGATCGTAATAGGTGGTTTCAATTCCCAATTTTTTCAAAAACTTATCGGCAAATCCTCGAGTTGGAGAATAAACATTGTCAACAAGCAACATGTGATCTCCCTGTTTTAAAAATGCGATCAAAGCGGTGTTAATTGCAGCCGCTCCAGAAGAAGTGACAAAAGAATTGTAGCCGCCATCAATTTCGGCAATTGCTTTTTCAAGAGCGAAATTGGTTTGCGTTCCGTAGCGACCATATTTTAATTCATATGGCTCAACCAAATCATTGTTTGAATAGCCGCGTTCGGCGTGAATAAGATCTTTTAATGTTGGAAAAACTATTGTTGAGGTTTGATAAATCGGAGGATTTACCATCCATCCCTGCTCTTTTGGATTACGTCCAGCGTGAACTAAGCGAGTAGATTCATAAATTTTTTCCATTTTTTCCTCGTATTAAAATTATTAAATTCGTCCAATTAAGCAATCAATTGCCCCAAATTTTTCCCAGATAAAATATGCACGTGAAAGTGAAAGACGGTTTGAAGACCGTCTTTTCCCATGTTGGAAATTAGGCGAAATCCTGAATTTTCAATTTCTAACATTTTAATGACGTGACCAACTTTTTGAAAAAAGTAAGAAATTTCTTCGGGAGATGCCTTGGAAGTAAAGTCAGAAAAATCAAGAAATTCGCCTTTTGGAATCACTAAAACATGAATTGGAGCTGCTTTAGAAATGTCGTGAAAAGCTAAAACTTTTTCGTCTTCATAAACTTTTTGCGCCGGAATTTCGCCGCGAATTATTTTGGCAAAAATGTTACTTGGGTCATATTGCATTATTTTTCGGCGTCAGCTGCGACGCGCACTTTCACCATAACATCTGGCTCAACAACTTTTCCATCGCGACCAGCGCCTTTTTTGATTTTATCGACAAATTCCATGCCTTTAATAACTCTGCCCCAAACGGTATATTGATTGTCTAAAAATCTTGAATCGTGAGTAACAATAAAGAATTGGCTATTGCCACTATTTGGGTTAGAAGCGCGAGCCATTGAAACTGCACCACGAATGTGAGGCTCATCAGAAAATTCTGCTTTTAAATCAGGAAGCTTGCTTCCGCCCATTCCGGTTCCTGTAGGATCGCCAGTTTGAGCCATAAAGCCGTCAATCACGCGATGAAAAACAATTCCGTCGTAGAATTTTTGGCGGGCTAATGTTTTGATTCTTTCAACATGTTTTGGAGCAATTTGCGGCAGCAATTCAATTACAACTCGACCATATTTAAGGTCGATATAAAGAGTGTTTTCAGGATTATTTTTGGCTTCTGCGGAACTCATGATGGAAATAATTAAGGTTAAAAAAGTTAAAAAACTGAAAATTTTAGTCATAAAAATAAAACAGTTGAGATTATTATTTTCTAGGAAGGAAGAAAATTTCTAAGTTTAAGAATTTTTTTTTCAAGCGACGTTATTGGTTAATTTGTTTTTTAAAAAAAGAAATCATTGACAATGAGATCGTGAAAAATAACTTGCGCCACCCTTAAAAGCTGTTCTTATTTAAATTTCTATTTATGTTTGCTATTATCGAAACTGGCGGAAAGCAATATCGCGTTGCCGCCAATGAAAAAATTATTGTTGAAAAACTTGTCGGCGAAGCTGGCACAAAGGTAACTTTGGACAAAGTTTTGTTAGCAAAATCTGACAAAGGTGAAGTCTCTTTTGGAGCTCCTTTGTTAAGTGGAGTGAAGGTTGAAGCCGAAATTCTAAAAACTTTTAAAGATGACAAGGTTTTAATCTTCAAAAAGAGAAGAAGACAAAATTCTCGCAGAAAACAAGGTCATCGTCAGCAACAAACTTTGCTGAAAATCTTATCTATTAATTTATAACTTTTGTAAGGAGAAACCATGGCATCGAAGAAAGCTGGTGGTAGTTCGAGGAACGGTCGTGACTCAGCTGGTAGAAGACTTGGAGTTAAGAAATATGGTGGTCAGCTAGTTAAAGCTGGCAACATTATTGTACGTCAAAGAGGTACAAAATGGCATCCGGGTGAAAATGTTGGCATCGGCAAAGATCACACGATTTTTGCTAAAATTGCAGGCATTGTTACTTTTGTAAAATCAGCTCACAATAATAGAACTTTTATTGACGTAGTTGCGAACTAAAACTTAAAAAAGCCTGAAGAAATTCAGGCTTTTTTACTGCTCTAAAATAAGCGGATATGGCGAAATTGGCAGACGCACTAGACTTAGGATCTAGCGCCGCGAGGCATGTGGGTTCAAGTCCCTCTATCCGCACCACCCCTCTTTTTTTAGATAATTCAAAATAAAAATAGCTCGATTTAAATCTCTTAAATCAATGAGTAATTTGTCAAAAAATTACCAAGTAACAGATTGCTATTTTTCATCTATCATTATTAAATCACCTCTTCACTTTTTCTTTAAGAAAAAATCCTAAATTCTCGCGCTTTATCTTAGGATGGGCTCTTAAGCGCAAATCTCTCTTAACCTATAAATCAAGGCATAATTTAAATGGAAGTACAAATTAAAAACACTTATGACAAGAAGTTAAAAAAAGATTTTCACGTCATAATTCCTAGTCAATTAGTAGATAAAAAAGTCGCTGATTACATAAGTAAAATTCAGGGAAATTTTTCTTTAAAAGGCTTTAGAAAAGGTCAAGTTCCAGTTGCTGTAATTAAAGAAAAATACGGCGCCTCAATTATGGCCGAAGAATCAGACAAAATCATTAACGACACTATCAAAAAAATCGTTACCGATAATAATTTAAAATTGGCTTTAACTCCAAAAATTGACATTAAAACATTCGAAGCTGGCAAGAATATTGAGCTTACAGCGACAATGGAAATTTATCCGCAAATTCCAGAAATCGAACTTTCTAAGCTGAAAGTGGTAAAAAGAGATCCTGAAATTGCTGGTTCTGACGTTGAAGAATCATTTACAAAATTATTAAAATTTTATCGCAAATGGAATCCGAAACCATCTGGAGAAAAAGCTAAAATTGGCGATTCTGTAAATATCGATTACTTGGGAAAAATTGATAAAGTAGAGTTTGAAGGCGGAGCGGCTAAAGGCTATCAACTTGAATTGGGCAGCAAAAGCTTTATAGACGATTTTGAAGAACAACTTGTTGGCAAAAAAGCCGGTGACGAAGTTCGTGTGAAAGTAAAATTTCCTAAAGAATATCACAAAGAAGATTTTTCAGGAAAAGCTGCGGAATTCGAAGTAAAAATAAATGAAGTTTTGTCCGCCGAAATGCCAGAAGTAAGTGATGAATTTGTTAAAAACAATTTTGGACTTGAAAGCAAATCTAAGCTGGAAGAAGCGGTTAAAAAACAAATTGAAGATAGCTACCAAAACATTTCTCGCGATTTATTTAAAAAAGAGCTTTTTGATTTGTTAAATAAAAAATATGACTTCGAATTGCCAGCTGGCCTGCTTGAAGAACAGCTAAACAATCTTTGGGCTGAAGTTGAAGAAGAATTAAAAACCAATCCAAATAAATTCAAAAACGATAAAGAAAAAGAAAAGGCCAAAGATAAAAAGCGTGAAATTTCTGAGCGTATGATTCGTTGTGGCATGATTTTATCTGACTTGGCTCAAAAAAATAAAATTGAAGTCACAAATGAAGATATAAACAAAGAGATCGGAAAAATTCTTGCTCGCTTTCCAAATCAAGAAAAAGCAGTTTTGGATTACTATCAAAAAAACTCGGGCGCGGTTCAACAGCTTCGCGGATCAATTATTGAAGAAAAAACAATTGATTTTATCTTGAATAATCAAGCTATTGAAAAGAAAAAAATCTCCCCAAAAGAACTTGATAAACTGTGGCAAAAAGCCACTCAATCTGAATAATTATTAATCTAAAAAATCTAAATTTATGAATCACTTGCTGGACGCTTTAAAACTAATTACTTTTGCAATCCACAAAGAGGGTTACAAATTCATTATTATTTTTGCCTTGGTAACCGCTCTTTTGGCAATGCTTAACAACACTCTTGGCTTAATTGGATTGGTTGCAACTTTGTGGTGCGTTTTCTTTTTTCGCGACCCAGAAAGAATTATTCCGGTTGAAGAAAATATTGTTATCAGCCCTGCAGACGGAGTTGTAACCCGAGTTGATTATTCGGTTGAAGCACCAGATGACTTGGGATATGGCAATAAAAAATTTAACAAAATCACTGTTTTTCTAAACGTTTTTAATGTTCACGTAAATCGTGTTCCAGTTGGCGGAACCGTGACAAAAGTCAGTTATAAAAAAGGGAAATTCTTAAGCGCAAATGCTGACGAGGCTAGCGTTGAGAATGAAAGAAACGCGGTTGTAGTAAAAACTGAAGATGGCACTGAGGTAATTTTTGTACAAATTGCTGGATTAGTCGCTCGTCGAATTGTTTCAGAACTATCAGAAGGGCAGCAAGTTACAATTGGAGATCGTTATGGCATTATTCGCTTCGGAAGTCGCGCCGACATATATCTGCCAGAAAACATTGCTATAAAAGTATTGGTTGGTCAAACAATGATTGGTGGCGAAACCATTATTGCAAAATTGAAATAATCAAAATTACATAAATTATTATGAGTTCTTTAAATATTGCTAAGCTCGCTTCGAAACGCGAAGAGGCTAGAATTGGCGGCGGTCAAAAAAGAATAGATGTTCAACATTCAAAAGGAAAACTAACTGCTCGCGAACGAATTGAGGTTCTTCTCGATCCAAATTCTTTTGAAGAATATGGCCTTTATGTTGAGCACCGTTGCGCTGATTTTGATATGGATGACAAAAAACATCCCGGAGATGGAGTTGTTACTGGTCAAGGAACAATAAATGGTCGTTTGGTTTTTGTTTACAGCCAAGACTTTACCGTAATGGGCGGCTCTCTAGGTGAAGCTCATGCAAAAAAAATCTGCCAAGTTTTAGATCGCGCTGTACAGGTTGGCGCACCCGTCATTGGCATTAACGACTCTGGCGGAGCCAGAATTCAAGAGGGCGTTGATTCTCTGGGCGGATATGGTGAAATTTTCCAACGCAATATTGACGCGAGCGGCGTAGTTCCTCAAATTTCTTTAATCATGGGACCTTGCGCTGGTGGAGCGGTTTATTCTCCAGCTTTGACTGATTTTACCGTGATGGTCGAAAACTCTTCTTACATGTTTGTGACCGGCCCAGATGTTGTAAAAACCGTCACTCACGAAACAGTGACGCAAGAAGATCTTGGCGGTGCTTCAGTGCATGGAAGCAAAAGCGGAGTTGCTCATTTAACTTTTAAAAGCGACATCGAAGCACTTTTGCAGACTCGTCGTTTGATTAACTTTTTGCCTCTTTCAAATCAAAAAGCGACTCCACAAATTCCAACTTCAGATGAAGCTGATCGTGTCGACGTTTCATTAAACACATTAATTGCCGACAATCCAAATCAGCCTTATGATATGTCTGAATTGGTTGAAAAAATTCTTGACGAAGGAGATTTTTTTGAGATTCAGCCAAATTATGCAAAAAATATAATGATTGGTTTTGGTCGTTTAGAAGGAGAAACAATCGGTATTGTTGCAAATCAACCCATGCATTTAGCTGGCTGTCTTGATATTAAAGCCAGCGAAAAAGCGGCGCGTTTTATTCGTTTTTGCGACGCCTTCAACATTCCGCTTCTGACTTTTGTTGATGTTCCCGGATTTTTACCTGGAACAGATCAAGAGCATGCAGGAATCATCAAACACGGAGCAAAATTGCTTTATGCTTATGGAGAAGCAACAGTTCCAAAAATTACCGTTGTCACCCGCAAGGCTTATGGCGGCGCATATATCGTGATGAACTCAAAACATTTGCGCGGCGACGTAAACTATGCTTGGGCAAATGCTGAAATTGCAGTTATGGGCCCAGAAGGTGCGGTTGAAATCATCTTCCGCGAAGATGCAAAAAATCCAGAAAGCAAGGCTAAACGCGTTGCTGAATATCGCGAGAAATTCGCCTCACCTTTTGTTGCGGCTTCTCGTGGATTTATTGACGAGGTTATTCGTCCACAAAACACTCGCAAAAGAATCTGCGCTTCTTTGCAAATTTTGAAAAATAAAAAAGTTCTCAAGCCTTGGAAGAAGCACGACAATCTTCCTATTTAATCTTTGAAATAAATTCTCAAAAAAACCGATCCATCGTAAATTGATGGGTCGGTTTTTTGTTTGTTACAACATCTCACAAATCAAGTTTCAGCCTGCATTTATAACTTTTAAACAATCTTCGTAGTTAAAAAGTTTTAATAATGTTTGAAGGGTTTTATTTTTTAAATTTGGATCAGAATTTAGAATTACTTTTGCTTGTTTATTGGCAATTTTCAGCAAGTCAGAATCAAACATTAAGTCGGCAATTTTAAATTCCGGAAATCCGCTTTGCTTACTCCCAACCAATTCGCCGCTGCCGCGCATTTTCAGATCTTCTTCGGCAATAAAAAATCCGTCATTTGATTGCCGCAAAATATTCAAACGATGACGCTGATTTTCTCCGAATTTTTTGCCATAAAGTAAAATGCAGAAAGATTTTTTATCCGATCTACCAACTCTTCCGCGCAATTGATGAAGTTGCGAAAGCCCAAAATTTTCGGCATTTTCAATTAAAATTACCGTTGCTTCAGAAACATCAATTCCAACTTCGATTACCGTTGTTGCAACTAACATTCGCAAGTCTCCATGAGGATTAGCAAAATCTTTCATAACTTTGTCTTTTTCGCTTTCTTTCATTTTTCCATGGAGAATTGCGACAGATTTTTCGCCAAAAATTTTTGACAATTCGGCAAATTTTTCTTTAACGTTACTTAGAGTTGGCTCAATTTCGGATTCCGAATTTTCTGCCAAAGGTTCGATCGCTGGACAAATCCAATAAATTTTTTCGCCGCGCAATGTCGCGCGTTTCAAAGCTTGATAAACTTCCTCAATTTTATTTTCTGACATCACCAAAGTTTCAATTTCTTGACGATTTTTTGGTTTTTCATTTAAAATTGAAATATCCATGTCGCCATATAAACCCATCATCAAGCTGCGCGGAATAGGCGTTGCGCTCATCAACAAAACATCAACATCTTTTCCTTTTTCGACCATTTTAAGTCGTTGCATTACACCAAAACGATGCTGTTCGTCAATTACCGTTAAACCCAGATTAAAGAATTTTACATCATCTTCTAAAACCGCATGAGTGCTAATTAAAATGTTAATATTCCCACTTAATAAATCAGAAAGAATTTTGGTTTTTTGCTTCGAGCTATTGGCGGATGTTAAAAGTTCAACGCGAATTCCACTATTTTCCAAAAGCTTGGAGAAATAGCTCAAATGCTGTTTTGCAAGCACTGTTGTTGGCGCCATAACGCAGGCTTGCGCACCCCGCGAAATCGCTTGAAGACAAGCTGCAATTGCCACCACGGTTTTTCCACTACCAACATCACCTTGCAAAAGTCGCAACATTTTTTTGGTAGAATTAATTTCGGCTAAAATTTCTTGAATGGCTTTTTTTTGCGCATTTTTTGGCTCAAAATGCAAAGAGTTTAAAAAAATTTCAGCTAAATTTCCGCTTGATTTAGTGAGATTTTTAGTTTTTCCGAGTTGGGTTTTAGCAAGTAAAACTGCAATTTGCCAAGCCAGAAGCTCGTCATACGCCAAGCGTTTTCTTGCAGGGTTTTCTGGCAAAAAATCAGATTCAGAT
The DNA here is from genome assembly GCA_964452075.1 of uncultured Rhizobium sp. Taxonomy (GTDB): domain Bacteria; phylum Pseudomonadota; class Alphaproteobacteria; order Rickettsiales; family UBA1997; genus UBA2645. The sequence continues at coordinate 17,582 of CAYVKI010000002.1, forward strand.
TGCGGATTATGTATTTTTTTTAATGCAGCTCCGAAACTTAGCCAATTTTGCTGCTTAACTAAATTTGCATCAATCCATTCTTCATCTTTTTCGATAATTTTTTCTAAAACTTCGTGAATTTTTTGGCTTAAAAATTTTTGTGAAATTGCCGCACCCAAAGGATAAATCACGTTAATTTTTGGCAAATTTTCAATCTGATTTGCTGGCAAAATTTCTTGCGGATGAACAATTTGATTCTCGCCAGATAATTTCTGCAAATGACCCAAAATAGCAATTTCAGAGCCGATTGGCATTTTGGCAATTTGACTAGGAAAAATTTTAAAAAATATCAAATTAACATAACCACTTGGCGTGTAGCAAATAACCTTGTAAGGCTGGCGACTGTTTGCGGGTTTTATGTGTGACTCAACTTTTGCTTTTAAAATTATCAGTGAATCGTTCGGTATTTCAAAAATCTTTGGGCAAAATAAAATTTTCTCAGCGCGAGTTGGCTTGTGCAGCAATAAATCAAAAATTTTATTTTGACCAACGAGCTTTGTTAAAAAAGGGGCTAGAGTTGGACCAACTCGCTTTAGCGAAGAAATAGGAAGTAAAAAAAGTTGCTCATTTTTCATTCTTCACCGCGTTGAGATCTGCGCTGGTCATCACGTTTTTTTATCGATTCTCTTTTATCGTAAAGTTTTTTACCGCGACCGAGACCAATAATAACTTTGGCAAAATTCTTTTTATTAAAAAAAATTTTCATAGGAACTGCCGAATAACCATCAGCCTGCATTTTGCCGACTATTTTTTTGATTTGTTTTGCGTGCAATAATAATTTGCGCTGCCTTTTTGGGGCGTGATTAAATTTATTTGCGCCTTTATATTCGCTAATATTTGAGTTGATAAGAAAAAGCTCGCCACCAATTTCGGCAACGTAAGATTCGCTGATATTTACTCGACCATCACGCACAGATTTAACTTCGCTGCCAAGCAAAACAATGCCAGCCTCGATTTCCTCTTCGATATTGTAGTTAAAGTGAGCCTTCCGGTTAATGATCTGCATTTAGTTTTTTAAGCGACGAAATTAATATTTTGTTTGGACAGGATTTTGTATAAAATTATAAAAATCAAAAATTGATTACAGTTTATAGAGTTTTTATCTCTAGCTCTTTTCAAACTTTTAGCCTTGCAATTAAAAAACCGATTAATAATTTGCCCCGCTCTCAATTTTACAGTTGCTGAAAAAGAAATTCGTTAATTTCAACCTAAAACCTTTATTTATGCCTCTTTACGAGACCGTTTTTATTGCCCGACAAGATTTAGCCGCTGAGGACGTAGATTCTCTGGCTGCAAAGTTTTCCAAAATCATAACCGATGCCAAAGGCAAAATCGTTTCCAAAGAATATTGGGGATTAAGAGATCTTGCTTACAAAGTTAAGAAAAATAGCCGCGGACACTATGTTTTACTAAATATCGACTCTGATTATGCGGCAGTTGCAGAATTAAAGCGTGTTATGAGTTTCAACGAAGACATTATTAGAAATATAACATTTTCAACCGAGTCTCATCAAGCAGAATCACCTTTGTTTTCTTCGGTTACCGCCAAAGATTACAAAGCTGGTAAAATTTCTGCCAAAAAAGAACCTAGCAAAGTAGATCTGGTTTTAGATCAAGTTCAATTCGAAGTTTAAAGGAGTTTTATGGCCGCAAGAATCAATAAAAATAATAATACCAGTAACCCCACTCAAAATACTGAAGAGGGTTACATAAAAATTTCTTTAGTAAATCAAAGTGTTTTTATCAGAAGAAAAAAAGTTTGTCCTTTAAAAGACATTTCTTTGTCTGAAATTAACTACACAAATCTTAAGCTTTTAAACAAATTTCTCTCAGAAAGAGGAAAAATAATTCCAAGTAGAATTACAAATGTTGAAGTAAAAAAACAAAGAGCTTTGGCAGTTGCCATAAAAAGAGCTCGTCACTTAGCTCTTATCTCTCCAATTGTTAAAGATTTAGCAACAAATTAAAAGTCCCAATCAATGAAAATAATACTAATTTCCACCGTTGCCAATTTAGGTAGAATCGGAGACGTTGTGGAAGTAAAAAGCGGATACGCTAAGAATTTTTTGATCCCAAGCAAAAAGGCAATTTGCTTTACCGAAAATAGCTTCAAAATTTTTGAATCAAAGAAGCAAGAGTTTGAGCAAATAAACCAAAATAACTTACAATCTGCTGAAAAACTTCAAAGAAGTCTTGTTGGTAAAGATATAGTAATTATCAAAAACGCATCTGACGATGGTAGGCTTTATGGCTCAGTTACTTCATCTGATATCGCTGCCAAAATTAATGAATTATCTGGATCAAAAAATATTTCTCGTTCCGATATATTTTTAAAGAAGCCAATTAAAGAAATTGGTTTGTATCAAGTTATTGTTTCTCCGCATTCTGAAGTTAATTGCGAAGTGCGCTTGATTGTTAGCAGAAGCGAATCTGAGATTAGCGCATTACTTGAAGCTGAAAAAAAATCTAATAAAAAATCTTCTTCTAAATCAGAAGAGCCTGAGTCAGAAATTCAGGAAAAGATCGAAGAAGAAAAGCCAGCAAGAAAAAAATCTAAAAAAAGCGCAGAATAAACTCTGCAAAACTTAAAAGACTGACTCACAAAATATTATCAAAAGATATTTTGTGAGTTTTTTTATGTTTTTTGGCTATTCACAACCCTTCTTGGAATCTTTTATTACTAACGACCTTAATCCTACTTAACTACAATTAAGGAATTGTTTTTCCCTTACTCTCAAATTATACCAAAATTTTAGAATTTTTTATTAATTTGTTGTTTTGATTTACCTCTCACCCCTACCCTCTCCTCAAGGGGAGAGGGAGCTATTACGATTTCGATTTAAATCCCTTTCCACACTTGTGGGAGCAAGATTAAGCTCGGTTTAAACTTCCCCTCCCCTTGAAGGAGAGGGTTTAAGGTGAGGGGCAAATTCTTTAGAAAGAGTAGACGCTGTTCTTAAACGTTATTAGGGTTGCTTAGAAAATTTTCTATCTCTTCGATTGAGAATTCCTGCAAATTACCTTTAAATCGCATTATAACATTTCCTCTTTTGTCAACAATAACGCTTTCCGGAACCGCCTCTAATCCGATCATTTTGGTAAAAAGTCCTCGACCATCTTTTGCAACTTTTGTGTAAGGATTTCCCTCTTTTTCCAAAAAACTTTTGGTATTTACATCAATGTCATGCCAAGCAACTCCGTATATATCAATAATTTTTTTACTCTTCAAAGCTAATAGGATATCATGTTCAGCGCGACATGTTGTACACCAAGAGGCAAAAAAATTAATCAGTGAAAATTTACCGATTAAATCTTTTTTTGAAAATTCCGCCTTTTCATCAAAAAGATCTGGTAGAGAAAATTCTGGTAAAGAAATATTAGTTTTAACAAAGTGTATTCCCGAGTCTTCGGGGTTAGATTCTGCAACATTTTCCTGCTCTGTTGCCGATTCTTTTTGACTAAGATTATAGGTGGAAAGCCCGATCAATCCCATCAAAAATACCAACACCAGAAATGGTAAAAATTTTTTCATATTTTCTAAAATGATTAGTGATTTTTCGTTCAAATTAAAAAGCGCAGAAAAGAAAGCAAGGCGCGGAGAATTGACCACAGCGCATGGCTCAATTCAAACTCCCGCCTTTATGCCTGTTGGAACCGCAGCAACTGTTAAAGCGGTAAAATTTTCTGATGTAAAAAAATCAGGCGCGGAAATTATTTTGGGCAACACTTATCACTTAATGTTGAGACCAACAGCCGAATTAATCGAGGAGCTCGGCGGCTTGCACAAATTCATGAATTGGAACAAGCCAATTCTCACTGATTCTGGCGGATTTCAAGTAATGTCGCTTTCAAAAATCAGAAAAATTTCTGACGAAGGAGTTGAGTTTTCATCGCATATTGATGGCTCAAAACACTTTGTTTCGCCCGAACGATCAATTGAAATTCAACACAAATTGGGTAGCGACATCACGATGATTTTTGACGAATGCGTTGAATTTCCAGCCAGTTTTGAGCGCGCAAAAGATGCAATGGAGCGTTCTCTTCTTTGGGCAGCGAGATCAAAAGCAGCATTTCAAAAACGCGTTGGCTACGGAATTTTTGGCATTGTTCAAGGCTCAACTTTTAGAAATTTGCGCGAAATTTCTGCACAAGAATTAATTAAAATCGACTTTGATGGCTACGCGCTCGGCGGCTTAGCGGTTGGCGAAGGGCAAAAAGAAATGTTCGAAGTTTTAGATTACGCCCCAGATTTACTTCCAACCGACAAACCCCGCTACTTGATGGGAGTTGGAAAGCCATCTGACATCGTCGGCGCAGTTTTACGCGGAATTGATATGTTTGATTGCGTAATGCCAACCAGATCGGGGCGCACTGGGCAAGCGTTTACCAACTCAGGAACAATCAACATACGAAATGCAAAATATAAAAATGACAACAAGCCTTTAGATGAAAATTGCGATTGCTGCGCCTGCCAAAACCACAGCCGCGCTTATTTGCATCACTTAGATAAATCAAAAGAAATTCTTGCCGCAATGCTGCTTTCTGAACATAATATTTTTTATTATCAGAGTTTAATGCGTGAAATTCGTAAGCGAATTGAAGAGGGAACTTTTAGTGAATTTGCTGAGAAGTTTTTGAGGGAAGAAGAATAAGGTTTTAAAATGTTTTGTGAATTAGACCCCGTCATGCGACGGGGGGACAAACGAGAGTTTTGAGATTGTTGTCTTCACCCCGTCGCACGACGGTGCTTGTACCAAAGAAAAATTTACCTTAGTCTTTTATCGTCTTCAGCCCAAGTGACAGCTTTTCCATAGCGCACCAAAATTATTTTTTTACTCCAAAGAGTTTTGTAAGAATAAAAGTAATCTGTGGTTTTGTGAAAATTACAGCCAAAAAGTTTTTTGGCTTTTGCATCGCTCAAATGCTCACGAAAAACTCCCAAACTATTATAATAATCTTCCGCCTGACTTCGTGTATATTCACTTGGAATTGAGCAATATCTACCATCGATTGAATAGCAGGAAGAGATTAGAAAAAACAAAACTAAATATATTTTCATTTCTCGCCCACATGAATTGCAGCGATTCCGAAAGATAAATTTTTATAGCGAGCATTCTTGAATCCTGCGTCTTCAATCATTTTTTTGAAATCATCTTGGCTTGGAAATTTGCGAATGCTTTCAACTAAATATTGGTAAGATTCGCGATCTTTTAAAATCACTTCACCAATTTTTGGGATCACTTTAAAAGAGTAAGCGTCGTAAAATTTTTGCAGAAAATAATCATTCACTTTCGAAAATTCTAAGCAGATAAATTTTCCACCAGGTTTTAAAACTCGATAGGCTTCCTTCAATGCCAAATCTATGTTGGTGAAGTTTCTAATTCCAAAAGCAATTGTAAAAAAATCGAAAGTTTCATTTTCAAAACAAAGCTTTTCTCCGTCGCAGCAGGTGAAAGTTAAATCAGAAAAAAGGTTGAGATCGACAGCGCGATTTTTACCAACGTCCAACATTTCTTGATTGATATCTACAATGTCAATTTTGCATTGAGAATTTTTTGCACGAGCTTTTTTTGCAATGCGAAATGCAATGTCTCCAGTTCCTCCAGCGAGATCAATAACACGAGTTAAATCAGATTTAAGATTAATTTCTTCAATCATTTTATTTTTCCAAATGCGATGAACTCCCGCACTCATCAAATCATTCATTAAATCGTATTTCTCGGCGACATTTGAAAAAATCTCTTTGACAAGATTGACCTTCTCTTCACGATTCACCTGTTTAAATCCAAAATGTGTTTTTTCTTCCTTCATGCTAAAAACTTCCGATTTTAATTTTGACTTGCCCGACGAACTAATTGCGCAAGAGCCGTTTTTTCCACGCGAAAAAACCAAGATGTTGACCTTTGATGGTCAGAATATTTCCGATTTACAGGTAATCAACCTCGCTGATTTTTTGCAAGAAGGCGATGTGTTAGTTTTTAACGACGCCCGAGTTGTAAAAGCAAAATTATCGGCCACTATTTTACGCAACAATGCCAAACTTGAATTTAATTTAGATCAAGAAGAACAAGGCATTTGGAGCGCGCTTTGCCGCCCTGCAAAAAAAGTTAAAGCTGGAGATTTGTTAGAAATCGCGCCAGATTTTTCTGCAGAAGTTTTAGAAAAAACTGATGACGGATTTATTAAAATTAAATTTAATCGCTCAGAAAACGACTTACTTGCAAGCCTAGAAAAATATGGCGACGTTCCGCTTCCGCCTTACATAAAACGCGGCGAACAAAAGCCACAAGACCAGAAAAACTACCAAACAATTTATGCAAATAATGGAGTTGCAGTTGCTGCTCCAACTGCGGGTCTGCATTTTAACGAAAAAATTTTTGCCACACTTGACGCTAAAAAAATTCAAAAAGTTTTCGTCACTTTAAATGTTGGCGCTGGAACTTTTTTGCCAGTTAGAAGTGATTTATTACAAGATCACAAAATGCATCGCGAATCTTTTTTTCTTTCACAAGAAGCTGCCGAAACAATTAATGAAGCGAAAAAAAATGGTAAAAAAATTGTTGCCGTTGGCACAACTTCGCTTCGCGTTCTTGAGTCTTGTTGCGATGAAAATGGCTTTGTAAAGGCGCAAACTTCTGCAACAGAAATTTTTATTTATCCACCTTATCGAGTTAAAACAGCGGATATTTTAATGACTAATTTTCACTTGCCAAAATCAACTTTATTCATGTTGGTTTCTGCTTTTGTTGGCAAGGAAAATGCGCGCAAAATTTACGCTCATGCAATTTCAAAAAAATATCGTTTTTATTCTTACGGAGATAGTTCGCTGTTGTTTAAATCTAAGAAATTTTGAATTGCGAAAAGTTCGACGAAAAACTTGATTTGCAAAGATGCCTTAAAAAACTAAAGTAACCCCAAAAGTCATCCAGTTTTGGTTATTGCCGTTAATGTTGTGACCATAAATTAAGTCAAAAATTAGATTATCATTAGTTCGGTAACGCAAACCATATTGAGTTGCTGGACGATTTGGCCCTGTTTTATAAGTTCCATTGGTTTGGAAAATTTCTGGATTGAAAGATAGTTTTTCAGTGATGTGAACAACACCTCCGACTCCATAATTTAAAAAAGTAATACTTTTATCGTTGCGAAAGGCAGTTCTCCAATTTTGCCAACCTACATATAAATCAACATCCAACAGCTTTTCGATTACATTTATGGTGTTTGAGTTATATCCATAATGACCGTAAATTTTTTGATCGGTTGAAGAATAATTAACACCAATTGTTGTCGAAGAAGAAATGTTATCACTTTTGTGCCACAAATATTTTACCTGCGGCCATAATGTATTTACAGTTTTTGAGTCGCTATTATAAGTTTCTTGAATCGCAAATTCAGCGTTTGGCAATAGTTGGTAAGATGGATTGGTAACATAAATATTTTCTCCAGTGCTGCTATGACTATACCAACTTTCAATTTGCAATTTATTAGGGTCAGAAATTCCCCCATCATCAACCAAATAAGCTCCAGCAGCAAATACCAACTTCGGTACCAGAAAAAACAATAATGCAAAACATCGGAGTTTTTTCAAATTTTAATCCTAAAACGAGTTATTTATCCAATAAGGAGTTTCTTTAACTTTTTGCGGGTCAATATGCTGAACACGAATCAGCGAGGTTGACTCGGACGCGCTTAAATTCTCTTTATGTCCAGCTTTGAGGCGAGAGAGCAGTTTTTCCATTTTTCTGGTTTTTCCTGCCAAATCAGGAGCGTCACTACTAACTATTTCTAACTCCTCCTGATCTAAATAAAATTGCACATAGTTGTATGTTGTATGATCTTCAATTCCAGGCAAATTATTTTCTTGAAAATAAAACTCATGCACCAGTTTTTCTCCTTCACTATTTCGCCAAGAAACTTTAACCAATCCAAAAAATTCTTTTTTTTCGCTAATGTAAAAAGACTGACTCCGACTATCTCCCGGATCAAGAGTTGGTAAAGTTAGAAGGTTTTTACCAGCCCAATCGCATTCAATATTTTTGATTATACTTGAACTAGAGTTGCTGAAATAAATCACTGGACTTTCGATTGTGACGCTGGAGCAAGAACTCAGAATTATGGTCGCCCATAAAATAAAAATTAATTTTAGCATTGCCCTTTTTCCTGGAAAAGTTCGCGCGTTTTAATAACTTTTGCAAAACGCGAGAATGCAAAAAGATAGCTGTAAATAAGCCCATTAAAACCATAAATAAAATAACGCCTAACAAAATAGGCTTTTAAAAAAGCTACGGTTGGAGTGAAAAAAGCTTTTAAAAATGATGGGCATTTTCCTTTAGCAAAAGAATCTTTAGCTTGCATCTCTGAGTAGAAATTTATTTTTTCAATCCAGTGCGAAAAAGAGCGAAAAGACTGATGAAAAATAATGTTTTTTAACTGCCCAATTTTCTTTGAATTATTGCTGCGAATCTCAACAGAATCATGAACTGGGCTATTTTTAAAACCCGCGTATTCTTTGTTGTATAGACGAAGCTGATTGTAAAAATAAGCCAATTTTTTTGGACGCTTTTCGAAGCGAAATTTATTGACGATTTTTACACGAAATCCACAAAAATTTTCGACCAATTTTTTTTCAAAAATTTCCTGAATTTCCAAAGCAAGCTCTGGAGAAACTTCTTCGTCAGCGTCAATATTTAAAACCCATTTGTTACGACACTGATTTTCTCCGAAAATTTTCTGCAAACCAAATCCTCGCCATTCATTAAACATCACTTTTGCACCAGCTTTGGCAGCAATTTCACAGGTTTTATCTTCGCTTCCTGAGTCAATTACCAAAACCTCATCGACAATTTCTTTTATTGCATTTATGACATCTAAAATGCGATCTTCTTCGTTTTTGGTAATAATAAAAACCGACAGCGGAACTTTTGACATTATTTTGATTGATTTTTTTCTTAAAAAAATTTTTTTATACTATTCACTTAGTTAAGTTTTATTTCACTTCAGTCAACTTTTTAAATCAGAAGAAAATATGAAAAAAAATACTGTAAAACAAATTTATATCGCTGTTGCAGCATTTTTAGTTACTAGTTTTATTGCTTACGTAATCTACAATTACGAAAACAAAACCTCGTTTAAATTCGCTTTCAAAGATGAAGTTGCACCAACGCAACAAGAGCAAGATTCTGTAAATTCTGCCGTAAATTCTGCAGCCGAAAATTTACCCGACGCTCGTCAAAATAGTGAAATTCTAAAAGTTTCTGACTCTGATTTTTCTATTGGAGATAAAAATGCTCCAGTTGTGATGATTGAATATGCATCGCTTTCTTGCCCGCATTGCGCTTCATTTGCCCGCGAATCTTTTGAAAAATTAAAATTAGAATTTGTAGATACTGGCAAGGTAAGATTTATTTTTCGTAGCTTTCCATTAAATCAGGCTGCTCTAGTTGCTGATATGTTTGCAACTTGTCAAGCCAACGCTAATAAATCTGAGGCAACCGAAAAATATTTTGCCACAATCAAAGCCTTATATAAAACTCAAGATTCTTGGGCTTTTGACGCGAAATTCTCCGATAAATTAGAAGCAATTGCTGGTCTTGACGGCATGAGTTCTGACAAATTCAAAGCTTGTATAAGTGATAAAAAAATGCAGGAACAAAAATTGGTTTCTCGCATGGAGGCGGCAAAGGTTCTACAACTTAAATCTGCGCCAACATTTTTCATTAATGGCGAAATTTCTGAAGGTTATATCGACTTTGCAACCTTGAAAAACATAATCGAAAAAAAGCTAACCGAAGCTTCAAAATAAAAGCCATAAACACAAATGACTTCAAAACTTATCATCACAAATCTCATCAAAAATTTTGGTGAAAAACAGGTTTTGAAAGGCATTGATTTGGATGTTAAAAAAGGCGAATCAATTGTAATTTTGGGCGGCTCTGGATCTGGAAAATCTGTTCTGATTAAAACAATTGCTACCCTAATTGAACCAAACTCGGGAAGTATAAAAATAGACGGCAAAGAAGTTGTTGGTCTAAATAATAAAGATCGAGATTTGATGATGGAAAAATTCGGTTTTCTTTTTCAAGGTGGCGCACTTTTCGACTCTTTGCCGATATGGGAAAACGTTGCTTTTCGTCTTTTAAACCACAAAAAAATTAACAAAAAAGAAGCGCGAGAAATTGCTATTTCAAAATTAAAATCTGTTGGATTAAGCGAAAAAACTGCCGATCTTTTTCCGTCAGAACTTTCTGGAGGAATGCAAAAACGCGCTTCTTTGGCTCGAGCAATTGCCGCAAATCCTGAAATTATTTTCTTTGATGAGCCAACAACTGGGCTTGATCCGATTATGGCAGATGTCATCAATGATTTAATCGTCGCCAACTCTAAACAGTTGGGAGCAACAACAATTACAATTACTCACGACATGGCGTCGGCGCGCAAAATTGCCGACAAAATTGCCATGCTTTTTGAAGGAAAAATTATTTGGTTTGGAAGCGTGAAAGACATGTATTCTTCTGGTAACGCTTATCTTGACCAATTCATTCACGGTCGCGCCGAAGGTCCCATTAATTTTCTCTCAAAATAAATCAAAAAATGCCGAAAAAAACCTTTAATACCGCTTTTTCATTAGTTGAAATGTCGGTAATTTTAATGATAATTTCAGCAATTATTGTTGGGATGATCAAATCGCAAGCCTTAATCAAAAAGGCTCGTCTCTCCAATTCTCAAACCCTCACAAAAAATTCGTCCATAAAAGACATGAGCGATATTGTTGCTTGGTACGAACCTTCTCTTGAAACTAGTTTTTTATTTAACGAGCAAAAAGACGGCACCCAAATCAGCGTTTGGCAAGATAGCAATTTGAATGGAGCTTCTAAAAACAACGCCGAACAAACCAGTTCTGCAAACAGACCTAAATTTTACACCGAGGTTTTTAACGGATCTATTCCAGCAATCAGATTTGATGGCACAGATGACTTTATGCCCTTCAACGGCTCTCAATTAATCGGCACTTCTTACACTATTTTTGTAGTTGCTCAAAGAGCTTCAAATTCAAGCCTGCTAATGTTTCTTGGCGGATCTGATTCTTCCAGCAACTCTAATTTAAATGTTGGATACGCATCCAATACTTCGGTTAGACATTCGCATTACGGGGCAAATACGAATGATTTTACCGTTGCAGCTTTTTCTGACCCAAACCCAACGATACATACGTTTTTGTTTAACAAGGCAACTGGGCAAAAATATTGGCAGAATGGCGGCGTCAATCCCGAAGATAGCGATGGAAGCTTTACAACTGCAATTTCATCTTATTCTGGCTCAGCGATTGGCAGATATTTAGGAAATTATTTTCGTGGAGATATTGCAGAAATCATCATTTTTAACCGCGCCGTCAAAACCGAAGAAAGACAAATGATCGAAACTTATTTGAGCCAGAAATATGGCATTTCTATTTCTTAAATCCTGGTATATTCTTAATTAATATCTCTCAAACATCTTCTGAATTTTTTTTACATCGGAAGTTTTAGTTAAGGCCAAAGAAGCAAGTATTCTCGCCTTTTGCGGGCTTAGATTGTCAGCCACAACAAAACCTAATTCATCATCGTTAATTTCAGAATTTGCGATTACCGCTCCAGAACCAGTTCTTGAGCTTCTAACCACAATCACCCCAGATTTAGATGCTTTTGTTAAAGCCTCTAGAGTTGATTTATTGACGTTTCCATCACCAACGCCAGCAACAATTATTGCTTTAGATCCCGAGGCAACAAGGTAATCAACAACGCCAGAATCAAAATTATCGTGAGAGTAAATTATGTCAGATTTTGGCAAAGAATTTAACTTCTTAACATTAAATTCGGTTTGTGAAGTGTGAGCGCGAAGCGAACTGTAATAAATTTCTACTTTACCATAATTAACATAACCAATTGCCCCAGAGTTTGTGGCATCAAAGGCAGCAACATTGATCGTGCTGGCTTTTGTTACGTCGCGCGCGGCAAATATTTTGTCCTGCATCATAACCAAAACGCCTTTGTTATAGGCGATTTCAGAACTCGCCAAAGCAACAGCGTTAAAGAGATTTAGCGATCCATCGGAACTCAATGAAGTTGAAGGTCGCATTGATCCAACCAAAACCACGGGTTTTTTGCTTTTTACAACCAAGTTTAAAAAATATGCCGTTTCTTCAATTGAGTCTGTTCCATGAGTGACAACTACGCCATGAACCGATCTTTTTGCTAAAAGATCATTCACTTTTTTAGCAATTTTTAACAAATCGCAATTTCCAATATCTTGGCTTGCAACTTGCATTAATTGCTCAGCTTGAACTTCAGCAATCGCATCAAGATTTGGGATGGTTTTTATAACCTGATTAATATCAATTTTTGCCGCCGCATATTTCGACCCAACAGCTGATTCACCAGCTCCAACAATGGTTCCGCCAGTTGCAACTATGGCTATGTTTTTGGCAAAAGAGTTTTGGTAGAGAAGAATAAAAAAAGAAATTAGTGCGGCGGTAAGTAGTTTCATGTTTCTCCATTTTTAAATGGTGCTATCGAGTGGAATCGAACCACCGACCTCTTCATTACCAATGAAGTGCTCTACCCCTGAGCTACGATAGCAATTTATTGCAAAGATGCAAAGACATTGTCGTAAAGCGAATGACCCGCTATCAATGAGGCGGCGCAGTTAAAATATTAAATGTTAATTTGTCAAACTAAACAACCTCACGCCTTGCATTGAAGCTTTTTTGCAATACCATTTCTGTTTACACTCACCCTGAGTGATCTCCTTTACTTTCAGAACTTCCTTTGTCTTTTTCACCAGAAACTGATTTTCCTCGACTTGCTTTAGATCGCACTTTGTCTTTAAGTTCTTTAATAGCTTTTTCACCCACCCCTCCTCCAGCTCTTTTAACCGCACCCTTTCCTCGCTCAGCTGATTTTGCAACAAAACTTCCCATCGAATTCATCATTTTTCTGGCATTGGCTGTGCTTTGTGGCAACTGCGATCCACCAACTAGCCTTGTGGCAATCCCAGAAATCTCATCCATAAACTTATAAAGCAGCAACATAACCAAAGCTCCCTTAACCATTGTGAGGATTTTCATTTTAATATTGTCGGTGAATATGTTCATAAGAATTGGAATGGTCAGACCAAACATTTCTAAACCCGGTAATTTGCCAAAATCATCAAGGCTCATTAGACAAGCAACGCTGTCATTCATTGGGTTTACCAATTTATCGCCTGGTTCGCTACAATCATTAACTTCGTTGTTAGAATTATAAGGCTTAATAACGCCATTAGAATCTTTACAAACTTTTGAACAATTAATTGCTTTAGAAGGAGCTTCTCCAGAGAAAGTTGCACTACCAATTAAAACTCTGTCTGTAATTGTAATGAAGAATGCAATGTAAGCAAAAAGTATCATGGGTTGTAAACAATAGCCTATAAGCTCTTTCGTCCATGTTTTGAACATCTCATTAGTTTTAGCAAAAAGAGCCATTGTGATCATTATTGGCGAAACAAAAACCATAATGATTATCGCCATTGAAGATGCTAAAAATATATGCAACGCTCTAAGTGTTAAAGCCACAAAACAAAAACCAAAAAACATTGCCGCAATAGCAAAATAAATTGCCGCCGAATTAATTGGTGCAGTCAAAAATGAAGCTAAGATTAGCGAAGCAATATTTGCCGCTTTAAGCTCTGGACCATAACCAAGATAGCGCATCATTTTGCAATCGAGAGTATCCCACAAAGCTAGATATTCTTTTCCACTTGGATATAAACGCCCAGAAGAAATCTCTTCACCATTTGAATTTGTTATCATGCCAAACTGACATCCGTCTCTACGAGATTCGGAATCTTGCGCGCCTATTTTAAAAACCATCTGCGAAAATTCTGACGAAGCTCCATAAACACCTTTAAAGAAAAATCCTTGCCACGCGTTGCCCGTTGCAAAGAAAAGCACTAAAGAAATTTTTGTTAGATACATTAAAATATCTTTCTTTTCACGAATATCAGCCTTCCCCATAAGAAGATTCATGCCGTAAAAGGTAATTGACAAAGTCAAAACCATTTTTACCACAAGTCTCAAATTATTTTGCACAACGGTAAAAAAAGATTCTTCTTTAACCGAGTTGCCTTTTTTATAAACAAAACTGCCATTTTCTACGTAGCGTCCACTTGGACAATTTCCATCTCTATCTGGATATTCATTTTCATTAAAACATCTGCTGTGACCTGCGGTGTTTTGAAATACATTTTCCAAAGTTTCTCTAACACATTGGGCAATTGGAGCTGAGAAATGTTTTTGGCTATTAAGAATAAATCCGCCACCGTAAGCAGTATGATTTTGCGAATCTCCAACAAAGTTTATGCAGGCATCGGAAAAATATGGAGAACCCAAATCGCTGTTATAATGATAATCTTGCAAACTAGTTGTAGTGCAGTGGGTTAAATACTGGCAGTAGTTCATGCATTTATTTGCCTTATTATTATAAGTGCAATCCGGATTTCTAATTTCACTTTTTGAAGAACAATTTCCTGCCGCAGCATCATCTTTCGTTATCATCTCCCAACGACCATCTCTCAATATTCCATCTTGATAATAATTACAATATTCCGAGCCGCCGCCAATTGTAAAATTGTAAGGACATAAGCTATAAGTTTGAGCACATATTAAACGACCGCTATCCATTGTTTTTGCTTCAAAAGTAACGCCGTTTACATCTCCTCCAATATTGCAATGAGTTCCAGCCTTGCAAAAAACTTTCTTGCTGCTGTTAACGCTGTCTAAAGTATTTGTACTGGAAGCATAATTTATACAAATGTAATTGGCACTTCTTTGCTTGCAGCAGTTATATGCTTTTTGCAACTCAACAACTCTATCTTCAGTAATCGACTGACCGGTTAATGGATCAAGATTTCCAGGGACTACATCGTATTTTTTACAGTTAAAATTACCTGGCGCCAAACCTCGCATGTAATATTTTTGCACTGGATATTTGCCATCAACTTTTGGCTGAGTTACGTCATAGCAAGGTTCGTGTCCAGCTTGCGGATTATCCGAAACCTCCTCTCCGCCATAATACCATTCGCGATAAGTCACATTGTCAGCTCCTTCTAAAGTAAGTTTTGCCGTCTCTCCATCTCTTATATATTTCTCAACGGCATCCTTAACTTGCTGCTTCTTATTTGGAGAGCTAAAATCATATTCTTTAGGATTTGCCGATTCCCACTTAGCGCCACAGATTTCAGTGTTTTTATAAGTATCTTCTGCGATTGAATAAAGTTTCCACAAAGTAGCTGTTAAACCGCCATAAGCTGCCGCAGCCGCAGAAACAGCTGCTAAGCAGGATGGGGGGCCTGTTGCTGCTTTTTGGGTAGCCATAAGAATATCCGCAGCATCCTGCAAGGGCGAAGGATATACGCGTGGAATTGCACTGCCCGAACCGCAAGCTTTATTCATCGTGGTAATCGTGGCTTTTACCGTTACATAAACATCAAGAAAAAATGCCAAACAGACTGGATTTGATAACACTATATCAAGATCATCTCCTGGATCCGCAACTGGTCGATCATTTGAAGCAGTAAAAAACTCTAAACCACTTGGAACCCCATTTGAGTTGCAAGTACGATCTCTTCCAACTCCATGAGAAATTCCCTCAGCATATGAAGTTTGCAAAGCAATCTCAAAAAACGCAGCAGCAACCATCAAAACAATTATTTTTTTTGCTAAATTTTTTAGAAACTTTGCCAAGGAAAATGGTAAATTAATTATTTAGGACGACTGCGTTCATAGTAAATTGGCAGCCAATCATCTGGATCTTCACCAACTTCTTCAATGATTTCGTCTAGTAAAATTATAGTGTCAACGCGAGCCGAAAGAACACGAATTACATCGTCCATTCCACTCAAATCGATGCGCGCAACAACGCCATCATTATCTTGTTTTACCAAGAAAAATCTGGTCGAAGGATCCGTAGTTTTAACTAAGGTAAATTCTCGCTCCGACAACATAAAAACTTCACGATAAAGTGATGTTGCCTTTAAGTTTGGCAAGAAAATTTGCGTTGAGGTTTGCTGAACCAGGGTGTCTGAAATACTACTTTTTGTAGCATCTTCAACCGACTGAGTTGCAAAAACCACAAAAGTATTAAGCTTTCTTAGAACCTTAAGCCAATCTTTAATTTTCGGCGCAAAAACTGGATTACCGATTAACGCCCAAGCTTCATCCAGCACGATCATTGTTGGCGAACCATCAAGAGAACTTTGAATGCGGTGAAAAAGATAAAGCAAAACTGGGCCAATACTGGCTTTATCTTGTAAAATATTGCCCATTTCAATGCCGAAAGAACGCGCCGAAGTGAAATCGATCAGATCTTCTTCATTATCGAAAAGTTTGGCATGAGAACCAGATGTGTGCCACATCGAAAGCCTACCCGCCAAAGTTCCAGGGCCACCCAAACCCATGAATGGCGCGATGTTGCGCAACCTTCTTTGTTCTTTTGGCAATTTATAATTTCCCTTAACAGCTTCATTGATGCGCTCAATCTCATGGGCTGGCAATGGAGCATCTCCAACCATTACCAAAGCTTTCATGAAATCGATCAGAAACGCACGATTTTCTGCGGTGTCATCAAGCTGAAATGGATTAAAGCCCGACTTTTTTGCAGCTTCCGGAATCATGTAACGACCACGGATAGCGCGAATAAAAATTTCTGCGCCGCGATCTTTATCAAAGAAAAATAAACGACCATTGAATTTCTGCGCTTGGGCGCACAAAAAGTTTAAAAGAACCGTTTTACCAGAACCAGTCGGACCAATAATCATAGTGTGACCAACATCACGCACGTGAAAACTGAAGAAGTATGGCGTTCCTGAAACTGTATTTAAAACCGTTACCGCATCTCCCCAATGATTTCTCTTTCTTTTTCCTGACGGATAATTGTGAAAAGAAGCAAAAGCAGCAATGTTGAAGGTATTTACCGTGCTGCGCCGCGCCATAAATTCAGAATTTCCAGGAAGCTGCGCCCAATAAGCTGGCTCAAGATTCATTTTTTCACGAACTGCCGTAATACCAACGTTAGACAATTCAACAACCGCAATTGACAATGCACTTTCTAAGGCTTTTGGCGATTCCTCAATGCACAAAACCGACATATGATGATCGCCAAACGCAAACTCGCCACTCATTGCCGAATCAAGTGCCGAATCAATTTCTTGAATTTGCGAAACCGCCACGTCTTCAGATTGAACCAATCGCCTTTGTTGCAACTGCATTGAGCTAATTGCTACCATTCGATTAATGAATGAAAAAGACTGGCTAATAATCATTTCAAACGGCGTCTGCATAAAAACATCAAAGACCCCAGCATGAGTTGATGGACGATATTCTTTGATAGAAACCATTCCAGCATATTTCACTGTTGTTGGATTATGAACCTCAATTGATTTTGCTCCAAAATATAATCTGCTGATTGGTAAATGATTAGAAATTTGGTTTAATGGAACATTAATTGGTTGAGAATATCCACAATTACCCAAACGCGAAAGAAACTCTAAAATTTCAGAAGTTATGCCATCTTCAGTTTCTGTTAAACCAAGAACCTGCGGACCATAATTGCCAAAACCGTTAAGGATACGCTCCGTCATTTCATCAAGCTCATCATAAGCTTCACGCATGTAATTTTCCCAGGCGGTTTTGTCAGCGCGATGCTGCAATTTTTTTGCGATATGCTCCAAAACCGCAACCCCAGAGGTGTCCGCTCCGCGAATTATGGTCAGATAATGTTCGTTGATAAAACTTTTTGTGTCAGAGTGCTTTTTACCCCATTCTTCATTTACACGAGCTGAGAATTTATCTGGCATATCGCCATCTGGAAAACCTTTTTCTTTGCGCCTTACCGTATGAAAATAAAGAGAAAAATTACCCGAAGCCATACCTTTCAAAAGGTTGTTGCGCGCCGTTTTTTTCAGGTCGATGTCTAGATCGTCAGCCGTTTCAAAAGCAAAACCTTTGATCTTAATAACTCTGATCAATTCTTCTTTGTGAGTAAGAATTGTGTCAGAATTCCAGTGACATTTGTAAGGAATAAAATGCGCCGCAGAGATCTCGCTTTTGGTGATTTTTTCTTTTGCGGGTTTGAGTGTTGAGAGACGCATTCAATGAAAGGTAATTTTACAGAAAAAATTTTTTCAGAAAACTATTTTTATATGAAAAAAAGTAAAGGTGAGAGTTTTCTACTTCAGAATTAATTTTTACTTGAGTCTTGCTTCCGCCTTTCTTAATTTGCGCGAAGATTTACGAACACCGCTCTTCCTTTTAAAAAACAAATTAAACATTTAGAGGCTAACCCCATGTCGATTAACAAAGTAATTCTCGTTGGCAATGTCGGTCAAGAACCAGAAATTCGCTCAACGCAAGATGGACGAGAAATTGCAAGCTTTTCTATCGCAACTTCTGAAAGCTGGAAAGACAAAAACTCTGGCGAAAAAAAAGAAAAAACTGAATGGCATCGCATTGTGGTTTTTTCTTCAGGCTTAGTTGGGGTTATTAAAAATTATGTAAAAAAAGGTACAAAACTTTACATCGAAGGATCACTTCAAACCAGAAAATGGACAGACTCTCAAGGAATTGAAAAATACACCACCGAAATCGTTCTTCAGAATTTCAACTCAACTTTGCAAATTCTTGATTCAAGAGATCGCCAGAGCGGAAGTTCCGATTCTTACTCTTCAAATAATTCTTCATCTTCTTCTCGTTCAAACAGAGATGTTTCAATTGAAGAACATGACGACGAAATTCCATTCTAGTTAAAATTTAGCGCATCTGAAAATTAAAAAATTTCCGATGCGCTTTTTGTTTTTTAAAAACATTTTCTATTTCCACTCATGGCTAAAGTCACAATCAACGGTCAAGAAACACAAATTCCTGACGGCATTACAATCATTCAAGCTTGCGAAATCGCTAACGTTGAAATTCCACGTTTTTGCTACCATGAAAGATTAGCAATTGCTGGAAATTGCCGCATGTGTTTAGTTGAAGTTGAGGGAATGCCTCCAAAACCAGTTGCTTCTTGTGCAATGCCCGCAACTGACGGCATGAAAATTCACACCGACACGCCAATGGTAAAAAAAGCCCGCGAAGGCGTGATGGAATTTTTGCTGGCAAATCATCCTCTCGATTGCCCAATTTGCGACCAAGGCGGCGAATGCGATTTGCAAGATCAAGCTTTTCAATATGGCTCTGGAAAAAGCCATCACCACGAACATAAGCGCGCCGTAAAAGACAAAAATTTAGGGCCTTTAGTTAAAACCCAAATGACGCGCTGCATTCACTGCACACGCTGCGTTCGCTTCATCGAAGACGTTGCTGGAACTACCGAAATGGGCGCAGTAAATCGTGGCGAAGGAATGGAAATCACCACTTATTTAGAGCAAAATTTAAAATCTGAATTATCTGGAAATATCATCGATCTTTGTCCGGTTGGGGCTTTAACTTCTAAACCTTACGCATTTAAAGCTAGAAGCTGGGAATTAAGAAAAACCGAAACAATCGACGTGATGGATGCAGTTGGAAGCAACATTCGCATCGATTCTCGCGGCGTTGAAGTAATGCGAATTTTGCCAAGTTTAAACGAAGAAATTAACGAAGAATGGATTTCTGACAAAACTCGTTTTTGCTACGACGGACTAAAGTATCAACGCCTCGACAAACCTTATATTAGGCGCGACGGCAAGTTTGTTGAAGCTAATTTTGATGAAGCTATTAGCGAAATTGCCAACAAAATAAAAACTCTAAAACCATCTGAAATTGCTGCATTTACCGGTCAACTTTCCGCCGTTGAAGAAATTTTTGCTCTAAAAAAACTACTCGAAAAACTCGAAGTTAAAAATTTCGACTGTCGTTTAAAAGGTGAAAAACTCGAGTCGCAAGATCGCGCTTCTTATCTTTTTAACAGCGCAATTGCTGGCATTGAAGAAGCTGACGCTTGTTTGTTAATTGGCGTTAATCCTCGAAAAGATGCACCAATTTTAAATGCCCGAATCAAAAAAAGATCTCTTTCTAAAAAATTAAAAATTGCCTCAATCGGCGAAGATCTTGATTTAACCTACAGTCACAAAAACTTGGGTGGCAGCATTGAAATTCTAAAAAATATTCTCGAAGGAAAATCAGAATTTTGTGAAGTTTTGTCAAAAGCTGAAAAACCAATGTTGATCTTAGGTCACGACATAATAAGCCGCGCTGACGGAAACCTAATTTTACACTACGCCAAAAAGATCGCTGAAAAGTTCAACTTGATTCAAGAAAACTGGAATGGCTTTAACTTTTTATCAAAATCCACCGGCTTAATTAATGGCTTAGAGCTTGGTTTCACCTCTTCTAAAACAAATGAAATTCTTAATTCTAACCCAAAATTAGTGATTTTGCACGGAGTTGATGACGATTTAGATTTTTCTAAACTACAAAACACTTTTGTTGTTTATATCGGAACTCACGGCGATCGCGGAGCTCACATTGCTGACGTAATTTTACCAGCATCTTCTTACAGCGAAAAAAATGCGATCTACATCAATTTAGAAGGTCGCCCACAAAGCACTTCTCAAGCTTCTTTTCCAGTTGGGCAAGCTCAAGAAGATTGGAAAATCATTCTTGAATTAGCAAAAAAACTTGGGATCGAACTTGGTTTTTCAAACCTTGAAGAGCTTAGAAAATCATTACCTCAATTTACCAATCTTAATAAAATTTCTAAAGCATCTTGGTTAAATTCTAGCGATCTAAAAGGCGAGTTTTCTGATCAAAAAATTGCAGCCGAAGATTTTGATTTTTATTTAACAAATCCAATCGCCAGAGCATCTCGTATTTTGAATAAATGCAGCTCTGAACTTAATTCTTAAGATTAATTAAATTTTTATCACCCCGTCTTCACGACGGGGTGATAAAATAGCAATTTTACAGATAAATAATAATCACCGAAACAACATTAAAAAATAAGTTGCAAAAAACTTTCCAACTTCTACCTTGCCGCGCTCCTCAAAGTCGGCTAAGTGTCATTTAAGAAAAATAACTAATAAAAAATGTTAAAAATTCGTCTTGCTCGCGGCGGAAGAACTGGTCTTCCTTATTACCGTATTCTTGTTACTAACGCTACATCTCCTAGAGACTCTAAGTTCCTAGAAAAAATTGGAACTTACAATCCTTTGCTTACAGATGACAAAGAAAATCGCGTCACTGTAAATAAAGAACGCGCCGAATATTGGCTTTCAGTTGGTGCGCAACCAACAGAAAAAGTTGCAAAATTTCTTATCGCTCTTGGCGTTAAAGGTGCTGACAAATATACTCCAAACTTTAAGCCAAAAGCTAAAGGCTCTAACTTGAAGAAAAAAGCTGCTGCAAAAGTTGCTAAAGAAAAAGAAGCTGCTGATGCAGCGATTGCTGAAGCAGCCGCTGCGAAAGCTGCCGCTGAAGCTCCAGTAGAAGCACCAGCAACTGAAGCTGCTGCTTAAAACAAAGCGAAAAAACAAAGTTTAAAACGCCGCAAATTTCATGATTTGCGGCGTTTCTTTTTTTAAAATAACAATGCCCACACTTCCAAAAAAACTGCTAATTGCCACCAACAACAAGGGTAAGTTTTTTGAAATTTCGTCACTATTGACGCAACTTAATATCGAATCCGTTCCAACTTTTCAATTTAACATTTCTGAACCAGAAGAAACTGGGAAAACTTTCGCCGAAAACTCCCTTCTAAAAGCCAAATATTACGCTTCAAAAACTGGATTAATCGCTTTAGCCGATGATTCAGGATTATGCGTTGAAGCAATGAATGATTCACCAGGAATTTATTCGGCCCGCTTTGCGAAAAACTCGGAAGGCAAAGATGATTTTAAAAATGCTTTTGAAAAAATTTTCTCCGAAATTAATAAAATTTCTCCAGAAAATCGCCGCGCATTTTTCATCTGCAATTTATCGCTTTTTAACCCCGAAACAAACTTTGCCATTTCTTTTGAAGGTCGCGTTGATGGCAATTTATCTTTAGAGCCACGCGGTAATCTTGGCTTTGGATATGATCCGATTTTTATTAAAAATGGCATGGAAAAAACTTTTGGAGAAATTTCTGCCGAAGAAAAAGACAAAATTTCTCACCGCGCTAATGCTTTTGAAAAGCTTACAAAATGGCTCAAAAGCAACGACTTGTAAAAGTGATTTACCGAATTATTTAATAGCTTCTTCAAACCTTTTTCACCGAAATTAAAAAACAATGAGCAAAAGAGATTATTACGAAATTCTTGGCGTTGGCAAAAAAGCTTCTGCAGATGAAATTAAAAAAGCTTATCGCAAGCTGGCAATGCAATATCACCCAGATCGAAATCCGGGAAACAAAGAAGCAGAAACAAAATTTAAAGAAGCCACCGAAGCTTACGAAATTTTAAAAGACGATCAAAAAAGAGCTGGCTACGATCAATTTGGTCACGAAGGAGCTCAAGGCGGCTTTGGTGGTGGCGGACATGGCGGCGGAGGTTTTGACTTCAATGATATTTTTAACAATTTTTCCGACATTTTTGGAGATTTTGGCGGCGGTGGACAAAGGCAATCCAAAAAACGTAGCGCGGCACAACGTGGAAGCGACATTCGCTATAATTTAGAAATTTCTTTAGAAGAAGCCTTTCGCGGCGTAACCGAAAAGATTTCTTTCACCATTCCCACAACTTGCGAACCATGCAAAGGAAGTGGCGCGCAAAATGGTGAACAAGCGTCAGATTGTTCAACCTGTAAAGGCAGCGGCAAAATTCGCGCCCAACAAGGTTTTTTTATTGTTGAACGCACTTGCACCTCATGCGCTGGAGTTGGTCAAATTATTAAAAATCCTTGCAAATCTTGTCGTGGCGAAGGTCGAGTGAATAAAGACAAAACTTTATCAGTAAAAATTCCGGCTGGAGTTGAAGAAGGAAACAGAATTCGCTTAAGCGGCGAAGGCGAAGCTGGTCAGCGCGGCGGCCCAGCAGGAGATTTATATGTTTATATTTCAATCAAAAAACATCAGTTTTTCACACGCAAAGGCGACGATATTCACTTTGAAATTCCAATGAAATTCACCACCGCCGCACTTGGTGGATCAGTTGAAATTCCAACAATTGACGGCGCAAAAGCGAATTTAAAAATTCCATAAGGCGCGCAAAATGGCGATCAATTCCGCTTAAAATCGAAAGGAATGAGCGTGATTAATTCAGGCGGAAGACGCGGCGATATGTTCGTTAAAATTAACATTGAAACTCCCGTGAAGCTTTCTTCCGAAGAGCGGGAGCTTTTGACGAAGCTGGATCAATTAATGAGTAAAAAATCTAGCAACCCAAAATCAGAAAGTTTTTTCAAAAAAGTTGGGGATTTATTTTCTTAATTTCTGTTCGCGCTGTGAAAGAGATTTTAATTGCCCGCAAGCCGCCAAAACATCGTCACCACGAGTTTTTCTAATTGGCGAAATTACGCCGCCATTTTTTAGAATTTGTTGAAATTTTAAAATTTGTTCAATGTCGCTGCGACCATATTCGCAGCCATCCCACGGATTAAATGGAATTAGGTTTATTTTTACATTTACGTTCGAGCGATTGATCAAATTTATTAACTCGCGCGCGTGCAATTCTTGGTCATTAACATCTTTAAGCATTACATATTCAAAGGTGATTTTTTGGTTGGGATTTTTTTGATTATAAACCTTGCAAGCAGCGAGTAATTCTTTGAGCGGATATTTTTTGTTAATCGCCATAATATCGGTGCGAAGCTTGTCATTTGTGGCGTGCAGCGAAATTGCTAAATTGGTTTTTAATTCATCAGCGCAGCGCAAAATTTCTGGAACCAAGCCAGAAGTTGAGATGGTTATTTTGCGATTTGATAAATCTAAACCTTCAGCATCATTTAAAATTTTTACTGCTTTGGCAACATTTTCATAATTAAAAAATGGCTCGCCCATGCCCATAAATACGATGTTGGTGAGTTTGCGATTATTTTTATCCCAATCATTTAACAAATCTTTTGCGATCAGAATTTGCGCGACAATTTCGTGAAATTCGAGATTACGCACCAACATTTGCGTTCCAGTGTGGCAAAATTTACACGCCAAAGTGCAACCAACTTGCGACGAGATGCAGAGCGTGCCGCGAGTTTCTTCAGGAATAAAAACCGCCTCAACTTCTTTACAATCTGAAAAACGCACCAGCCATTTTCTAGTGCCGTCGGACGATAAAATATCTTGTGAAATTTCAGGGCGATTTAGTGAGAAATTTTGCGTAAAAATCTCGCGCATTTCTTTTGAAATATTGGTCATTTCTTCAAAAGATTTTACGCCGCGAGAATAAATCCAATTCCAGATTTGTTTAGCACGAAAAGGCTTTTCTCCAACTTCCACAAGACAATCTTGAAGTTGCTGTTTGGATAAATGGGTGAGATTTATTTTCTTATTTTCCACTTAAAATATAAAAATTTATTTACTATTTAGAAGTTAATAACAATTATTAGGATCTATTTTAATAATTAAGTTACCAAGCTAACATTATGCAGAACCAAGTTGTAACAATTTCCGCACAAATTCCAAATAAGCTAGACAAAGAATTAACTAAGCTTTGCGAAGCTGAAGAAAGATCAAAAAGCTTCTTTATAAAAAAAGCTTTGGAGCAATATTTAGAAGAGAAGAAACAAGACCTTGCTGATTATCAGCAAGCCAAGATTCTTTTTGAAGAATTTAAAAAATCTGGAGAAAAAGGCATTTCTTACGAAGAGGTATTTAAAAAAAACGCTAAAAAATAGCTAACTAATTACACACCACATGAGTTGGAGAATTGAGTTTACCAAAATAGCTGCGAAGCAAGTTCGCAGCTTGGATCCTTCTGTTCAAAAAAGGATTAAGCGCGCAATTGAAGAAAAGTTACAAACTAATCCTGACTTCTATTTGATTGGGCTAATCGGATAATTATCAGACCTCTACAAATTTAGAGTTGGCGATTATGGCACTGTCGCAAATCCGCTTTTGCAAAAAATTTTTAGGCAGTTTGTTTTTTGGCGACGCAGTGGATACAGACATCCATGAGGAGCCAAAAAACAAACTAACGACACAAATCGATTATCGATTTGTAACTCGCACAAATAAAAAACAAAAAAATTTGCGAGTAAAATTTGAAGCAAAAGACAGGATTTGCGACAGTGCCATTATCGACTTTTGTGCAGCAAAGATGATAAGAGGTTAGTAATTTATGTAATTACAGTTGCGCATCGCAGAGAAGTTTATCACTAGTTTTGAATGGCTTTTTTCTGAATTTCAAAAATTTCTTTTGCAGCATTTTTTGCCAATTCATACATTTGAGAAACGTTCTCGAAGCTCATGTCGCCTATTTCTGCCGTGCCTTGAATTTCAATTAAATTGAATTTTTCGTTAATCACAAAATTCGTATCAACTGCGCACTTACTGTCTTCGGCGTAATCAAGATCGGCAACCACTTCACCATTAAAAATTCCGCAAGAAACTGCGCAAACCTTTCCTTTTAAAGGATTGCTGCGAACCAATCTTTGATTGGTTAATTTATTTATGGCAATTGCCAAAGCGACATATCCGCCAGTAATTGCGGCGCAACGCGTGCCGCCATCGGCTTGAATAACGTCGCAATCAATTATAATTTGACGCTCGCCAAGCAGAGATGTATCTACTGCTGAGCGCAAAGCGCGACCTATTAAACGTTGAATTTCAATTGAGCGACCATTTGGTTTCATTGGGTCGCGTGAGTTTCTGGTGTGAGTTGAGCGTGCGAGCATGCTATATTCGGCTGTCACCCAACCTGTTCCTTTGTTGCGCAAGAATGGCGGAACTCTTTCTTCAACTGATGCGGTGCATAAAACGTGAGTATCACCAAATTTTACCAAACAAGATCCTTCGGCGTGTTTGCTAACATGGGGGATAATTTCAACTTTGCGGATTTGTTCGGGATTTCTTTTTGATGGTCTGGTCATTTGGGATATGGGTAAATTGTTTATTAATTTAATGTCTCATCACCATCTTTTATTTTTAACTTCTTCATCCTCTTGTCAGTCTTTTTCATTTTGTCACCCCGTCCCATAACTGAGCCCTCTAGACCCCGTCATACGACGGGGTGACAAACTTTTTGTGAGGTAGTAAATTTATTTTAGCGATATTTCTCTAAAAACTATTCAGCAACAAAATCAAACTTGGCTTCTTTACTTCTGCCCATTCTTTTGCGATCGTTACTGTCCAAAAGCTTCTTACGTAAACGCAAAGATTTTGGAGTTACTTCAACCAATTCATCTTCTCCAACATAAGTTATCATGTCTTCTAAAGTCAGAATTCTTGCTGGGGTTAGACGAATTGCTTCGTCAGTTCCTGAAGCGCGAATGTTGGTAAGCTGTTTTCCTTTAAGAACGTTAACTTCCAGATCGCCTTGTTTAGAATTTTCACCAACAATCATTCCAGAATAAACTTTTTGCTGAGGTTTTACAAAAAGCGTTCCGCGTTCTTGCAAATTCCACAACGCATAAGCAACGGTTTCGCCAGCGTCGGTTGAAATTAGAGCGCCATTTTTCTTAGAAATCATTTCACCTTTATATGGAACATAGGCATGGAAAATTCTATTTAGAACTCCAGAACCTTTGGTGTCGGTTAAGAATTCGCTTTGGTAGCCAATAAGCCCACGAGATGGAACGTAAAAAACTAGACGAGTTTTTCCACCAGAAGATGGTTTCATTTCGATCATTTCACCTTTTCTTGAAGAAAGTTTTTCAACTACCGAACCGCTGAAAGCGTCATCTACGTCAACAACCACTTCTTCAACCGGTTCTAAAACTTCTCCATTTTCACCTTTTTTGAAAAGAACGCGCGGTCTTGAAACTGAAAGCTCAAAACCTTCGCGACGCATATTTTCAATTAATACACCAAGTTGCAATTCTCCACGTCCACCAACTTCAAAGGCATCTTTTGCGTCAGATTCTTTAACTTTAATTGCCACGTTGGTTTCAGCTTCTGAAAATAAACGATCACGAATCATGCGCGAAGTCACTTTTGAACCTTCAAGACCCGCTAAAGGAGAATCGTTAACGCCAATTGTGATCGCCATTGTTGGCGGATCAATTGGAGTTGATTTGATTGGCTCAGAAACTGACATTTCGCAAAGAGTGTCTGAAACCGAAGCTTTTTCTAAGCCAGCGATTGCAACGATGTCTCCAGCTTGCGCTTCTTCAACAGGAATTTTTTCAACACCACGGAAAACGTGTAATTTTGTTAAACGACCTTGCTCGACAACTTCACCTTTTAGGTTAATTGCTTTAAAGCTCATTAAATTTTTAGCTTTTCCAGAGTAAATACGACCAGTAAGCATACGACCAAAATACGGGCTGCGATCAAGCAATGTTGCCAACATTTTAAAAGGTGCGTTTTCATCAAATTTTGGCGGATTAACGTGGCTCAAAATTAGATCAAAAAGTGGCGATAAATCTTTGCGCTCATCTTTTTCTAAATCTGCAACGCACCATCCGTCACGCCCTACAGCGTAAAGAACAGGGAAATCAAGTTGTTCTTCGGTGGCATTTAATGAAACAAAAAGATCAAAAATTTCGTTTAAAACTTCATCAGGACGGGCATCGCCACGATCAATTTTATTAATTAAAACCATTGGACGAAGACCTAAAGCCAAAGCTTTTGCAAGCACGAATTTGGTTTGCGGCATCACGCCTTCAGCGGAATCAACCAAAATAACCACGCTGTCTGCCATACAAAGTACACGCTCAACTTCACCACCGAAATCGGCGTGTCCCGGAGTGTCAATTACGTTAATTTTTTGATCTTTCCACATCAAAGAAGTGCATTTTGCAAGAATGGTAATTCCGCGTTCTTTTTCTAGATCGTTAGAATCCATAACGCGATTTTCAACTTGCTGGTGAGCGCGGAAAGTGCCGCTTTGGTGAAGCATGGCGTCAATAAGGGTGGTTTTGCCATGGTCAACGTGAGCAATAATGGCAACGTTTCTGAAGCTAGTCATTTTGTGTTTTTAAAGTTTGTTTTTAGAAGAGAAAAATCGGAAAAAGTCACGAAATTTAAGGCGGCGCAAGCTAAGGATCAAAAACCAACTGTCAATTAAAACATTGCCGACGCGGCTTTAAACCAGATTTTCTTTCGCTGGAAATTTTTTGGATTTTACGTCAGCCGAAAACTCGCCAACAGCGCGCGAGATTTCACCAGCCAAATCGGCATAATATTTAACAAATCTAGGTTTAAATTCTTGGTTTAGGCCGAGCAAATCGTCAATTACCAGAACTTGTCCATCGCACTGCAAAGAAGCACCAATGCCAATTGTTGGAATGGAAATTTCGTGCGAAATTTCTGCGGCTAATTTTTCTGGAACAGCTTCAATTACAACTGCAAAAGCTCCAGCTTTTTCTAATAATTTAGAGGTTTCTAAAATTTCTGCAGCGGCTTTTTCTTCGCGCCCTTGATATTTATAACCACCAATTTTGCGCACGCTTTGTGGCAGAAGCCCAACGTGAGCCATAACATTGATTTTGTTTTCAACAAGAAATTTTACCGTTTCAACCAAATCGCGCGAGGTTTCAATTTTAATGGCGTGACAACCAGTTTCTGCGATCACTTTTTTTGCCGATTCTAAAGCTTGTTCTTTAGAATTTTCGTATGTACCAAAAGGCAAATCAACCACCACAAAAGATTTTTTTGCGGCGCGCATTACCGCCTTTCCGTGATTAATCATCATTTCTAAAGTCACATCCACAGTGTCTGGAAGACCATAAATCACCATTCCAAGAGAATCGCCAACCAAAATTATATCACAAAAATTATCCAAAATTTTTGCCATCGGAAAAGTGTAAGCGGTAAGACAAACTATTTTTTCGCGATTCTTTTTTTGCAGAATTTTTGCTACAGAGCCTGACATTTATTGGTTTGAATTTGGTTGAATAATTTGCGATTTAAGATCGTTTGGCATTGGCAATTCTTTTGGTTTTTCATTTGTTTCAAGAGGCGGCGCAGGTAATTTTGCGAGACCGAAATATTGTCGAACTTGATCAATATTTAAGCTTTGATTTAAAGCATTAAAATTACCACCAATGTTGCTGGCAACATTAATTGGAACTGGCTTGTTTCGTGTTCCAGTCAAGAAAATGGCATTAAATAAAAGATTGGCATTATTTTTTGGTAAATCTACCGAGCCACTCAAAACGCCGTTTAGAGCAATTCCGGAAATATTGGCACCAACCTTTCCAACACCATTGTTTATCTTCACTGAACCACTGGCATTTTTAAATGAAGTTTTTGCCTCAGAATCAAGAATAATTTTTTCTGGCTCTCTCAAATCGTTAGCATTTAATTTTGGAGCAAGCATTTTTCTTACCAGATTTTCCAAACCATAGCCTTTGATTGACGGCGCATTTATATTAAATTTTATTTCGCTGGCCAAATTTTCTTTAAATGCACCTTTTTTTGATGCCGAAGAACTAATACTGGCAGAGATATTCGCCACTCCCGAAACATTTTCAACATCCAAAAAATCTGATAATAAATTCTGCAATTCAGCCTGCTTTATAGTAACATTTCCAATAATAGTTTTACTCAAACCAAGCCCGATTAAGC
Source organism: uncultured Rhizobium sp. (assembly GCA_964452075.1). Lineage (GTDB taxonomy): Bacteria > Pseudomonadota > Alphaproteobacteria > Rickettsiales > UBA1997 > UBA2645. The sequence goes on from CAYVKI010000002.1 coordinate 47,254, forward strand.
CTTTATAATCAAAGCTTCCGCCATAAACATTACAGGAAAGAACTGAGTTTTTTAAGCTACCAGAAACTAATCGACTTTGAAATTTTAGATTTTTTATCGCTCTTTGTTTTAAATTAAGATTTGCAAAAGTTAGATTCACATTACCATTAAAGCCGTCCAGAGATGGCAAATCAAAAAATCTATCTATTAAATCGGATTTTGAAGGTTTTAAAACACCTTCCGCACTCTCCAAAGAATCTTCCTCCGAAACGCTTCCGTAATGAAAATTATTGGCAGTAACATTAAGGGTGAATTGCGGGCTTTTTTCACTAATATCTACAAGAATATCAGCTTTTAAATCTGTTTGAGGAGAGTTTAGTTCTAGATCATCAATTTGAACATAACCGCGCCCGAATTTCACATGCATTTTTTGGTCAGTAAACTCTTCTTTACCAAAAATCATTTTATCAAAACTTAACTCCAAATCTGAGTTGGAAGATATATCATTAAGCCATAAAAGCTTTTTTACCAGCAAGCCCTGACTAAAATAAATACTGTCATCTGAAGCATAAAAATAATCATCAACATTGAATTTATTGCCCCGAAAGCGACTTTTAATGCTGGGAATTTTGTCGCTATTATCAATGGTTAACTCTCCCAAAAACTCGCTGCTTCCGCCGTTTAAAATTAAATGAAAATTACCAAACTTACTTATATTTGGAGCCAGAAATATGTCTGAGTAAATTTTGTATTCTTTAAGGTTACTAAATTTTAAACTTTGCGATTCAACTTTTAACCAACGCAAAACATCTTCCAAACTTTTGCCTTGCAGGTCAAATTCACCAATAAATTTTGGTAAAGATCCACTATTATCAAGAACGCCCCAAGCCCTAAAAGCACCTTCTCCCGGAATTGTGAATAGAGCCGGAGCGACTAAAATTTCGCCTTCTTTTGAGATGGTTAAATACAAACTCGCATCTTTAATTTCTCCCGAAAATAAAGCGATATTAGAAATTTTTATTTCGGCGTTTAGATCAAAATTGCGCAGATTTTTTACTAATTCTAGCTTGGGAATTTTTTCTTCCGAAATTATTTGCGACTTCTGATCATCTTTTACATCCAAAGGCTCTGCTTGCAAAGATTCTGCAACTTCATTTCCTGCAAATTTAAACTTTTCATCCAATAAGTTTTCGCCGTAAGAAGCTGTCAAAGCTTCATCTGACAAGAAGTTGTTTAGATCAAGATTTGCAAGGTCAATATTCATGTCAATTGCAGGAATTTTTCCGCTCAAATCAAAATCTATTGAACCTTCGCCGCTTATCAAACTCGAGTTTATCAAAAGATCTTCGATTTCTATTATGTTATCTTTGCTACTAATGTTGGCGCTAATTTTTATGGGCTTAGAATTTAATTTTAACTTATTCGCAAAGACACCATTATTACTGATATAGCTTTTGTAGAAAGATTTAAATTCTAGAATTTCTCCTTCAATTTTTCCCGAAAATACACTTTTTGAAATTCCCAAATTTTCCGAAGAAAAATTTCCTGCAATACGAATTTCGGCAGATGGAGAAGATAATTCAAAAAAAGAATCAGGTTTTTTTGAATTAGAGCCAAAGCGCGCCTTAGCCTTAAAATTACTAACAACCCCTCCGGAAACAAAAATTCCTGAAGAAGCCATTTCTTTTTCTCCAAATTTAAATTTGGCACTCAAAGAGCTAAATTCATTTTTTTTATTAAAACTATCGTAGAAAAACCCCTTGCCATTTTTAATTAGAATTTCGGGCATTTTATTGAGATTTAAATCTGAATTCAGCTCACCTATTGAAAATAGTTTTGCCGTTAAACCTGATGTAGATTTTTTTTCATTTCTTGGAGGTTTTTCTGCAAGCTGCTCTGAAATTTCAGTAAAACTATCGCTACGAACTGCATCTTTGTTGCTTTCGTAATAAGATTGCAGAATGGCATTTGAGAAAATTATTTTTTTGATAGCCGATCCTTTAGAAAAGCTAAATAAAGCCAACTTTATTTGAATTTGTTTGGCATAAAGATTGTGTATTTTTTTATCGAGATCTTTATCTGTATTTACAGCATACTGACGCAGAAAAACCTTATTTAAGGTTATTGTTGGACTCGGAAGAAATGCAACTTCAGCATCCCCCAAAATCGTGAGATCAAAACCTAAAGCTTGAGTAACTTTCTGAGAAATCTGAAACTTCAAAGCCGAATTATTAAAGAAAAATGGCAGCAAATATAAAGCCAGCAAAATACACACAAAAACTGCAAAACCGATACGCAACACTTCTGATTTCGCAATACGAATTCTTGTTGCGACTAATTTTTCGACGAAGTTTTTGCTAAACTCATTCATGCGGATTGGAATTTTCTAATTCACGAATAAGAATTTCGCTACTTATCAAGTTGTTGTCGGTTTCAACAAAATTGTAAATCGAAAGCAAAACTAGAAATAACAAAATCGAAACCAATAAAGCATTAAATAAAAGATCTCGATTAGGGCTAAATTTTTTATCTTCGCCAATATTTACAAGTAAGTGCTCTTTGTTCTCAACATTTGATTTAACTAGCAAATTCTTAACTTTCTCTTCGATTTGCGTTTCTACTTTTAGAAATTTTGCATAAGAACGAACAAATCCCAAAGCATAAATATGCGCAGAAAGTTTTTCAAAATCATCGCTTTCAATCGCCTCAATATCATTTTTTTTTACCTTCAAATAGGCGCAAGAATCTTCAACAGAAATAGCAGATTCTAGCCTTTTTGCTTTTAGAATTTGACCAATTGATTGATTGTTATTTTCGGTTTTTATTTCAGTCATTTGCAAGGCTTGCAAGATTTTTGGTTGCATCAAGAACTGCTAGAAAACCAGCATTTTCTGACATTTTTTTCAAAGTTGGCTTATCGCCGATCAAGCTATTTAGTAAATCATTAATTTTATTAATCGTAAACTCTTTTTCTTCCACAACAATTGCCGCGCCATTTTTTTCTAAGTATCTAGCATTTTTTTCTTGATGATTGTCCGCCGCCAAAGCAAATGGCACTAAAATCATCGGTTTTTTTGCCGCACAAAATTCAAAAATCGAAGAAGAACCAGAGCGCGCAATTACAAGATGCGCCTGCTTAATTAGTTCAGGCATATTTTCAAAAAATGCATCGATGACAATATTTACATTAAACGAACGATAGGCATCAAAAGTTTTCTGCAATAATTCTTTGCGGCATTGTTGAATCACTTTAATTTCTTCTTTGAGATTTTCGCTAAGGTTAAAAAAAGCTTGCGGCAAAATTTCGCTAAATATTTTCGCCCCTCCAGAACCACCAATTACTAAAATATTGAAGGTATTTTTTAACTCCCGCTCTTCATAAAAATCTGATGCCAAAAGTAAGTCGTAGCCCATTTTATTATCTTTTCTCAATTCGCGATCTTTCGACATCGGAATTTCATATTTCATTTCATGCAAACTAAGAATTTCATCTCGCACTAAGTTGCCCACAAAAAAACTTTTGGATAAATTCTCAGAAGAAATTCCAGAAGTTTCTTTAAATGAAAGCCCAATTTTTTTAGCAAATTTGGCAAAAATTCTATTCACTTTTCCCAAATGAGCGTTTTGTTCGTGAAGGATAATTTCTGTTCGCGTTATAATTGCGGCAATTAAAACTGGAAAGGTTGAATAGCCGCCAAATGCAAAAACATATTTTGGCTTTAATTTACAAAAAAGGTAAATTGATTGAAAAATTCCAATCAAAATTTTGCACGCCGCTTTTATCAAAAATATTGGAGATTTTTTAATCTGCGATGAGCTGATAATTTTAGACGCAAATTGGTCATTTTCTTTGATGTAGCTACGATATTTTTCATCGCCCAAAAACAAAACTTTGCGATTATTTTGAGCAAAATATTGCGCCAAACAACGCGCCGGAATTATGTGTCCGCCAGTTCCGCCACTAACAATAAAAATTTGCTCAGACATTATTTTAATTGGAATAGAATTTGCACTTTGTAAAAAGTGTCGCTGTAAAGAATTCTGCCAGCTTGACAAATGGAAGTTGCTTTCTACCTTCGACGACTTCCTCAAAATTTTCAAAACATATTTTTGCACTGTCGCGTAAATCAAGTTTTTCTAAGAAATTTTTGTGATTGTAAATTTTTTGGAAGGTAAGCGTACCCAGATGTACGTGCGTTCCAAAAAATTTAGAATTACGAAAAGTTCGACGAAAAAG
>CAYVKI010000003.1:0-14197 GCA_964452075.1 uncultured Rhizobium sp.
GGTTTAACTCCCTCTCCCCTTGAGGGAGAGGGTTGGGGTGAGGGGTAAATTCTTTTAAAAAGTTAAGATTTAAGAATATTTTTCTTAAGCGTTATTATTAATAACCTTCGTCAAAGCGCCAACCAGATCATCCATCATTTCTTTATTATGAAGCGGCGTGACAGTTATGCGCAGACGCTCGTCTCCTTTATCAACTGTTGGAAAATTTATGTGCTGAACGTAAATGTTAAAATCGTTTAAAAGTTTTTGTGAAATCTCTTTTGCTTTTTTAGCATCACCAATTCTCACCGAGATAATGTGTGATTGATTTTCGACGATTGAAACCGAAACCTTTGACAATTCGTCTTTCAAATATTTTACATTTCGCTGCATTTTTTCGCGCTCAACTGCGCTTTTTTGCAAATAAGAAATATTTGCCAAGGTTGCAGAAGCAATTGCTGGCGGCAAAGCTGTGGTAAAAATAAATCCCGCTGCCGTGCTGCGAATTGCATCAACTATTTCTGATTTTGCCGCAATATATCCGCCAATTACACCAAAAGCTTTGGCAAAAGTTCCTTGAATAATGTCGATTTGATTTGCCAATCCAAGCTGCTCGGAAAGTCCAGCTCCTGTTGCGCCATAAATTCCAACCGCATGAACTTCATCAACAAATGTTAAGGCGCCATATTCTTTGGCTAAATTTATTATTTCAGAAATTTTTCCGAAGTCGCCATCCATTGAATAAACTGACTCAAAGATAATTATTTTTGGCTGATCTTTCGGAAAACTCTGCAGCAGCTCTTTTAAATGCAGCATGTCATTGTGGCGGAAAACGCACTTTTGCAATCTGCTATTTCTAATTCCCGCGATGATTGATGCATGGTTTTTTGCATCAGAAAAAACCACTAGATTTGGAATGATTTTTGCCAGAGCTTGAATGGTTGCATCATTGGCGATAAAGCCTGAAACAAAACTTAATGCCGATTCTTTTTGATGTAATTCGGCCAATTTTTTTTCAAGCAAAGTAACTGGATGATTAGTTCCAGAAATATTGCGCGTGCCGCCAGCACCAACTCCAAAGCTGCTTATTGCATCAATTGCGCTTTGAATTGCCGCAGGATTTTGCCCCATCCCCAAATAATCATTAGAACACCAAACCGTAATTTTTTTGCCATTTTGATTATTTATCGCACAAGGAAATTCACCGCAGATTCGCGAAATATCAACGAACTCGCGATAGCGGTTTTCATCACGCAATTCTGTAATTTTTTGCTTAAAATAATGAAGCATTTCTTAGGTTGTGGAGTTGGTTAATAAAACTTTAAGAGCTTTAGTTTTTTTACGCGGCATAACCAAAATAACACCAAATAAAATTACTAATGAACCAACAACAACCCAAATATCGATCACCTCGCCAAAAGCGAAATAAGAAATTATCGCAGTAAAAATTAATCGCGTAAAATCAAAAGGCTGAACATAAGACAAATCGGCTTTAGAGTAAGATTTAGATATGCAAATATGCAGTAAATTTGATGTTAATCCAAGCAACGCCAGCCAGAAAATATTGTTAAAGCTTAAAGACTCCATATGCGGAACCGCAAAAGGCAAAGACGCCAAAAACATAATTAGAGACATATAAGCGACAATTGTTTGCGGCTTTTCGGTTTTAACCATTGATTTGATTATGAGGTTGGAAGTTGTCCATAAAATTATCGAAACAAACGAGTAAATATAAACGCTGCCGAGATCTTTAAAACCGGGGCGCAAGATTATTAAAATGCCTAAAAATCCTATAAAAGTTGCCAACCAAGTATTTTTCTCAACTTTCTCTTTTAAAAAAATTACCGCCGCGATTGTAGTTAGAATCGGAATAACAAAACTAACAGAAACCGCTTCTGACAAAGGCATCACTGCAACAACATGAAACCACATGAACATTGACATTAAGCCATTAAGTCCACGGAATAAATGCATTTTAATTTTTGTGGTGTGAAAAACTTTTTTATAATCGACAAAAATTTGCGGAGCAAAAAACAGCAGAGCAAAAAAATTGCGCATCATAACTATAAAAAACACGTGCAAATCTGCTGATAAAAAACGCACAATCGAAATTAAAGCTGATGCTAGAAAGCAAGATAAAATGGCGTAAAATATGCCTTGAGAATTGTCGGAGAGGTTTTTGACAAACGACATTATTTAAATTTTTTATAAAAATTAACCGCATCGGAATTTGAGAAAATGCGATCAAAATTAATTGATTCGATAAAAACTCCTTCCAAAGATCTAGCGCGAGACAATGCAACATAAGCTTGCCCAGCACTAAAAACGTCTGATAAATCGCAAGATATTTTATCCAGCGTCAGACCTTGAGATTTATGAATTGTCATCGCCCAAGCCAAAATTAGTGGCACTTGACTAACCGAAGCATCAGAAACGACTAATTTTTTTTCTTCATCATATCTTTCAACCAGCCATTCTTCTGGTGAAATGGTAATTGTTTTGCCATTTGCAAATTCAACAATTGGGTAAGATTTTTTTGGACTAAAACCACGAATAATTCCTAGCGAGCCGTTGATAATTCCTTCTTTTTGATAAGTGTTTTTGATCATCATCACTTGCGCTCCGATCTTTAATTTCAAAGATGAAGGTGCTAAACAATTCTTTTTTAAAAACTCAATTTTATCTGGCGCGCCCAAATATTGCGCTTCATGAGAAACTTCTTCACGCGGAATTTTTTTCAACTCTTCAGCATTTATTTTTTCAACTTTTGCGTTGTGGGTTGTAAGAATTGTCGGGCGAATTGCCGAATTTTCATCTTTTACATTTAATCGTGACGACAAAATTTCTCGCACCTTATTATCCAAATTTCCGATACGCAAATTATTAAGAATTTTTATAAATTCTTGATTGGTTTGACGAAATATTTCGCTTAATTCGCAAAGCTCTGGATTTAGTTTTTGCCAAGCTTCTGATTGAAAACAAAAATCAACATTTCTGCCATAACTCACCGGCGGCAATTGCAAAAAATCACCAAAAAGCAACATTTGAATTCCACCCATTGGTGCATCATTTTCACGAACTTTGCGCAGAACTTGATCTAAAATTTCAAAAACTTCAGCTGAAATCATTGAAATTTCGTCAATTGCCAAAATTTTTGCCTGCCTAATTCTGCGCCTTGTACGACTGAATTTTCCACTAAGAATGTTAGAAACAATTTGATCAATCGGCAAATTAGCCAAGCCAATTCCCGCCCAAGAATGTATTGTTGATCCACCGATATTTACCGCGGCAATTCCTGTGCTGGCGGTAATTTCCAGCCCAAAGTTACTGTAATGTCTTTTAAGAAAATTGAGTAGATATGATTTGCCAGACCCCGCGCCTCCTGTGACAAAAATATTTTTGCCTGATTTGAATTGCTCAACAACCGAAATCTGCTGCGGCGAAAGTAATGAAAATTCTGAAGATGGGATTAGATTCATGATGATGGATTCTCCCTTGCTTCAAGTAAAAACAAGGGAGAATAAAATTAGATGATTATTTTGCAGCTCTTGCAGCAGCAACTTTTTCTTGAAGAGCCGATAGCTCTAAAGCTCCCGGAATTAACTCTTCGCCAATTACAAAACCTGGGGTTCCATTAATTCCAATTGAACCACCAAGAGCAAGATTTGCTTGAAGAACAGCTTCAACTTTTGCCTGGTCTTTTTTCAAAACTTCTTCAACTTTTGCAACATTAACGCCAGCATCTTTTGCAGCTTTAAGAGCAGCAGCTTTGCCTTTTTCCTGAGATTTCATCAAAGCATCGTGGAATTTTACGTAAGAAGATGGAGAAACCATATTCACAGCCACAGCAACTGAAGACATTTCAAAAGAAGCTTGCCCAAGAATTGGAAATTCTTTAAAAATAACTCTGATTTTTTTGTCGCTTTTGATTAACTCATTAACAGTTGCATTTGCTCTTTTGCAATATCCACAAGCATAATCAAAGAATTCGACTATTGTCACATCATATCCAGATGGCGCGTGTTGTGGATCTTTTTTATCTTTAAAAAGTTCATCTTTTTTAGTGCCAATGTTTTTTCCAGCATCTTTCATTTGCTCTTCTTGAGCTTTTCTTTGCATATTTTGCAACGACATGATGATAGCTTTTGGATTGGCTTCAACCCACTTAGCCATAACTTCTTCAACATCGCCAACCGTTTTTACTTTTTGGTTTTTATCAAGACCGCTTGAATTAATTTCTTGCGCAGTGTCTTTTTTATCTGCAGAACCTTTGCTCATCAAATAATAAGCCAAACCAACAACCAAAATGACTGAGACAACTATAAGAATAGGTTTAAGAAGAGATGGTTTGTAGCGAAAGTTTTTCTTGGTAAAAGTCATAAAAAAATTTAAAAAAGATTGCGGAAATATTGAGGCAGCCTGATTCTCACAAGCGAAGATTTTGCCAAGCTTAATTATTTATGCACAGTTAGAAATGCAACCAAACTTTTTAATCGAAAATAACTATTTTAACTTGCTTGTTGCCGGCATTGATGAAGCGGGTCGCGGCCCATTAGCTGGCGCAGTTGTAGCTGCTTGCGTAATTTTAAATAAAGATGATTTTCCACCAGAAATTAATGACTCAAAAAAGCTTTCAAAATTAAAGCGAAAAAAGGTTTTTTTGGAACTAAAAGCAAAATCAAAATTTGGTGTAGGAATAGTTGACGAGAAAACAATTGATAAAATCAATATTTTACAAGCAACAAAGCTGGCAATGCTTAAATCTCTTGTTGACCTGCAGGAAAAATATCAAATTTTTCCTCAGATAATTTTAGTTGATGGAAATTTTTCTCCCTTTCCAAAGCAAGATTTAATTCAAGAAATTTTGCCAATTGTTAAAGGAGATCAGAAAAGCCTTTCAATTGCTGCAGCTTCAATTATTGCTAAAGAAACTCGTGACGAAATTATGCTCAAACTTCATGAAGAAGTTCCGCAATTTGGTTTCAACAAACATGCTGGATATGGCACCAAATTTCACATTGAGCAAATTAAAAAATATGGCGCATCTAAATTTCATCGCCATTCGTTTGAACCAATAAAATCAATGATTCATGCAAATAATTAAAGAATCCAATCCCGCATCAGTTAGTCAGGCGTGCAAAATTTTGCGTCAGGGCAAAGTAGTGTCATTTCCTACGGACACGGTTTATGGTCTTGCCGCCGATGCCTCAAATTTTTTGGCAGTAGAAAAAATTTTTAAACTCAAAACTCGCGACCCAAAAAAACCAATCGCCATTTTTGTAAAAGATTTAGCAGCAGCTCGAAAAATATTTTTATTTGATGAATTAGTCGAAAAATTTGCTGAAAAATTTTCATCCCAAAGTTTGACTTTGGTTTTAGAAATGAAGCCCAATATCTCTGATAAATTATCCTCGAATCTAAATTTGAATAATGAAAAGTTTCTTGGATTTCGGATTGTAAATCACAATTTTGTAAAAAATCTATTGGCAGAGTTTGATGGAATTCTAGCGGTCACAAGTGCAAATCCTTCTGGAGAAAACGCAGCACTTTCGGCCGAAGAGGTTGAAAAATATTTCGCCAATTCCGAGCTTGATTTATTGATTGATGGCGGAAAATCTAAAAATACAACTGCTTCCACGGTGATAAAAATCACAAAAGAAAAAGCAGAAATACTTAGAGGCACTGTCGCAAATCCTACCTTTTGCTGCAAATTTTACTCGTAAATTTTTTTCTGTTTTTTATTTGTGCGAGTTACAAATCGATAAATCGATTTGTGTCATTGATTAATTTTTTGCAAAAGCGGATTTGCGACAGTGCCTTAGAGGAAACCTTAATATTCTTTTAGATGAAACTATTTAACTTAACTCGACATCCGCTGGTTAGGTGGTCCGGAATTTTAGCCGTTCTTTATTTTGCGCTTTTTAGCAACAAAGACAATCCGCGATCTCTTGGAAATCGCATGTCTTCCAAAAACATTGAGCAAGGTCTGCGTGAAGCAAAAGAAAAGAGCGAATATATAATTGAAAATGTTAAAATGGCGAGATCTTTAGCCGTCAATACAACAGCCCAGACAAATTCTATTTCGCCAAAAGCCTCAATATCTATTCAAGATTTAAATATCGGGGGCGGCGATTTAGCTCTTTCTTGCGGAAATGAAGCGGCTATTTCTTATGCAATTTACACAAAAGATGCGACCCAAATTGAATTTGTTGATTCAAAAAAAATTATAATTGGCTCAAAATCAGAGCCATTTTTTGAAGAAAATTTGATAGGAATGAAGCTTGGCGGAGTTAGATCTATAGACATTCCAAACATCGATTCAATTAGCGATCAAAAGCTTATTGATTTGATAAAAAAACATAATTCTGAATTAAAAATACAGGTGACTTTACTCTCTCTTCTTCCAATCGAAAATAAAAACTTTTTTTGCAAATAATGTCTAAAAAATCTCACGGCTCTTCAATCAAATTTTTATATGATTATTTGCCTCTCATTGTTTTTTTCATCTGCTACAAATTCTCTAACACGCCAAACCCGCTTATCACCGCAACAATTTTTATGGTCATCACAACTGCCATAGCTTTGCTGGTTTCTTATGTTTTAACCAAAACAATTCCAACCGTAGCTTTGTTTTCGGCGATTGTTCTTGCTGTTTTTGGGAGCCTAACCGTGTTTCTGCAAAACGACATTTTCATCAAAATAAAACCAACAATTATCAATCTAATTTTCGCAACAATTTTGCTTTACGGTTTCTTCACAAAAAAACCGCTTTTGTCTTACTTGCTTGGCGAACAAATCAAAATGGAAAATAAAGCGTGGATCACTTTATCATTGCGCTGGGCTGGGCTTTTTATTGCCTTAGCAATATTAAACGAAATAATTTGGCGCAACTATTCAACTGATTTCTGGGTGCAATTTAAAGTATTCGGCATGATGCCAATCTCACTTCTTTTTACGATTTCGCAATTGCCGTTTATGATGAGAGAAATTAAGAAGTTTGAAAATTCAATACCAAGATGAATGCGCCATAAATCTTTGAGAAGCCCTATTTTCTAAAAAATTCTCGACCAAAAGTTATATAAATTAAAATAATAATTACTGGTATCATGGATAGCAAAGAATAGCGCAAAACATCATTCCAAAACTGCTTAATATCGTACCCAACCCATATTTTATAAGGATATTTTGAGATCATCTCCTTCTCTTTTACATATTTTACATCATTAAGCGACTCAGGCATTGTAAATAAATATTCTTCTAAGACATTTTCTGAATCTTTAGAGCTAAGAGAAATTTTATTATTTCTGATATCTACTATAAGGAAATGAATATTTGAATCTATATTTCTCTTAATGAGATTCGTTAGCTTTTCAATTTCAATTCCAAGAGACACCACTCCAATTCGACCAACATCTTTATCTTCGATTCTTACGCCAACAGGAATAACCAAAATCTTGCTTGGATTTCCTATAGCAATATCAGAGAATATAATTTTCCAAGCTCTCTTTCCTCTCTCGAGATAGTTTCTTTCAAGAGAAACTCTTGGGGGATTTTCCCTTATGCCCAGAGCCGTATTTACAGTTTGAAAACCTTGGATATTTACCCAATCAAAAAGACTCCAAGAAAAAATATTATCGGAGCTTAGCTCCTTCGCCGAATCAATAAAAATTTGCAGTATCGATTTATTACTTGGATAGGTTTTAATAATTTTTTTCCCAATCGAAATTAGTAAATTTTCCGTTTCTTCAAAGCTCTGATTTAAAACTAAATCAATTTTATTTGCATTTTTTTGGACAGAATTTTTGTTTTTGATTGTTAGAAGATTGTAGTTAACAACGAAAGAAAAGGCAAAAGATGCAATAGATAAAATTAGAATATTTTTGATTTTTTTTAGAAACATCTTTGAATGGTGATAATGATTTTGGCCTTACAGCATACTAACCTAACCCCTTATTTGAATGAAACATATGGGATAATTTATTTAGGAGAATTTTTAGCCCTTTTAGATTTTTTTATTCAAAAATCATTCCTAAAAATCCTTAATGTTTCAAAATAATATTTATACCAAAACATAAATCTATTGATCGCAGTAACAAAGTATTTTTGAGGAAAAATTAAATTCCAAAAAACTTGCTGTATTCAATATACTGCTGGTTTTTTGGAATTTAATTTTTACCAAAAAGACGAAGTTAATGTGATCAATAGATTTATATTTTGGTATATGACCAAAATAGAGATTCTGGCGAGAAAATTTTTGTTAAATTCACCACTTCAACAAATTGCAGTAAAGGTAGGATTTGCAGCAACTCCAGAACATCAGAACATCACGATTTTTTGGTAAAATTGACTCGAAGAATAACCTGAATCAATTGGTGCAGCTATTATTTTCGAAATTCTTCTTAAGAATATACTTTGAAAATGGAGTATAAAAATTTTATTTGGTATAGACCGTGCTTTTAGCTAGTAAGAAATAATGGTGACAATATCAGAGTTGGTTATGTCCTCAACCATGGCAACCATAACTGAATTGCCGCTAACTTTTTTAACCACCCCAACCAATAATCCAGGAGGCAGCGTATCTCCATCTCCAGAAGTAAAAACCCAATCTCCAACTTCAACTTTATGATCTTTTGATAAATAAAGCATTTCCATCAAAGCTCCGTTGTTTCCTGACAGAATTGCTCTATCCCTACTTTTTGAAGTTACTACCGGAATTTTAGAACTCGCATCATTTAATAAAATTAGTCGCGACTTATCTTCGCCAACCTCTAGAACTCGACCAATTACGCCTTTAACTCCAGAAACAATTTCACCCTCTTTAAGATCACGATTTTTACCAATATCTATAAAAACCTTTTGGTTAAAAATTTGATTAGCTCGCCCAACAATTCGCGCTACTTTAAACGTAGAAGCTTTCGCTGTTATAAAATCGAGCATGGTTCTCAATTCTTGATTCTCGCGATGAATATTTATGGAAGTGACGTAAAGTGACTTAAGTTTCTCTAACTCTTCCTTAAGTTTAACATTTTCTTTTTTGGCCTCAGCTAATTCTCTAAAATCTGTAAGCAAGCCAATTGTAGCGTTAAAAGGGGCTGAAACAAAAGCTACAACTGGCATAGAAATGTTAACAAAACCAAAAGAAATTTTTTCTGAGAGATTGGGATTAACTCTTGAAACTATGAGTAAAATAACACATGAAAAGGTAAAAAGAGCGGTTTCAATTTTTCTAAAAACAAGGTCATAACTATATTTAAAACTATAGTTATGACCACTTTGTGTAAGGTTAGAATATTTATCCATAAATCAGCAACGGGATCAAATGGATTAGTCTTGTCTAAACAAGGTGGCTCTAAACATTTTGGTATTTTCCAAAACTTTGCCACAACCATTAACCACACAAAGCAATGGATCTTCAGCAACAAAAACTGGAAGATTTGTTGCTTGCCTTACAACGTAATCAAGATTTTTTAACATCGCCCCGCCGCCAGAAAGAACAATTCCTCTTTCAACAATGTCAGAAGAAAGTTCTGGTGGGGTGCATTCTAGAGCAACTTTAATTGCATCAACAATTTGCTCAACAGGTTCCATCAAGCTTTCGGCAATTTGTCTTTCAGTTAAAACCATTTCTTTTGGAATGCCATTTGAAAGATCGCGACCCTTAACTTCCATAGTTGTTCCATCACCTTCAACTGGAGAGCAAGCGGCACCAATAGTTTTTTTGATACGCTCTGCTGTTGATTCACCAATCAATAAATTGTGATAACGTCTGATATAAGAAATAATCGCTTCGTCCATTTTATCACCACCAACACGCACCGATCTTGAATAAACAATCCCACCAAGAGAAAGAATTCCTACCTCAGTTGTACCACCACCAATATCAACAATCATTGAGCCAGTTGGTTCAGTAACAGGAAGATTAGCTCCAATTGCTGCTGCCATTGGCTCTTCAATCAAATAAACTTCATTAGCACCAGCCCCTTCTGCCGCATCTTGAATGGCTCTTCTTTCAACTGGAGTTGAGCCAGAAGGAACGCAAATTATTACGGTTGGCCCTAACCAGCTTCTGGTTTGATTAACTTCACGAATGAAATGTTTAATCATTTCCGCGGCAACTTTAAAATCGGCAATTACGCCATCTTTAAGTGGACGAATTGCGTCAATTTTTGCCGGAGTTCTGCCCAACATCATTTTTGCAGTATTGCCAAAAGCACATGGCAGCATTTTGCCATTTTCATTAATAATGGCAACAACGGAAGGTTCGTTTAAAACTACACCCTGTCCACGCACGTAAACCAATGTGTTTGCAGTTCCAAGATCAATTGCGATATCTTTGGAAGAAAGTGAAAAAAACTTTGAAAACATCGATTCTCCTAATTATTTAATTTATCGAGACAGTTAATATAAGCCGCGGCTGATGCAACCAGCACATCAGTATCAGCTCCACTGGCACTAAAAATTCGATTATTTTGTTTAAGACGAACAGCAACGATAGCCTGAGCATCAGTTCCTTCCGTCACGGCTTGAACTTGGTATAACTCAAGACTGGCACTATGCGGAATTAATTTAGTAATTGCATTAAAAATTGCATCTACAGGCCCATCTTTTGAAGCGAAGTTAGTTTCGACCTCATCGTTGTCAATTTTTATTTTAATTTTTACTCTAGCTTCCAAACCCTTACTAGAAGTAACCTCAAGATTCGCCAAACTGTAGCGAGACTTTTTATTCACTATTGAATCGTCAACCAATGCCACAATATCTTCGTCTTGAATTTCTTTTTTCTTGTCAGCCAATTCTTTGAATTTTTTGAACGCGTTATCCAAAATTTCGTCACTTAAATCATAACCAATTTCTTTAAGACGATCTTTAAATGCCGCTCTTCCAGAAAGCTTTCCTAAAACCAAAGAAGTTTTTTCTAAACCCACCGATTCTGGCGTCATAATTTCATAAGTTTGACGATTCTTTAACATGCCATCTTGATGAATTCCACTTTCATGAGCAAATGCATTTGCGCCAACAATCGCCTTGTTATATTGCACTTGAAAACCCGTGATACTGGAAACTAATTTTGAAATTCGCGTAATCATGGTTGTGTCAATACCAGTTTCAACGCCATAAAATTCAGGACGAGTTTTAATTGCCATCACAACTTCTTCCAACGCCGCATTTCCAGCGCGCTCGCCAATGCCGTTAATTGTACATTCAATTTGACGAGCTCCAGCGCGCATTGCGGACAAAGAATTTGCCACCGCCAAACCCAAATCATTGTGACAATGCGTTGAAATTATTGCTTTGTCGATATTGCTGACATTGTTTTTTATTCCCAAAATCAAATCGTAATATTCTTCTGGCGTTGTGTAACCAACCGTGTCTGGAATGTTGATAGTGTTAGCTCCAGCCTTAATTGCCGTTTCAATTGCTTTAAACAAAAAATCGCGATTTGAACGCGTGGCATCTTCCGGCGACCAATCAACTTCTGATACAAAATTGCGCGCCAAAGAAACGCTTTCGGTAATCGCGCTCAAAACTTGCGCTTCATCCATTTTTAACTTGAATTGCATGTGAATTGGCGAAGTGGCAAGAAATGTGTGAATTCGCGAACGAGGCGCTGGCTTCACAGCCTCAGCCGCTCTTTCGATATCAGCTTTTTTGGCACGAGCAAGCCCGCAAACTGTTGAATTTTTGATGGTTTTTGCAATTTTATTGACCGCTTCAAAATCACCATTTGAGGCAATAGGAAAACCCGCTTCAATGACATCAACGCCCATTTTTTCGAGAGTTTTGGCAATCAATAATTTCTCTTCAATATTCATTGTTGCGCCAGGAGCTTGTTCGCCGTCGCGCAAAGTTGTGTCAAATATTATGACTTTTTCTTTGGTCATTTCTTTCTTAAATTTTAATTAGAGACTCAAGCCTTCAAAATAGAAATTTCGCCAACTAATTGTAAATCAAATTCTTGTTAAAAATGAAGTTTAAATTCTTGAAAAAAAATGATATCGTTGACGTTGTTAGCCTAGGAACAGCTTGCACTTTCGACGAAAACAACAAAATCAAAAAATTCCTGAAAAAAATCGACTTAACGCCGCGCATTTTTTTTGAAAAAGAATTATCTCTTAAAAAAGCGGCAACTCATGAATTTCCATCTTTTTCTGCAAATCAACGTTGTGAGCAATTTAAAGAAGCAATTAATTCTGATTCAAAAATAATTTGGTGCGCTCGCGGCGGATATGGCAGCGCGGAAATTTTGCCGTTTTTAGAAAAAATGCCCAAACCAAAAAAGCCCAAAATTTTTATCGGATTTTCTGACATTTCTTCGTTGAATAATTTTTTGATCACAAAATGGAATTGGCAAATTATAAGCGCGCCAATGCTGGCTCAAATTGTTTTAAACAAGGTTTCTGAAAAATCAGTAAAAGCAATTTCAGATTTTATTTTCGGCAAAAAAACCGAATTAAAATATAAATTAAACATTTTAATCCCCGCAAAAAAACCAATCAAAACAGAAATTGTCGGCGGTTGCTTTAGCGTTCTTGCCGGGCAATTTGGCACCAAACATCAAGTTGATTTTAACAAAAAAATTCTGTTTTTAGAAGATGAAGGCGAAGACGGCGAAAGGCTTGATCGCTACTTTTGGCAATTAACTCAAATCATGCTGGAACAAAAAAAATATCCTCAAGCAATTCTTCTGGGAAATTTTATGGAAGCCAACCCACACGGAACTCCAAAGCAAAAAAATATCGCCCTCGCAATTAAAAAATTTGCCGCAAATTTAATTGAACAAAATTTGCCAATCGCTCTTTTTGAAGAAAAAACCAAATCTCTCGGTCACTCAAAAAACATGCTGCCATTGACTTTGGGGCAAGAAGCAACAATAAGCGAATCTAGTTTTAAACAAAAACAATCTTAGAAAATGACCAGATTTGTAAAATTCATAGAAGATGATGGAATTTTTCTTCCAGAATTTTTGTTTGATTTTACCGCCTCAAAATCAAATAGCATTTCACCGGCAGCAACTTTTGATCCAGCGTCCGCACTAGATGGAGAACCTTTTAAAGCCTCAACTTCTCCCGCTAATAAACCCAAGAAAAAAACCATTATTCTTGATTGCAATTCATTTCCAGAATATGATGACGCTTGCGACAAGTTTGATTATGGCAAAAAAATAGCTTTTGTAAAAAGGTTGAAAATTGCTGGCGATCCAGGGTTTAAAGTTTTTGTGCGCAGCAAATCAACAGCAGAATCAAATGGTTTTTTACATGAAATTGATTACCAATTAACAAATTGCGAGCAACTGCAATATCTCACAAAATTTGATGAGAAAACAGATTATTCAGAGCTGGCGCGAAAAGGCGTTGAGCGCGACAAAGCTTTGGTTCTTAACCTTCGCGACGAAAATCAATCAAGAACTCTGCTAAATTCTTTCAGTGGCACCAATTACATTGGCGAATTTCATGGCGATAATTGGCGATGCGAGTTTTTGGGCTTGGCGGAAGAACAGGTAATGGGGGATGGATGGGAAAATGATCGAGATATCAATAGTGGCTGGGAACAGATAGATAAGTTGATCTGGGTTCTAAACAATATTGAAGAAAAAGATGCTGAAAGGCATTTGAAACAGAATTTGCCTAAACTGCTGTCAAAGTTAGATTCTGAAATCTATCAAATAAATAACACGGAAAAAACTCAATCTTCTGAACAAATTCTCGATAACTCCTTAGAAAAAGAACATGGGCAGAATTTTATCCAAAATATAATAAAAATAATTGCCTCAATAAAAAATCCAAAAACCAGAGCACTTGCGATTAATTTATGCAAAGATCCTGTTAGCCTTGGCAACACAAATTACCGCGAACTCTTAAAAGATTCATTTTCCTCATTAGAAAAACTAAATTCAGCGGTTTTTGGTGAAAAATATGATCTATCGACCATAGAAATGTTTTTTGCTGCGGCGTTAAAAATTTTTCCCGAAAAAAAGAAAGAAATCTCAAATACTTTTGATTTGCGAGGTGTAACAAAATTTGATGACGGAATCTTAACAAATGCCCATGTTTCAGCGTGGTCAGATAATGGTGGTTCGAGGTCTACTTATTCTACTACTAATGGAGAATTTTTACTTACACTTTCTGCAAATGATACTTGGCATATTTCCGCAACTAAAGATAAAGATGGTAAATCATATAAAACAACTGAAGTATTAATTACAAGAAACATATATACA
>CAYVKI010000003.1:14207-23561 GCA_964452075.1 uncultured Rhizobium sp.
GAAAGAAATCTCAAAAAGAATCCTCACTTTTTTCGAATCTAATGACAAAACTGAGGATTTTTTCTTACTAATGAAAAAATTTCCAGACGAAGTTTTTAATATTCTGGAAGTAATTGCTGAAGATACACCTACAAAAGCGCCTGAAGTAGAAAATAAAAAAAATCAGAGCCCATTGCTTACAGCAACTATTTTTCATTATCAAAAGAAATTTGATAAGCAAAAATCACAAAATTTTGAAGATCTAGAAAATGTTCTTTTTAGTGAATTCCAACAGAAATTAAATGGTTATATAGAGCTCAAGAAAAAAAATGCAGTAGATGAGAAAAATATTGCAGAGGAATCGGCAGAAATTGAGAAACTTGTGGCAGTTATCGAAAGTGCTTTAGGTATCAAAAGTGTTTTAGATTTTTTAGAACTCAAACAAAATGAATCTTTCTTGCTTCAAATTTTAGAACATAGCGACCAAGAAACCCGAGAAAAACTAATTGATCTCGCTTTTGAGAATCCAGAATTTTCTGGTTTTGAGTCTGATATATTGAATAAATATATTATCAAAACCAACTCGAAGCACGCTGCAAAATTTGCTTCTTCGTTATTAGAAGATTTCCATAATTCTCAAAAAATCCTTCCATCTAAAATTAAAGAACGCTTAAGACTTGCTAAAAAAGAAACTATTCCTGCGCAAAGCCTAGAAGAAATTTTAGAAGAAAAATATTCGACAGATCCAGATGCTAAACCAAAACAAACTTATTTTTCTTTTTTTGCGGGAAACTCTTTTGACTTCTTTGGATCTTTAGAAGCAAAACTTGACTCCGGTCAATTTTCAGACATTGCAACAATAGAATTCATTAACCTTAATCACGCTGCTATTTTTTTTGAATTGGCACGAAAACACGAAGGAGCCTTAAACTCTCTAAAACATGTTCGTTTAACTTGGTCTGAAAAAGGTTTATATGAAGATTCTACTGACGAACAACTTAACCAAAAAATTCCACTCGAAAAAACATTGAACGAACTCGGAATTTCTTTTGAATATTCCGACCCTAAAGAATATCTAAATGTTGGTTTGCACGTTGAAAAAGCTCGCAAAGAACCACCTGCAGAGGAAAATAAAATCCAGGATTCAAACTATGATGACAACAACAAAATTTCTATTGCAGGTGGATTAAGATCCAAAAATTATGATATCAATAATAGCGCAGATACAACATTCACAATGTTTGAAGCTGGAGAAGTTTTAAATGACCGCTCGATTGCAGAACCACAAATTCGTTACAGTATCAAAAAAGATGACGTGCGTAACACGCTTGTTACAGAAATATATAAATCATCAAACTTCTCTGAAGTCACTAATTTAGAATCTCTTGATGATACAAAACTTGAAGGATTTAGAAAAACTTCTGACGGAAAAATTTATTATCTTTTTAAACGACAATTAAGAGCTGGTCAAAAAACTCGCCTGCTTTCAGCTGACGCGGCGGAAGAATTTGTTGGAATAAAAGGCGCAACCGACGGAATTTTAATTGAAAAAGGTGATGATGATTTTTTCTATGCCACGGCAAATGAAGACCGCGTTTTATCTTATGTTGTAAAAGCTGATCATCCAAAACATCACAAAAAAGATTACGATGCAATTCCTACAAGTCATAAAGCTAGAGAAATTATTGATCCTTACAAAAATCCAAATTTGGGCTACGAGGACCAAGCAACTAAAGAAAAACTAGACATTAATTATCTTCAAAATGTAGAAACTCACAAAGAGTCAATGAATCGCATTTTTGACCAAAGATTAGGCGCTTGCGGTCAACGTGTTTTAGCGGTTTTGTTTAAGTTAAGACAAGTTGGCTTTGAATCTAATTTAGCAAGAGCCGTGGGCATCAATAATGATCACGTTGCTCTTGAAATAAACTATAATGGTAAATGGATTGCCGTTGATTTTGGCGGCGCTGCTGCACGTGAAATTCAAGCAAATTCGAGCGATCAATTTTATAAATTGGAAGAACCACCGATAGAAGAACAACCAAAAACTCGCACGCTAGAAAATTTACTCGAAGAAATACCAGAAGACGTTGCTCAATTTAAGAGAAGCGAAGAACAAACGAATCAACAAGAAGTTATCATTCAAAATGAAGAAGAACAAGCTACCGAAAATTTAGAAGCGACCAATCTTGCCGAAATCCAAAAGTTAAAAGCAGAATCTCTTTCCACAATGGCAAAAAGTCTTTTGTCAGTTTTAGAGTTGCCTAAAATTAATGAAGAAAATGGCCTAAAAGCAAATACCACAGAATCTGACAAAAAGAAAATTTTGGTTGTAACCAAAAGCATTTCAGAACATGCCAATTTCTTTTTAAGCGAAGCAACAACAGCAAATCGCCAAACTTTTTACATTGATTCTCCAAGTAAAATCGATTTGCATCGAACTAATCTTTTAATTGCCAATGATAATAATCCAACTCTTAGTCAAGAAGGCTTGTTGTCGAATTTTTTAAATTCTGCCAAAACAAATTCTGAACAAAAACCTCTGCTTCTAATAAATTGGAGCGCGTTTAACACCAAAGAACGGTTACGCCTCAACACTTTGCTTGACATTGAAAGAAAAATTAATGGCGAAAAAATTGATGATTCAATTCAAATTATTGGTCTTGCCAATGAAGCTTCGCAAGATCCGTCTTTTTTGTCTCGACATGACGAAAGAATTGAGTCGCAAATAACTTTTGCAAAACCAAAAACAACCAACGCTGAAACAGTTAAGATAATTGACTTGCAAGGATTTCCAGATTGGCGAAGACAACTTTTTGGAAAAGTGATTTTGGTTGGCGACCAAATGCAGTGGCAGAAAAGCGAATTTGTTAAAACTCTTGAAGAGCAAAGCAATTTTCAAATCACTAATCTTTCGCCAAAAGCCGCGGAAGAACTGCAAAAAGAATTTAAACAAGCGCAAGCCACCAAAAAATTTATTTACAACGGACGTGAAATTGAAGTGCCAGAAAATGTTCAGATTGATTGCGGAACCGTCAGTTTTGATTTTACCAAGTTTGGCGATGAAAATAAAATTAATGTTGCTCGCGACGTCACTTTTAACCTTGCGCTGCAAGATTGTAACCTGATCAACACTCATTTATTTGACAGCCTTTTGTGCGGCAAAACAATCAATGATTTAGGCGAATATATTGAAGAAAAAGGCTTAATTGAAAATTGCGCCGAAAGCGAAAATAAAAGGCTAAAACTTTTTGTTTCTTCTGAACTTTCTGATAGTCAATGGTATTGCCTTTTTCATCAAGCTCAGGAGAAAAATGTTGCTCTTGAACTTTATTTGGCGCAGCAAGTTAAGTTGCCAAACAATGTTAAATTTGCTGAATCACACGAAGATGGCACCGAACAAAAAGATGCTGGCGAAGATTTAAGAAATAATAGAAAAAGACCGCAAATTTACGTTAGCAATAATCCAAATTTCACCGCTCAAAATCTTGCAAATGAAAAATACGCCATAATTGATGTAGAAGATTTTTCTTACCAAGATTTGGTTGAAAGAGTTGAATTTGAAACCACCGAAACTGGTTTTAGAAATTTCAAAAAAATTTCAAGCCAGTTAATTGAAAAACTTAAAGATAACGAAAAAATAATTCTAAAAGGCGAATTCTCGCCCGATTTATTGCAAATGTTTGAACCAATTTTAACTGGCTTAGATCCTCAATTTGCCGATATTGGTGAAAATTTAACGATCATTATTGAAGATAAAAAAATCTCTCTCGACAAAGTTTATGAACCACTAAATTGGTTGCCTAAAGAAAGCGTTAATATTAAAAAATATGATGACGAAGCAATCCATTCAACCGATCTAGTTTTTGTTGAAACAGAAGATAAATCTTTTGATTTAACCGACAGTAACACCAAATCTGAAGCCTTTATTAAGGCTAGAAAAGATCATTTTTCTGGAACTCTTAACGATCATTCAATGTTGCGCCTTGTTGGCGATAGCGGCGTTGGAAAAAGTCGGCTTTTAAAAGAATTTGAAAATGATTCTGAAAGCAATTCTGAAATTTTTCGTGAGTTAAAATCTTTTGAAAATTGGGCGCAACCTTGCGAAAAAGGCAAAAGAAAAATTTTGTTCATCGACGAATCTAACATTGAAAATCTGCACTTTACCATTTTTTCACCGCTAAAAAACAAAGGCACACAAAGAGTTTTTTACCAAGGAAAATTTTACGATCTCGGCGAAAATCATAAAGTTGTTTTTGCCTGCAACCCCGTTGAATTTGGCGGAGGAAGATCTGTGCAAAAACTTTTTGATGACGGACAAATTCCAGCAATTCATTTGCGCGATTTTCCTGCCAGCTACATTTATGAAAAAATTTTAAAGGAATCGATTTACGATAAGTTAAACGACGATATTAAGGGGATTTTTTCAGAAGAAAAATTTAAAGAAATTTGCCAAAAACTGATTAAAGAACACAAAGGAATCAAAGATGAAACTGTAAGAGAATTGCAAGAAAGGCTTTTGATCAAGCTTGATGATGAGCTTGAAAAAGACTCGGCAAAAGTTTCAATAGAAAGCAAAAACTTTATTTCTACAGAAGCGACCGCAGAAATTGAGAAGTCGCTAATTACGGCAATAAACATCCGACAAAAACAGCGTGAAGAATTGTTTCCAAACGAAGCTGTGGGTTTAAATGGAATTTTGCTTGAAGGAGATTCTGGAACTGGAAAAAGCGAATTAATCGGCGCAATTCTTGCCTCAAAAGAAATTGCAGAAACAAAGCTTGATGAAGAAAGAAGCGATGACAAACAAAAATTCTACAAAATTGACGCTGCTCTTCCGCTTGAACAAAAGAAACAAATCATTGTTAAAGCCTTTGAAAACGGCGACATTGTTTGGATTGATGAAATTAACAGCTGCATTGACGATGGTTTAGAAAAAATTTTAAATGCCGCGCTTACAGGAGATCATCCCGAAGGAAAAAAAGACGCACCAAAACCCGGATTCATGCTAATTTCTAGCTTCAATTCTGCTGGGCTTGAAGGAAGATCAATTATCAGCCCCGCACTTCGACACCGCACAATTTTACCCAAAGTTAAAAGCTTGAAAGAATATTCTGACCAAGATTTGACCAAAATTATTAATCATTGGTTGAGTCAAAAAACTGCAGAATCTGAACTTTTTGTTAAAAAAAATATTCGCGAAAAATTATCTCAAAATATTGCGAAAGATTTTTGCAATTTATTAAAAATTGAAGGTGCTGAAAACTTTAATTTGCGTATGCTTCGCAGCAGCTTAAAAGAGATTTTGCCTAGCCAAATTGAGTTAGTTGAAAAAACAAATGAGACAGAAATTTTAGAACCTTTATCTCCGCGAGAAGTCATTTTGGATTTCACTCCTTCAACAATTATAGATATTTCTAACGAAAATGACGATGCAATAAGAAAATTAAAAGATTTAGGAACTAGAGCTGGCAAGCTAAATCAGAAAGATAATCTAAAGCTATTTCACCCAAAAAACGAAACCACCGATAAATTCGATTTTTCAAGCACTCGCGATAACCTTGGTTTTCAAAATGTTTTGGATATTTTAAGAAACACAATAACTGAAAAAAAGATTAACGATCCCGAATTGGCGGCAAAAATTTGCTTAATTGTGATAAAAAATGGAGGCACTAAAAATAAAGAGGCTTTAAAACAAGATTTAGAAAAACTTGGTTTAAAAGAATCAGATCTAACTTTGGTCACTTCTTTTTCTGGTAAATTTCAAAAACTAAGCGACGACTCAAAAATTTTTACTGGCAATAAAAACGCCAAGAACTTTGTTGCCATGCGCTTAAAAAGAATAACTCCAGAACACGTGCTGGCTATTTTAGAGCAATCTGGCGTAGAAAATGCTGAAGAAAAATTTAAAGAAATGCGCAAAAAAATCGGACTAACAAATCAAAGCGTTTTAGAAAACCTAGAAATAGAGCGGTCAATTTCTCGCTAAGAAACTTTGAATAATTTTTTTCTCAAAAATTTTTAATTTGTTTTTCTTAAATGGGCTTTTAAAAAACTGCTCTAAACAGTTTTATCCAAAAATTTTCAACATGACTTCTCAGACCGAAACCAAAAACATGACCATTAATTTTGGTCCGCAACACCCTGCTGCTCATGGTGTTTTGCGTTTAATTTTAGAAATGGATGGCGAGGTTATAACTCGCGCCGATCCGCATATTGGCTTGCTGCATCGCGGCACTGAAAAATTGATTGAATATAAATCTTACTTACAAGCCGTTCCCTATTTTGATCGACTTGATTACGTTTCACCAATGTGCCAAGAACACGCCTACGCCTTGTCGGTAGAAAAACTTTTGGGCTGCCAAATTCCACTTCGCGCTCAATATATTCGGGTTTTATTTTCCGAAATTACGCGAATTTTAAATCACATTATGGCGGTCACCACTCAGGCTCTTGACGTTGGCGCGATGACTCCTTTGCTTTGGATGTTTGAAGAGCGCGAAAAAATGATGGGCTTTTACGAAAAAGTTTCTGGCTCGAGAATGCACGCAGCTTACATTCGTCCAGGTGGAGTTCATCAAGATTTACCAGATGGCTTGCTTGAAGAAATTGCCGCTTTTGCCGACAATTTTCCTAAATATATTGACGATTTAGAATCTCTTTTAACTGAAAACCGCATCTTCAAACAACGTATGGTTGAAGTTGGAATTGTTAGCAAAGAACAAGCTTTAGATTGGGGCTTTTCTGGCCCAATGATTCGCGGCTCAGGGATTGCTTGGGATTTACGCAAAAGCCAACCTTACGAGGTTTACGGCGAATTAGATTTTGACGTTGCCATTGGCAAAAACGGCGATTCTTACGACCGCTATTTAATTCGCGTTGAAGAAATGCGTCAGTCAATTCGCTTGATCAAACAATGCATTGCAAAAATGCCGGCAGGTGCAATTGCAACTGACGATCCAAAAATTGCGCCACCAAAAAGATCAGAAATGAAGCATTCAATGGAGGCTTTGATTAATCACTTCAAACTTTTCACCGAAGGATATCGCGTTCCCGCTGGAGAAGCCTATGCCGCAGTTGAAGCGCCAAAAGGCGAATTCGGTGTTTACATAATTTCTGATGGCTCAAGCAAACCTCACCGTTGTCGCGTTCGCGCACCGGGTTTTGCTCATTTGCAAGGTTTAGAATTTATGGTTAAAGGTCACATGCTTGCAGACGTTGTCACTGTAATTTCCACCCAAGATATTGTGTTTGGAGAGGTGGATAGATAAAAATTGACATTTGCTTTTTGACCAATAATTTGCGCCGCCTTCTTTTAAAAAAATAATCAAAGGATCTTTTCAGATGAAAATCTACAACTCACTTAAAACTGCCAAAAAAAGAGATAAAAACTGCAAATTAGTTCGCAGAAAAGGTCGCCTTTACGTTATTAACAAAGTTAATCCACGCTTCAAAGCTCGCCAAGGGTAATTGCTCGCGGGCGTTTTATAGGTTTTTAAACCTTAAAATGCCGAGAGCCTTTTAGTAGAACCTTAGCAAAATGTCTTCGAATCAAAAAATCAGAATTGGCACCAGAACCAGCAAACTAGCTCTGACACAGGTTGCAGAAGTTCATCTTCTTCTCGCTGATTTTTTAGAAAATTCTCAAATCGAAATCGTTCCAATCACAACTTCTGGCGACAAAATTCAAGATCGCAACCTTGCCGACATTGGCGGCAAAGGTTTGTTCATCAAAGAACTCGAAGAAGCTTTAATTCAAAATAAAATCGACATTGCCATTCACTCGGCAAAAGATGTTCCGCCTTTTTTGCATGAATCAACTGAGCTTGTTGCATTCACCCCAAGGCTTGATGCTCGCGACTGCTTTATTTCTAAAAAATTTAACTCTTTAAAAGATTTGCCAAAAGGCGCGATTGTTGGAACTTCCTCCGCTCGCAGAAAAGCCATTTTATTGCGCTTGCGCCCTGATTTAAAAATTGTGAATTTTCGCGGCAATGTTGACACGCGTTTAAACAAAATTGAAAACGAAGATGTTGACGCCGCAGTTCTTGCCGCTTGCGGATTAGAAAGAATTGGTAAAGAACATTTAATTAAGCAAATCATCGAAAAAGATTCTATGCTTCCCGCTGGCGGACAAGGCGCGCTAGCAATTCAAATCAGAAAATCTGACAAAAAAATTGCCGAACTTTTAGAAAAAATTAACGATCCAAAAACCCAAATCGAAGTTAAAACCGAACGCTCTTTCTTGCGCGAATTAGGAGCCTCTTGCGCCACGCCAGTTGCAGCTCACGCCTGCGAGTTAAACAATAAACTTTACCTCACCACCACCATTTTTGATTACGACGGATCAGAAGTTTTTGAAACCACTTCAGAAGGAAAATTTGATTTAGAATCGGGAATTAAATTGGGATTAGACGCCGCTAAAAAAACCAAAGCCGAAGCTACTGAATTGCTGAAAAGAATCTGTAAATAATTCTCCGATAACACTTAAGTTACAAACTCCGTCCCGCCTGAGATTTAAATAGACACGCTAATCAACTTTCCAGCAGCAACCTTGTGCAATATTGAGGTGATGTAAGTTTGGTAAGGAATGCCCTCATCCAAGGCGATGGCTTTGATTTTTTCGATGTCACTTTCAATAATGCGAATATTGATCGACTTTCTTTTTAAAGTGTTGGAGGCAATTTTTTGGAAACGGCTTTTTTCTTTATCAAAATCTTTTTTTGGCAAAGATTTATATTTTTCACCTTCCACTTTTTTGATTAATTTCAACTCCGCCGCACTGTAAATTTTTTTGGTTTTTTTCATAGTCAGGTTGGTTATTTCCTTAAGTAACGGTTTTTATATTTTCTGCTTGGGTAAATTGTTTTTAGAAAAATTCCCTCTTCATTTTCAACATATGGCACTATGTGCGCGTAGTCTTTAATGCTTACCACGAGACAATCTTGTTCTTTGTGATTCTTGCTAACCAAACTACAAATCTTTACTCCCACTCTTTTTCTTTGTCACCCCGTCTTCATGACGGGGTCTAGCAGGATTTTTTCTAGACCCCGTCATGAAGACGGGGTGACAATTCGAGAGTAAAGATTTGTTTTTTGGTATAGAATTAGGAATAATTTCAAGCAAATCTCCTTTTTGAATTGCCAAAACAACATCTTCAAAAGAAACGCCTCTGGATTCTTTAAGCAGTAAATTTTTCTCTTCGTTCCAACGAAAAAGTAGGTTTTTCATATTCAGGTGGTGAATGAATTAGAAACTGATTGTATACCGATTGTATTTTTTGCTTTGATGAAGAAGTCAAAAGAAAAACCTTATTCGCCGTTCGTGCAGCCGGGGGGGGGGGTTGTTGGGGGCGTGATTGTTGGGGCGGGGGGT
>CAYVKI010000003.1:23571-49861 GCA_964452075.1 uncultured Rhizobium sp.
ATCCCCATCCCGTATGTCAATAGGACATACGGGAATTTTTATGAAACTGTTTCTTTATAAATTTTCAAAAAGTTCTTTAACAAATTTTTCGTCAGGTTTTTGCTTAAACCAAAGTTCAAATCCAACCAGAGCTTGAAAAACAAGCATTCCTAGTCCGGTGATAATTTTATTTCCACGAGCTTGAGATGTTTTTAATAAATCGGTTATTAATGGCTTATAAACAATGTCAAAAACAATCGCTTGTGGATTTAGGTTTTGTAAATCGATTTCCAATGGCTCTTGTCCAGACATTCCTAAAGAAGATGAGTTAACAAGTAAATCGCATTTTGATAGGTTTTTTGTAAAATCTTCTTTTTTTAAAAATTGCAATTCGCATTTTTTCTTTGCCGCAAATTCAGTAAAATTTTTTATTAAATCTTCAGCGCGACTTTGATTTCGATTGGTAATATAAATTTTTCCTACCTCATCTTTTATTAAGGCGTAAATCAATGCCCTTGCTGCACCTCCAGCTCCAATAACAAATATGGTTTTGTTTTTTAAATCAAAGTTCGGTTCAGAATTTTTTAAGTGATTAGAAAATCCTTCTGCATCAGAATTGTGGCCAAAAATTTTTTTATCAGGAGTTATAACAACTGTATTTACAGCTCCAGTCAGTGTGGCACTTTTGCTTTTATAATCGCAAATTTTAAAGATTTCTTCTTTATGTGGAATTGTTACGTTAAAGCCCGCAAGACCAATTTCTTTAGCGGATTTTATAAAAGATTTTATCTCTTCTTTTTTGACCAAAATAGCCTCATATTCACCTTCAATTTTGTGCCTTTCTAAAAGAAAGTTATGAATTTTGGGAGAGAGTGAGTGAGATATTGGATCGCCTATTACGGCTGCTTTTATTTTTGTCATGTTCTAAGGTGAATAAAATTATGGCAACGCTGCAAAACTGATTTGATACCAAACTAAAAATCTTTACTCCCACTCTTTTTCTTTGTCACCCCGTCGTGAAGACGCCGTGACAATTTGAGAGTAAAGATTTTTAGTTTGGTATAGATTCCAAAAACCGCTCAATTTGCTTTTGTCATCTCAAAATCAATCTTTGACATTATTGATTCTTTGTCGTCGAAATATTTTACCAAAACTTGTCCTTTTTGATCGTCGTTGAAATAGATGTGAGAAGATGAAACCGTTCCCGACATTAAATCCCAAGTTGGATCAACTTCGATCCATTTTCCATTGTAAAAAATCAAATTCCAAGCATGCCCCATGCACTTATCATTTTCACCGCAAGCAGCGCCATCAACCATGATGGAGGGAATTTTTGCAATTCGTGCTAAAGAATTAAAAAGTTTAGCATATTCGCTGCAAACCCCAATTGGGTTTTTTAGAATTTCGGAAACGTTTGGAAGTTTGCCAATGTAGCTTTCGTCGTAATGTATAAAGTCATGAACATATTTTCCGATTTTTGCATAAAGTGGAATGTCGCCATATTTAACATCTCTTTTAATTCGTTCTACGGTTTGCTCTAATAAAGCAAATTCTTCGTTTTTAACTTCTAGATATTCGTTGGGATTTCTGTTTAAAATTAGTCGAGAATTTTTTCCGGTGTAAACACGAGCTTTGTTTTCAATGATGATGGTTTTGTTTTCTGTTTTGTATTTTAAAATATTTTGATCGTCTTTTTTCTCCTGTTTAATTGGTGGCGTGCTAGATTTTAGTTGCAAATTTTCAATTTTCTGACCGCCATTTTCAAAATAAGTTGGCAAGAAAACTGTGGCATTATTAAGTCCCTTAGCTGCATTAATTGTGGCGCGAATTGTGACGTCCCAAACGCTTTTTGAGGGCGTTAATTTGATTAATTCTCTAACTCCTTCATTTGGCACAAAATTGCTGTAAATAAAGCGATTTGATTCTTTTGTGAGGTTGGGATTAAGGGTTGCTGAATCGAGATATCCGGGAAAGTTAATTATTACCTTTGCGTTAGATCCGGCGGCAAAAGATGGAATGTCGATAAACTCCTGCCTTAAAAATTTTTCTACTTTGTCATATTTTTCATCAAAAGAAAAATAAAACAAAAAATTATCACCGTTGGTTTTGCCTTTGGCAAACTTGATTTGCAGGACGTTGTTTTCAAATTTGAAATCTGCATCTTTACCATCGCAGATAACATCAATAATTTTGAGATGACGATTTGGATCGAAGGCAATTGAGAAAGAAGTCATTACCTGATTTTTTGGAACGTTTTTTATTTTTCCACTTGCCAAAGTTTCAGACATTTTTCCATTTGCGGTTAGGTTGGTGTTTTCCTGCCAGCTATCAATTGCAATATTTCTCTCGGCGTATGAATTAAAGGGCGCGAAGAGAAAAATTATAAGAATTTTGTAAAACTGGATTTTAATTTTTGGATAAAATCTAGCCATCTATTGTTCCGCTGCTGTCATCTTTTTTACCTTTATCTGCATCTTTAGAAGATTTGTTTTTTGAGTGATCTGGCATGTAAGGAAGCTGCGTTGGAATAACGGTTTTTTTGAGTAATCGCGAAGTAAACAATCTTTCTTTGAAGTAGAAGATTTTTTTTGCCTTAATTGCTGGTTGCGATTCAATAAGAATGATTTCTTCTTCGCGAGGAAGTTGAATAACTTCTTGCGGAAGTAGTAAGGCGCGTTGAGTTTCTGAAACGTGTAAAGAACGTGCACCAGGGTTAAGATCGAGATATTTTGGTTTATTGTAAGAAATTTGCTGAGCAGTTTTATTTCCCAAGAGTTGCGAAATCAGATTTGCAGTTTCCATGTTGTTGGCTGCGAAAGTAATTCGATAAGTTGAGTTCGAAAGAAATGAGTTCATTCCGCTTTCTTCGTAAATTCCTTTTAGCTGTTCGGTATCTTGAATAATCAAAAACAAACGAACGCGATAACCGCGGAAATAAGCAATGCCCGCTTGGAATTGTTCCATTTTTCCGAGGGTAGGAAATTCGTCCATTAGCATTAAAACGCCAAATTTTTCTTCAGGGCGCGGCATATGTGCGGTGAAAAATGCGGCGCATTGTTGATAAAACATGCTCATCAAAGGTTTTAAGCGCGTAATGTTATCAGGGGTTAAGCCAACGTAGCAAGTGTGAGGTTTGAGCTTAAATTCATGTAAGTTGAAATCGGAAGTTGCGGTTGTGGTGTCAATTAAAGGGTTGGCCCAAAGCTCGAGAGATGAGTTGGCTGTTGAAGTTACAGATCCGCGTTCTTTATCTGGTTTTTGCAAATAAGAAGCGATGTTCATGTAAGAAACTGGGTGAATTTTTTTGCCCATGGTGTCGAGTACAACGGCTAGATTGTAAACTACGTCGTCATTTCGAAGCGTTCTAACAACTTCGCCAAGTGTTGCTGGTTTGTCGTCGGCGGCAACAAGATAAAGCATAATTCCAGTTAAAAGTGCGCGTGCTTCATTTTGCCAAAACTCTTGTTCGGGCAAAAGAAAGTTACAAATTTTTTGCACGTCATCGACCATTTGCCCTGGTTTTTTGCTGATCCAATCCATTGGGTTATAGCAATGAGAAATTCCGTTAGGATCAGCTGGATTCCACAAAACAACTTTTTGCTTCAAGTTTTTTTGACGCCAGCCAGAAGTTAGCTCGTAGTTTTCAAGTTTGATATCGTGGACAATTACGGATTCTTGCCAAAAAAGAAGATTGGGAATTACGAAGCCCACACCTTTACCAGAACCTGTCGGCGCGAATAAAAGTATGTGTTGAAAACCATCTGCGATCAAGAGTTTTTTATTATATTTGCCAAGCAAAATTCCTGATTTTGAGCGCAAGCCCATTTTTTTAATATCTTTCATAGATGCCCATCTTGCATCACCATGAATTGATTCTGGTTTTTTGAAAGGTCGCCAATCCATGATTGGAGCGCGAAAAGTCCAGATGAATGTTAGAAGTAAGGTGTATGGTAAAAGTGTTGTAATCCAGAGTTTGGTGGCAAAGTAATTATAACTTTCGGCGGTTAATTTTGCTGAGTTTAAGAAATAGAATTTCCAATAAGCGACAAGGGTTTGAAAAAGGTAAATAAATTGTTTGTCAATTTTAAGGCTGGAATATTTTTTAATAACCTCCCAATTGCCGTTGATGCTTACAATTACTAATGTTCCGGTTAGGTAAAAGCAGCCAACAAGAACAAATATAACAAGAAAAGCTATGATTACGAAGTTACGCAAATGTCTTATTGCTGCATTATCTTGTGCGGACATTTTTTTGTAAAAAGTAGGAAATTAAAATTAAGAAAATTTTCTGAAAAAAATAAATTCTGCCGAAGCAATAAGCAAAGAATGTTTTTAAGTATTTTAACTTTCTTTAATCAATTTAATTGCCGCAGCCAAAGCTTCTTCGCTAATTATTTCGCCAGAAAGCATGCGGGCTATTTCTAATTCTCGCGATTTTTTATCTAAAATTTCAATTACGGTTTTTATTTTTTTGCCATCAGATTTTTTGCTAATTTTAAAATGATGATTGGCTTTTGCGGCGATTTGCGGTTGATGAGTGACAACCAAAATTTGCAGATTTTCTGATAAAGACTTAAGTCTTTTTCCAACCGCATCAGCAGTGCTTCCGCCAATTCCAGTGTCGATTTCATCAAATATCATTGTCGGCACGGATTTTATATTCATCAAAGAAACTTTTAGCGCGAGCATGAAGCGCGAGAGTTCGCCGCCAGAGGCGATTTTTGAAATGTCGTCGAAATTATTATTGTTGATTGCGGCAAGAAAACGAACTTTATCATAACCGCTTGCAGATCGATGCGAATAATCATCGTAGTTTTTCACTTCAACCAAAAATTTGGTGTTAGTCATTTTTAAAAATTGCAATTCTTCTTCAACTTTTTTTGCCAGAATTAAAGCAGATTTTTTGCGTTTTTTGCTTAATTCATCAGCAAGTTCTTGATATTCTTTTAGTAGCTTTAAGCGTTGATTTTCAAGATCAAAACCAAATTCTTCTTCTTTGTTTAGAAGGTTTAATTTTTCTTTTGAGGTGGTAATTATTTCGGATAATTCATCGGCTTTTACACTGAATTTTCTTGCCAAGCTTCTGATAAAAAACAGACGTTCTTCAATTTCTTCAAGATTGTTTTCTGAATTATAAATTTCTCGAATAATGCCGCCAAACTCTGATATTGCTGAGTCGAGATCGATATTTTGTTGATCAAGTTTTTCGCTTAATTTTTCAAATTGTTCTTTTCTGTCCGGCAAAAAATTATCAATAATGTTATGATTACGAATCAGAATTCTTTGTGACAAAATCAGTTGAGAGTTCGCTTCAGTTAGGTGTGATTTAAATTCTTCAAGAAAGTTCAGAATTTTTTCTTTGCCAACAAGTTGATCTTTTTTATTAACCAACTCTTCTTCTTCGCCTATTTGAATATTGGCGGTTTCGAGTTCATTTATTACGTGTTCAAGATAATCTTTTTCTCTTTGAGTTTGTTCTTTTCGAGCAAGAATTTCGGCAATTTTATCTTCAGTTTCTTTCAGCGATTCGTAAACTTTCTTTAGTGATTTTAACAGACTTTGGTTTTGAGAAAATTCATCAAGAATTATGCCATGAGATCCTGAATTTAAAAGACCGCGCTGATCATGTTGACCATGAATTTCAATGAGTGATTCACCAATTTTTGCTAATAAATTTACCCCAATTGCAACATCATTTACAAAAACTTTGCTAGATGAAGTTTCTTGAATGGAACGACGAATTCTTAACAAGTTAGGGTTTTCGACATCGAGCAATTCATTTTCTTCGAGAAGTTTTTTGCAATTTTGATTGGAGAAAATATTAAATTCTGCTGCAACTTGAGCTTTATTTTCATCATCACCAATTAATCTAAGATTCGAGCGAAAGCCAATTGCCAAACCAAGGGCATCAAGCAATATTGATTTTCCAGAGCCGGTTTCGCCAGTTAAAACACAAAGCCCTTTGGCAAAATTAATTTGAGTTTTATCGATTAAGACTATGTTTTGTATGGAGAGACTGTTTAACACTGGATAAAAAACTATTTAAAGACTTTGAGCTGTTTTTGTAAGAAAAACCTAAATCATATTTTCTAAATCTTAAATCCTATTTTATGTTTATTCTCGATTCAAAATTGTCGCAGGATAGTTTTGTTGTGTGTGATTTAAAAATCTCGCAATTGCTTCTGATGAATGATTCTAATTATCTCTGGTTAATTTTGGTTCCTAAAAAAGCAGATTTGGTTGAATTGACCGATTTATCTTTTGCTGAACAGGTGGAAGTTTTGAAGGAGATAAATTTAATAGGACAAATTCTTAAAGAGGAATTTTTCGCGCAAAAGCTAAATATTGCAGCTCTTGGAAATGTGGTAAAGCAGCTTCATATTCACGTAATCGGGCGTTTTGAAAATGACGCATCTTTCCCAAAACCAGTTTGGGGAACTGTTGCTTCTAAGCCTTATGAACAGAAGATTGCGCAAGAATTAATCAAAAAATTACAACTTAAAATTTTGGGTAAAAATGGAAATTCTGCGTAAACAAATTTTATATCGCTCAACTCATCGTGGTTGCAAAGAAACTGATTTTTTGATTGGCGAATTTGCCAAAGTTAATCTGAATAACATCGTGGATTTAGAACTATTCAGCAGATTTTTAGAGGAAGATGATTTGGAAATTTATGATTGGATTTTGGCAAAATATCAGGAGCCAGATCATTATAAATCAATAGTTGGCGAGATCAGAAAGTTTTACAAAATTTCTACTCAACAATAATGCAATCACCGCGGCTTTTTTTGGCTTGAGTTACGTATTTGTTGCAAAACTCTTCAGCTTCAACCTGATTAAAAAAATTACCAACTTGTAAGCGATAAAACATTCCTCTTTTTCCAAGATTTGCTTCTTCAATAAATGGCTTAAGATTGGAAAATAATTTTGGATAAAGGTTGGAAACTTTTTCCCAGCTTTCATTAGCGGTATTTTTTGAAGACATTGCAGCAAGTTGAACTCGAATGGTTCTTTTTTCAGATTTTTTTGGTGTTGTTTTTGGTGTTTCTGATTTTTCTTTCCCACTAGCTTTGGTTAGCAAATCTTTGCTTGGATCTTCTTTTTTGTTGTTATCCGAAAAAACAATAATTTTTTGTTCTTTTTTTACTTCTCCAATTGAGGTAGTTTCTTTAACCAATCTGCGATCTGGCTCAATTTTTGGAGGTATTGCTGGAGCAGGGGCTGCGTGAATTTTTGGATTAGATGTTTCTTTTTTATGAGCTTTGTTGCCAAAAATATCTTCATAAATTGTGCGATCAATTTGCGATTTATTTTCTTCTTCAACCTTTTCTTCAATGACTTTTATTGGACCTTCTTCGGCTTTAACAACTTCAATGTCGCCATTTTTATCGTCTTGGTAAACAAAATAATAAGCGTTAATGGTTATGTAAATAAAACAGGCGATTGAAAACAAAGTTGCGCCAATCAGAAAACCGCGTTTTGAAATTTCGGTGAATTTGCTTTGAGATTCGTCTTTTTTATATCCGAAGTCGTCCATTATCTCATTTCCTCAAGAGGTTTAACATTAAAAATTTCTAACCCTGTGGCGATAATTTTTTTTGTAGCCAAAACCAAATAGATTCTGGCATAAGTAAGTTGCAAATCATCTTTAACAATAAACTTCAATTTGGGATTTTCGCTGCCCTTATTCCAAAGTGAGTGAAATTCTGCGGCGATTTCTTGCAGATAAAAAGCAATTCGATGTGGCTCAAAACCAGCAACTGACATTTCAATAATTCTTGGAAAATTGGCGATTTTTTTAATCAGATCAATTTCTGACTTATCTGAAAGTTGAGCCAAAAGTTCGGCGTCAATTTTTTGAGGTATAGAAATATTTTCTGATTTTAAATTACGCAAAACCGAACAGCAGCGAGCGTGGGCATATTGCACATAAAAAATTGGATTGTCTTTTGACTGCTCAATTACTTTGGATAAATCGAAATCGAATGGCGCGTCATTTTTACGAGTTAACATTATGAAGCGCAAAGCGTCAGCTCCAACTTCTTCAATAACTTCGCGGGCGGTAATAAAATTTCCGGCGCGTTTTGACATTTTTAACGGCTCGCCATTTTTAACAAATTTTACCATTTGGCACAAAATAACTTTTAACTGCGCCTGATCTGCAGTTAAAGCTTTTACGGCGGCAGCAAGTCTTTTGATATATCCAGAGTGATCAAAGCCAAGTGGCATGATGAAAGTTTTGGCACCGCGTTCAAATTTACTACGAACGTAAGCCATGTCGCCAGCAAAATAAGTGAAACTTCCGTCGGCTTTTTTTACAACTCGATCTTGATCGTCGCCAAATTGAGTGGAGCGAAACAAAGTTTGTTCTTGGTCGTCATATCCTTCGGGCAAAGCTCCAACGCCTTTTTCAGTTTTTGGAGCTTCTAATTTTCCAACGTAAATCAAACCTTGTTTTGCGAGAATTTCTACGGTTTCGGCAATACGATTTGTGTCGTGTAAATTTTGTTTTTCAGAAAAATAACTGTCATGCTTTATGCCAAGAGCGAGTAAGTCAGATTTAATCATTTCAATCATTGAATTCACAACAAAATCACGAATTTCTGCCAATGTTTCTTCTTCGCTTTTTGCAATTAAACTTTCACCGAATTTTGTTTTTAAAGCCTCGCCAACTTCAATTAAATAAACTCCAGGATAAAGACCTTCGCCAATTTCAACAACTTGACCACAAGCTTGCAAATAGCGCAAATAAGCTGATTTTAAAAGAGTTGTAATTTGGCTGCCAGCGTCGTTGATGTAATATTCTTTTAAAACATCAAAACCAACTTTTTGCAAAAGAGTTGCCAAAACATCTCCGTAAATTGCGCCGCGAGTGTGTCCAACGTGAATAGGACCGGTTGGGTTCGGTGAGGCATATTCTAAATTAATTTTTTCGCCCTGACCAAGGTTTGGAAATTGAAATTTTTCTTCAGAAAAAAGACTAAGAATAATTTGATGAAAAATTTGGTTTTTTAAAAAAATGTTAATGAAGCCAGCGCCTGCAATTTCAAGTTTTTCAATGTCATCATGAGTAAGTTTTTCGATGATTTTTTGAGCAAGTTTTCTTGGATTGTTCAAGCTTTCAACGGAAGAGAATTTTTTTGAAACAACCATTGCAACGTTGCACGCCAAATCTCCATGAGAAATTTCTTTTGTTGGCTCAACTGTGAAGTGTTTTAAATCTTCGCTTGAGATTTCAAGTTGATTTTCTTGAGCAATTTCTTGTAGCGTTTGAGCAAATAACTCTTTGAATGTATGAAAAATATTGAGCACTGGAAATTATTTTATTTGTTTGATACAGTTTTTTACAAACTAAATTCATAATTCTTAATTCGAAATTCCTAATTTTATGTCGCAAGAAGAAGTAAAGTCGATTAATTACAGCAGCACTTGGTATTTAGCTAAACGCATCACTCAAGAATATATTTTTCCCAATTGGAAAACTTTCATGGTTTCAATTGCTTTAATGTTGGTAATTGCAGGAACAACTTCTTTAAATGCCTGGTTAATCAAACCAGCTTTAGACTCAGTTTTTGTAGAAAAAAACACCCAAGCTTTGGTTATTATTCCAATAGTTGTTTTGGTGGTAACGGTGGTAAAAGGTTTTTCCACTTACTTTCAGTTGTTAACCATGAATATTTTGTCGCTAAGAATCACGGCAGATTTGCGCGTTCGACTTTATTCACATTTTATTAAGTCCGATATTTCCAAACTTCACAGCCGATCTTCTGGCGATATGATGGCAAGCGTTTTAAACGAAGTTGGCGCAATTGTTGGAGTAATTAACACTTGTGTTAATGGCTTTGTAAAACAACTTTTTACTCTTTTAGCTCTCATTGCGGTGATGTTTCATCAAAGTGTTGAGTTGGCTTTAGTGGCTTTTATTGGCTTTCCTTTGGCTGGTTATCCAATTTATAAATTAGGCAGAAGGTTGCGTAATTTGTCATTTAAAAATCAAGAAATGGCTGGCAAATTTAACTCACAAATGAGCGACACTTTGCAATATTCAAAATTGGTAAAAGCCTATCATTGCGAAGATTTTGAAGTTAAAAGAATGGGGCAAATTGTTGAAAGCATATTTAAGATGGGCAAAAAAATTTCGCGCATTTCCTTGGTTGCATCTCCTTTTGTTGAAAGTTTGGCTGGCATCGGCATTGCTGCCGTAATTTGGTATGGCGGGCATCAAGTAATTACTGGGCAAACAACTCCCGGTGCTTTTTTCTCATTTTTTGCAGCAATGATGATGGCTTATAAGCCACTAAAATCTGTTTCGGGTATGAATTCTGGAGTTCAAATGGGTCTTGCTGCGGCGAGTCGCCTTTACAATACTCTTGATGAAAAACCAACAATTGTTGACAAACCAAACGCCATTTCTCTTCCAGCGGTTAGGGGTGAAATTGAATTTGAAAATGTTAATTTCAGCTACGTTGACGAAAAATTAGCCTTAAACAACGTTAGTTTTAAAATTGAAGCTGGCAAAACTGTAGCTTTGGTTGGACATTCTGGTGGCGGAAAATCAACAATCATGAACATGATTTTGCGTTTTTACGATCCTCAAGAAGGCTCAGTTAAGCTTGATTCTCACGATATTCGCGACCTCACTTTAAAATCTTTACGCAATTCAATGTCGGTAGTAAATCAAGAAGTAATGCTTTTTGATGACACAATTCTAGAAAATATTCGCTACGGCAAAGAAGATGCAACTGAAGAACAAATTATCAGAGCCGCAACTTTGGCTGAAGCCGATGAGTTTATTCAAGAATTGCCCGAAAAATATCATGCGCGCATTGGACAAAACGGAATTCGTCTTTCAGGCGGTCAACGTCAAAGAATTGCAATTGCGCGAGCGATTTTATACGACGCGCCAATTTTGCTTTTAGACGAAGCAACTTCAGCTCTTGATCCAATTTCAGAAAAATTAATCAAAGATGCTTTAGCTAAATTAACCAAAAACAGAACAACGGTTGTTATTGCTCACAGGCTTTCGACAGTGATTCATGCTGACAAAATTATTGTAATTTCTAATGGACAAATTGTTGAGCAGGGAACCCACCAAGAGTTGTTGGATAAAGGTGGGGCTTACGCAAATCTTTATTTAAAGCAGTTTGAGATTGCAGAAGATGAATAAAACTAAAGATAATTCATCTTCTCAAAAAGCGGTTACTGAAAAAAAACAGCAAAACAAAAAACAAAAAAAGAAAAACCTGTCAGACGCCTTAAGAAAAAACTTATTGAGAAGAAAGGTAAAAGAAGTTGATTCGCAAGAAGAATAACTTTTTCTTTAAATGTAATTGGCGAAACAGCGTTTCTAATCCTCTTCTCCTTTAATTTCCAGAATCTCGGGCGCGCTAAAACGAATAAAATTTTCTTTCAAATTTACTTCCGGAAAAAAGTCGTTTTTAAAAGGAAAGTTGTCGATTTTTGAAGAATTATTTTCGCTGAAATTAATTTCTATTATTCCGCCGGCGCCGAATTCCATCACGTTGGTAACTTTGCCGATTTTTTTGGAATTCATGTCAATCACGTCCATTCCAATTAAATCGGAATAATAAAATTCATTTTCGTCAAGCTCTTCAAGTTCAGAGCGAGCGACGAAAAATTCTTGTCCACGCAAAAGTTCTGCAGCGTTGCGGTCGTTAATTCCTTCAACTTTAGCGATAATTATTGGATTACCAGAAGACGAGCCGATTGCAGACTTACCTTTATTAGAGATTGTGATTTTTATTTTCTCACCCTTGGCGTTAAATAAAGAATAATTTTCAATTTTTTGAGGATTGTCTGAATAGACAATTAGCTTGATTTCACCTTTAATTCCGAAAACAGAATTGACTTTGGCAATAGTAATTTTTTTGGTCATGTTTTTTAAGATTGAGAAAATTCAGAAAGGCGCGAATTTTTGGCTAAAGCGTCAATTGTGGCGTTGATAAAGCTTAGATGTTTGTCGCTAAAAAAACTGGCGGCGATGTCAACATATTCGCCAATTACAACTTTCGCTGGAACGTCGATTAAAAATTTTAGCTCAAAAGTTGCTAAGCGCAAAATTTGCAAAGAAACATCTTCTAGTTTTTCTAAGCTCCAATCGCCTTTTAAAAACTTTGAAATTTCTTCGTCAATTTTTTCTATCTGCGTTTCAACCCCTAAAACCAAAAGGTTTAAAAAAGTTTCGTCAATTTCGTCGCGGTAAGATTGTGTTTCGCGCTCTGAATCTAGTAAATAATTTTCAACCAAATCATTTTTAATTTCGTCTAATTTTCTTTCTTTGTTGAAAAAGTAATATTGGTAAAAAATCTGAACAGCCATAAGGCGCGACAGAATTTTTTTGTGATTAGTTTGTCCGCGTTTAGATTTTGGTTTTTGATTCATTATTTTTAGTAACTTGATTGAGAGGCTGTCGCAAAAACTTCTTAGAAAAATCTGATTTACGTGACAGTCTCATTGATTGACTTTTGATGGTTGCGATTTTTAAATGTGTCAGAAAATTTTCACATCCTTTTTCTTAAAAATCTCATGCCAAAAAGAACAGATATTAAGTCCGTGCTCATTATTGGAGCTGGACCAATTGTTATCGGACAAGCTTGCGAGTTTGATTATTCGGGCACTCAAGCATGCAAAGCACTTAGAGAAGAGGGCTATCGCGTTATTTTAATCAACTCAAATCCTGCAACGATCATGACTGATCCTAACGTTGCAGATAGAACTTACATTGAGCCAATCAATGCTGAAATAGTTGAAGAAATTATCAAAAAAGAAAAACCCGACGCCATTTTGCCAACAGTTGGCGGGCAAACCGCTTTGAACTGCGCACTTGATTTAGAAAGAAAAGGCATTCTCGCAAAATATAATGTTGAGCTAATCGGTGCTTCAGTTGAGGCGATTAAAAAAGCCGAAGATCGCATGTTGTTTCAAAAGGCAATGGATAAAATTGGTCTTGAAACTCCAAAAAATGCCATTGTCCACAATTTAGAAGAAGCAAAAGAAGCATTAAAAAAAGTGGGCTTGCCGGCAATTATTCGCCCTTCTTTTACAATGGGTGGAGCGGGTGGTGGAGTTGCTTACACTGAAGAAGAATATCGTCAAATTATTGCTTATGGTTTAACAATTTCGCCAACAAATGAAGTTTTGGTGGATGAGTCAATCATTGGTTGGAAAGAATATGAAATGGAAGTTGTTCGCGACAAAAACGACAACACAATCATCATTTGTTCGATTGAAAATGTTGATCCAATGGGCGTACATACAGGTGACTCAATCACCGTTGCGCCAGCTTTAACTTTAACAGACAAAGAATATCAACGCATGCGCAATGCTTCAATTGCTGTGCTTCGCGAAATTGGCGTTGAAACTGGTGGATCAAATGTGCAATTCGCAGTTAATCCTGCTGATGGTCGTATGACGGTTATTGAAATGAATCCGCGAGTTTCTAGATCTTCAGCTTTAG
Organism: uncultured Rhizobium sp.; assembly: GCA_964452075.1. Lineage (GTDB taxonomy): Bacteria > Pseudomonadota > Alphaproteobacteria > Rickettsiales > UBA1997 > UBA2645. The sequence goes on from CAYVKI010000003.1 coordinate 37,028, forward strand.
CATCAAAAGCAACTGGTTTTCCAATTGCTAAAGTTGCTGCAAAATTAGCAGTTGGCTACACTCTCGATGAAATTAAAAATGACATTACAGGTGGTGCAACTCCAGCCTCATTTGAACCTACCATTGATTATGTTATCACTAAAATTCCAAAATTCACTTTTGAGAAATTTAAAGGTAGCGACAATTTGCTTTCTAGCTCAATGAAATCAGTTGGCGAAGTGATGGGAATTGGTCGCTCATTTATTGAAAGTTTTCAAAAAGCTTTGCGTTCTTTGGAGGGAAATTTAAGTGGAATTGATGACGTAATTATTGCGGCAGAAAACCCAAAAGATCGCGTAAACATCATTAAAGAAAAATTAAAATTAGCTGTTCCAAACAGAATTTTGTTGATCGCGCAAGCTATGCGCGAAGGAATTTCTTGTGAAGAAATTAATCAAATTACCAACTATGATCCGTGGTTTTTAGAGCAGATTTTTGCGGTTATCAAAACCGAAGAACAAATTAAAAAAAATGGCTTGCCAGAAAATCGCGAAGATTTTTTCAATTTAAAGCGCATGGGTTTTGCCGATAAGCGTTTGGCAAAATTAGTTGGTTTGAGTGAAAAAGAAGTTCGAGAAAAACGCTGCGCTTTGGGAATAAATCCATCATACAAACGCGTGGATTCTTGTGCGGCAGAGTTCGATTCTGTCACTTCTTACATGTATTCAACCTACGAAGAATAATGAAACATCTCTCTTACAAAAGCCCAAAAAATCACAACGAATTATTTGTTGAAGATATTGCAATTTCGCAAATCGCCAAAGAAGTTGGAACGCCGTTTTATTGCTATTCGCGCAAATCTTTAATCGAAAATTTTAACGGTTTTTCGGATGCTTTTAGAGAAGCGAAAATTTCTAATTACAAAATCTGCTACGCCATTAAAGCCAACTTCAACGTTCATTTGGTAAAAATTCTAAGTGAACTTGGAGCGGGAATTGACGCGGTTTCGGCTGGTGAAGTTTTTCGTGCTTTAAAAGCGAAAGTTAATCCCAAAAAAATTGTTTTTGCGGGAGTTGGAAAAACGCGCGAAGAAATGGAATTTGCGTTAGAAAATGGTGTGAAAGAATTTTCAGTCGAATCAATTCCTGAAATATTTTTGCTCAATGAAGTGGCGGGAAAATTAGGTAAAAAAGCTAAATTTTCTCTGCGTGTAAATCCGAATGTTGATGCCAAAACTCACGACAAAATTTCCACTGGTCGCAAAGGCGATAAATTCGGTGTAGATATTGAAAAAGCTGAAGAAATTTATGCCCAAGTTTCAAAATTGCCAAACCTAGAAATTCACGGCATTGCGATGCATATTGGTTCGCAAATTACCACGATCGAACCTTTCAAATTAGCGTTTAAAAAAATGCGCGAACTTTGCTTAATTTTGCGCAAAAATGGCCACAAAATTTCCGCTCTCGATTTTGGCGGTGGAATTGGCATTTTATATAAAAATGAAAACACGCTTTTGCTCAATGATTACGCAAAATTAATTGCCGAAACAATTGAAGGTCTTGACGTTTCCGTCACAATTGCGCCAGGAAGGGCGATGGTTGGAAATGCAGGGTTATTGGTGACTAAGGTTTTGTTTTTGAAAGAAACTGGTGTGAAAAATTTTGTGATAATTGATGCAGCGATGAATGATTTAATGCGTCCCGGACTTTACGGTTCTTATCATGAAATTTTACCAGTTGTTCAAAAAACTGGCGCGAAATCTACCTTCGATTTGGCTGGTCCAGTTTGTGAAAGCACTGACATTTTAGCGCAAGCGCGCGAGTTGATTAATCCAAAATCTGAAGATTTAATCGCGTTTTGTTCTGCTGGAGCTTACGGATCGTCAATGTCTAACGAATATAATTGTCGCCCAATGATCCCAGAAGTTTTGGTTGATGGTAATAAATTTAGCGTAATTCGTCGCCGTCCAAGTTTTGAAGAAATGTTGCGATTAGAAGTTTAAAGAATCTGTAATTGCAAAAATTTAGTCCAAAAAATTCCCAGCTTAATTTTTTGATTTGGGTAAATGTTTTTAACCAAATTTTGATAATTGTTTAATTGTTCAACGTAGCCTTGCGGAACTTTGTTTGGCAAGATTTCGTCTGATTTATAATCGATAATTAAAACCTCATTTTCTCTCTCAATTAAAAGATCAATTCTGCTAAGAGTTTTTTTGCCATCAGATTCTCCAGAAATTTCAACTTCGCAATTCACATTTCCGCAGAAAAGTTTTTCAAATTCTTTTGAGGTTAAAAATTGCGATATTTCGCTGCTAATTTTTTTCTTTTCTTCGAAATCAAGAAGCGTTTCTTTTTCAATAATTTTTTCAGCTATTTGCAACAACCAAGCCTTTTCTTCGTTATAATTTTTTCCGATCACTTCCAAAATTTTATGAATTAAACGACCTTTGATTTGTGATTTATCAATTTGATTCTGGCGTTTAGATTTCGGCAATTCAGGTAAGATTTTTGGTTTTAATTCTTGAGCTATTTCGCTTTTTTCAAGATCAGAAAGAGTCTTGATTTCAATTGGTTTTAAAAACTCTTCTTCACTTATAAATTCGGCGCATGAAACAGAACTTTTGATAATTTCGTACCAAGATTTTTGGTCTTTTGAATTGCCAAATCCGCCGATATAAAGTTCGTTTTCGGCGCGAGTCATTGCCACATAAAGAAGTCGCAAATATTCATCTTCGGTTTCTTTTGATTTTATTTGGCGTTGATTTTCAACGATTTTATTTTCTTCATTTTTCTTGCGACACCAAATTGGAATTTTTGTTTCTTTAAACCCAGATTTGAATTCGGTCCATAAAACTTCTTCTTTAAAACTCGGTAATTGATAAAGATTGTAAGCGCAGTCTGGAATTATAACGATAGGTGCTTGCAAACCTTTAGCGGAGTGAATTGTGCTAATTTTTACGTGATTTTGGTTGTCGGAAGATAAAGAAATTTCTGGATTAATTTTTTCAACAAAATCTAAAAAAATTTGCAAATGCGGCGAAAAATTTTGTGAAAAATCGCCAACGCTTAAAAGAAAATTATCCATCAAGGTCAGGCTTTCTAAACCAAATTCGGCAATGAATTTTTGCTGACAATTTTTCTCGTTGAGTAGAAAATAAAAAAATTCAAAACAGTTAAGAGTTTTTGATTTGGCGATTAAATTATCCAAATCATTTTTGAGTTGGGAGAATTTCGGTAAACTTTCTAAAGCCTTTAAAATAGAAGATTCGTCAGAATTTTTCTTCAGACAAATTTCTAATAAATCATCTTCTAAAACTTCAAATATTGGTGATTTTAAAAGACTTGCCAAATTCAAATCATCTTGCGGCAAATTCACAAATTTTGCCGCACTTAAAAGATCTTGAATCAGCAAATTATCGCTAAATTTAACTTTGCTGACCGAGGTAAAAGGAATTTCATATTGATGAAAATATTTTACCAAAGCTTTGTCAAATCCGTTGGTTCGAGTGCGTAGCAATATCATAAAATCGCCATATTTGGCATTTTTGCTTTCAACGCGAAACCTTATTTTTCGGGCAATAATTTCTGCCAAAACTTCCGCTTCGGTTGGCGGTTTTTCTTTGTCGAAATCAATTTGCCATTCGTAGGTTTTTTCTTTTTTTTCGATTTTGGCTTTTTGAAGTTGTGGCCAAATTTCTACTTTTCCAACATTGTCACGAATTGCTTGGTGAGCAGAAAAAGGTGATATTTTGCTAATTGCCGCACTTCTTTTTTCGTCAGAGAAAACTTCATCAACAGCTTGTAATATTTTTTTGGCGGAGCGGAAAGAGTTATTTAGTTCGATTTTTTTTAAATTATCGCCAAGACGATTTTTAAAAAAGTTAAAAATATCTCTACTAATATTTGGATCAGCGCCTTGAAATCCGTAAATAGATTGCTTTTCGTCGCCAACAATAAAAATGCTGCGACTTTTGCTGGAAGCACCTTCGCCCGAAAAAAAATCTTCGCTTAAAGCTTTAATAATATTCCATTGTTGGTGATTAGTATCTTGCGATTCGTCGATTAAAATATGGTCAAAACTACCGTCCATTTTTAATTTTACCCAATCCATATAATCAGGATTTGAAAGCATTTTATTGGTTTCAACAATCAAATCATTATAATCGAGAAGAGAATTTTGCCTTTTTAAAAGTGAATAATTCGCCAGAATTGTGTCAGTAATTTTTAGTAAAGCTGCGGTATTTTGAGCGATTTTTAATGAATTTATTTTGTCGGAAAAATTCAGAATTATTTCGCGATTTTCTTCTAAGAAACCAATGACTTCTTGATCTTGCGCGGCGGCACCATGAATTTTTCTCGCATCGTTTTTTTCAGTAAAAAAGGCTGATTTGTAATTTTCAAAACCCGCAATAGTTGGCTGTGCAATAAATTTTTTAATTTTTGTAGCGACTTCAATGTTTATTTTAGAAGTTCCGGATTCCAATTTTATCAATGATTTAGAGGCTTTTGAGCGATCTAATTTGTTTAAAAATTCTGAAAAAATTTCTGATTCTGTTTGAGATTTTGATAGTGAAAAATTTTTAAAAATTTCATCAATCAAATTTTCAATTCCAAAAAAATCTTGCTTCAAAAGGTTAATCTGCTCTTTGAAACCAAGCATTTTACCAATTAATTGTGAAAAGCTTTCTTCGTTTAATTGGGTGTTTATTTTTTTAATTAAGGTTCCAAGTTCTGTATTTTCTAAGGCTTTTTTTAAAACTTCTTTTTTAGCTTGTTGTAGAAATAAACCTTCGCGCTCTTTTTCAATAATTTCAAAAGCGGGGCTAATTCCAGCTTCGAATGGACAAATTTTTATTAAACTTTGGCAGAATGAGTGAATGGTTTGAACTTTGATTTTCGATTCATTGTCGAGAATTCTAACAAAAAGTGTTCGAGATTTTTTTAGTTCTAGCGAAGTTGGATTTCGACCAATCATGTTGGTTAACTTTTCTATCAGTTTTTCATCACTACACAAAATCCATTCTGATAATTCTGAGTTAATTCGATGTTGCATTTCTGCTGCGGCAACTTTGGTGAAAGTTAGGCAAAGAATTTTTCCGGGAGAAACGTCTTCAAGAAGCAATCTTAATACACGATCAGTGAGAATTTTTGTTTTTCCAGAGCCAGCAGATGCAAAAACCCAAGCTGAGTTTTTGGGGTTAGAAGCCTCTTGTTGTAAATTGACCTGCGTCATTTGAGTTTATTTGAAAGCTGATTGGACGCGCTTCTTAAAGTGTAAACTCTCGCAAAGAATAATTTATTCTTCTGTAGAGCTTGGGTTATTTAGGGCTTTTTGCTGCTTTTCCTGCATTAAGTTGCGATAATTAGCGACATTGGCATTGTGTTCTTGTAATGTAGAAGAAAATACGTGATCTCCGCGTCCGCTAGCAACAAAGAAAATTAGGTCAGTTTTAATCGGATTCAAAACCGCTTTAATAGAAGCTAATCCTGGATTGCAAATTGGAGCTGGAGGAAGCCCAAAAACATGGTAAGTGTTGAAAGGAGAATTATTTCTTATGTCGCTAACTTTGATTGGTCGTTCTAAAGATTTATTTCCGAGGGTAAATGAGTAAATAATTGTTGGGTCAGATTGTAGTTTCATGCCCTTGCGCAAACGATTGACAAAAACAGAGGCAACTTTCGGACGTTCTTCCGCAATGCCAGTTTCTTTCTCAACGATTGAAGCTAAAATAATTGCTTGTTCTTTCGTTTTAACCGGAATTGTCATGTCGCGAGTTTCCCAAAGTTCGTCAATTGCTTTTTGCATAGCATCTTGCATGCGCTTAACAATCGCAACTTTTGTGTCGTTGTAAGAATAAAAATATGTTTCTGGCAAAAGACTTCCTTCTTTAATTCGTTCTGGAATTTGCCCGATTAAACCATTCGCAGCATTGATTGATTTCAGCGCGCTATCGCTAGAAAGACCTTCTGCGATGGTTAATTTTCTAAAGAAAATATTACCTTTTGTGAGCTTGTGTAGAATTTTGTAGTAAGAGGTATTTTTCTCGAAAAAATATTCCCCATAGCGCACTTTTGGATCGATGCCTTTTATTAACTGTGAAATGTATAAAAACGCGGTTGGATTTTTTACAATTTTCTCACTATGAAGTTTTTCAACCACTTGACGAAGAGTCATTCCATTGTCAATTATGAAGCGTTTATCTTCGCGGTGATAACTGTTTGGAGCGTTGAAATACATGATCATGCTAAGTAGCAAAAACAAGTAACAAAAAACCGCAACAGAAAAGCTGGCGCAAATTGCAAAAAGGCGTTTTTTCATTTAGATGCGTTTTAAAACTAAACAGGCATTAGTTCCGCCAAATCCAAACGAATTTGACATAATGGTATCAATTTTTCTTTGTTTTGCTGTTTTGGCAACAAGATCAATATCACAGCCTTCGGATGGATTTTCTAAATTTAATGTTGGTGGAGCAACATTATCACGAATGGCTAGAATAGAAAATATTGCTTCAATCGCGCCTGCCGCACCAAGAAGATGTCCGGTTGCTGATTTTGTTGAAGACATTGATAGCTTATAAGCGTGATCCCCAAATATTTTTTTAACAGAATTTACCTCGATTTCATCTCCGAGTGGAGTTGAAGTGCCGTGGGCGTTGATGTAGTCAATTGCATCGGGATTTAAACCCGCATGTTGTAGTGCTAATTTCATTGCATAAGTTGAGCCGCGACCTGTGCTTTCAGGGGCGGTGATGTGATAAGCGTCACCAGACATTCCATAACCAACGACTTCGGCATAAATTTTTGCGCCGCGTTTTTTGGCATGTTCATATTCTTCTAAAACAACAACGCCAGCACCTTCGCCCATCACAAAGCCATCGCGATCTTTGTCCCAAGGGCGAGATCCAGCAGTTGGATTGTCGTTAAAGGCGGTTGAAAGCGCGCGAAGTGCGGCAAATCCACCAACTCCAACTTCGCAAATTGCCGCTTCAGCTCCGCCTGCAACCATTACGTCAACGTCACCATATTCGATCATGCGCGCAGAATCGCCAATTGCATGAGAACCAGAAGCGCAAGCTGTGACAACTGCGTGGTTTGGACCCATAAAACCGTGTTTAATTGAAATTTGTCCAGAAGCTAAGTTAATCAAGCTTGATGGAATGAAAAATGGAGTAATTTTTTTAACGCCTCTTTCTCTAACACCAACTGTGGTTTTTTCAATTGCTGGAAGCCCGCCAATTCCAGAACCCATCATGATGCCGGTGCGATATTTTTGTTCTTCGGTTTCAGCTTTCCAGCCAGAATCAGCAACCGCTTGATCAGCGGCGGCAACTGCAAAATGAATGAAACGATCCATTTTTCTTTGTTCTTTTGGATCAATGAATTTGTCGATGTAAAAAAGGTCGGGATTAGTGTCGCCTTCTTTTGCATAATTAACTTCGCCAGCAATTTTGCACGGGCAATCAGTTGTGTCGAAAAGGCTAATATTACCAATTCCTGATTCTGAATTAAGGAGTTTTTTCCAAGTGCTTTCAGCATTTGATGAAAGGGGCGTAACAGCGCCAATGCCAGTAACGACAACTCTTCTTTTTTGAGCCATTTTTAGGAGAAAAATATTTAGGATGTTTTGAATTTATGCGATGGATTTAGTTAGCAAAAAATATTTTGGCAAGATTTTATCTTTGAATGAAATTTTTGAGTAGAAAAAATCAGTCCGCAATGTGTAAATATTTTTTGAAAAAAAGATTTGTCAAAAATCAGAATCGCAAAAACTTTTTAAAAAAAGTTGGTTTACGCGACGGTGTCTTAATTCTTAATTTGTCTTTTGAAGTGAATTTTCAAGTTACGCAAAGTCAGTTTGATGTTGTAATAGTTGGTTCGGGAGGTGCTGGATTAATGGCGGCCATTTCGGCAATTAATTCTGGCGTTAAAAACGTTGCCGTAATTAGCAAGGTTATTCCAACCAACAGCCACACGGTTGCAGCCAAAGGTGGAATTAATGCTGCGTTAGGTAATGTAAAAGAAGATAATTGGAAATGGCATGCCTACGATACTTTAAAAGGTGCTGATTATTTAGCTGACGCTGACGCTGTTGAATTGCTTTGCAAAGAAGCTGAAGCTGCGATTTTAAATCTCGAACATGCTGGCGTGGTTTTTTCGCGTGATAAAAATAGCAAAATAGCTCAACGTGCTTATGGCGCACAAACTGATAATTTTGGCAAGGGTGAACTAGCCTATCGTGCTTGCTATTCTAAAGATAAAACTGGTCACACAATTTTGCATACGCTTTATGAGCAAGCATTAAAAATTGGCATAAAATTCTTTTCTGAATTTTTTGTTAGCGATTTATTAATGTCTGAAAAAAACGAATGTCATGGCTGCTTGGCAATCGATTTGAACGCTGGAGAATTAAAAATTTTTGAAAGCAAAAACCTAATTCTAGCAACGGGAGGTTATAGCCAAATTTACCGCAATACCACTTCATCTTTAATTTGCAGTGGCGATGGATCTTCACTGGTTTTCGAAGCTGGTCTTCCTTTGCAAGATATGGAATTTGTGCAATTTCATCCAACGGGAATTTTTGGTTGCGGTTTTTTAATCACCGAGGCAGCTAGAGGCGAGGGCGGATATTTATTAAATTCTGACGGCGAGCGTTTTATGCAAAAATACGCGCCAAAAATGATGGAGCTGGCGTCGCGTGATGTTATTTCTCAAGCAATGGCATCAGAAATTTATGAGGGTCGTGGAATTGGAAAAGACAAAAATTTTCTGCATCTTGATTTACGTCACTTAAATGAAGAAGTTTTAAAAAACAAACTTCCAGGAGTTGTAGAGTTAGTTAAAAATTTCCTGCAAATTGATGTGAAAAAAGATCTAATTCCCGTCGCGCCATCGGCGCATTATTCGATGGGCGGAATTCCTACTAATCTTGATTGCGTTGTGTTGAATGGAGAATTCGAAATCAAAGGATTGATGGCAGTTGGCGAAGCGGCTTGTGTTTCAGTTCATGGAGCTAATCGTTTGGGCTGTAATTCGCTTCTTGACCTGATTGTTTTTGGAAAAATTGCTGGCGAGAAAGCGGCGCAAAAAAGCGGTGAAAAACAAGAAAATTTTGCTGAAAAACTTGCGGTAAAAAAAATTGAAAATTTAAAAAATATTTTTGCGTCAGAAAAGCAGGCCCCGTCATTCGACGGGGTGACAAGAATAAGGGAATTTGTCCAGAACGGGGTCTCGACAAGCTCGACCAGCGGCGAGAGTTTTGTCACCCCACTCTCATCATTTGTCACCCCGTCGAATGACGGGGTTCAATTTGCTTCAAACTCAAGCTTTACCTTACCTCAACTTAAAAAAGAACTCCAAGAAAATAATGAAAAAAATCTTGGAGTGTTTCGTGAAGAATCTTTGCTCAAAATTGGCTTAGAAAAAACCAACGAAATTTTCCAGAAATTCAAAAACTATAAAATCAGCAATAAAAGTTTAATCTGGAACGAAGAACTCGTGGCTTATTTTGAATTAAAAAGCCTTTTATTAAATTCTTTAGCGGCAAATTTTTCAGCTCTAAATCGTCGCGAAAGCCGTGGCGCGCACTACAGATCAGATTTTAAAGAGCGTAACGACCAAGATTTTCACGCGCACAGTTTGGTAAATTTCAACTTCAAAGAAAATAAACTGGAATTCTCAACCAAGCCCGTCAGAGTGACGGCACAAACTCCCGAACTTAATCTTAACTTTCAAACCAGAAAATACTAATGCGATATAGTGCAAATTTAAACGTCATCATTAAAGCAATTGAAAAAGCCGCGGCACACATGTCGCGTGACTTCAACGAATTAGAGCATTTGCAGGCAAATCCTGCCTCGGCAAATAAATATGCAAATGCTTGCTACGCTCGAGTTAAACAAGTTTTGGTGGATGATCTTCTCAAATTTCGACCAGACTACAATCTGATTTTTTCAGATGGTCAAAAACTTATTAAAGATAAAAATGCTGAATATTCTTTTGTGATTTTTGCAATTGATGGTTTTGACAATTTTGCGCGCTCAAACCCAGATTTCACAATCGCTGTTGCTCTTGAGCATTTCGACATTGCGACCGGAAAAAGAGAGTCAATTTCAGTTGCAATCAGCAAAATTTTTGGTGGCGAAGTTTACTACTGCGAAAAAGGCTATGGTGCTTACATGAGCAGCCGACGCATTCGGGTTTCAAAAAGATTGGGAAGCGAAACTTTATTAGTTGCGAGTGATGATCAAAAACTCATTTCTGACAAAATGGCGGACAAAAGAATTTCAGTTCGCTCTTACGGCTGCAAAACTCTTGAGTTGGCCTATTTAGCATCTGCGCGCTTAGAATCGGTTTTATTTAGCACTAAAAATTCTGAATTAACCAAGCCATTTTTGCTTTTGGTGCGTGAAGCTGGTGGAAAAGTGATCGAAGAAGAACAATTTATTTTAGCGAGTAACTAATGCAATTTATTGATGAAGCGCGGGTTTTTTTAACAGCGGGAAATGGTGGTAATGGAGCTTCAAGTTTTCGTCGTGAAAAATTTATTCCGCGCGGCGGGCCTGATGGCGGAGATGGCGGAAGAGGCGGCAGCATTATTCTTGAATGCGTAAAAGATCTAAACACTTTGATCGATTTTCGTTTCAGACAAAGCTTTATCGCAAAAAGCGGTATTGGCGGAAAAGGTGCGAATAAAAATGGAACTTCGGGGCAAGATCTAGTTCTGAAAGTTCCAGTTGGAACTCAGGTTTTTTCTGAAGAAACTGGCGAAATGCTGTTCGATTTAATGAATGACGGCGAAACAGTTGTTGTAGCTAAGGGCGGTCGTGGCGGTCTTGGAAACTCTAATTTTAAAAGCTCAATAAATCGCGCTCCAACATTTGCTCAGAAAGGCGAAGAAGGGCAAAGTATTTGGGTGATTTTAAAACTAAAACTTCTCTCTGATGCTGGTTTGTTGGGAATGCCAAACGCAGGAAAATCAACATTTCTCGCGGCAACAACTCGCGCAAAACCAAAAATTGCTGATTACCCTTTCACAACTTTGCGTCCACAACTCGGCGTGGTTTACGTTGACGGACATGAATTTGTTTTGGCAGATATTCCGGGTTTAATTCAAGGTGCGTCAGAAGGAAAAGGTCTTGGAGATCGTTTTTTAAAACATATTGAACGTTGCGGAGTGCTTTTGCACTTAATTGACGGTTCTGCGGAAGATGTGGTTGAAAATTACCGCGTGATTCGCGAAGAGCTTGCTGGCTATTCTCCAGAACTTTTAGAAAAGCCAGAAGTTGTCGCGCTTAACAAAATTGACCTTTTGGACGCTGCTGAAGTTAAGAAAAAAATCACCAAATTAAAAACTTTCTTAAAAAAACAAGGTGTTGCCAAACCGCAAGTTTCTGCAATTTCTGCAGCGACAACCGAAGGAACTGAAGATGTTCTGCGCGCGCTTCATCAAAAAATTCTTGAACACAGAAGCAAAGAAAATGAGCAACAAAACTAACAAAATTGGTGCAGCATTAATTACGGGCGGTGCAAAAAGAATAGGGCGTGAAATTGCTCTAAATCTTGCCAAAAAAGGTTATGACATTGCGATTACCTACAAAAACTCAGCAAAAGAAGCGGAAACTTTGGCGCAAAAAATTCGCAAAAATCATCAAGTGAAATGTGAGGTTTTTGCCTGTGATTTGTTTGAGATAAATCAAACCAAAAAATTGGCGAAAGAAGTATTAAAAAAATTTCCGCATTGCAATTTGCTGGTGAATAATGCTTCGATTTTTAACAAATCAAAATTTCTTACTGCGCCAGATTCTGAGATGATGAATAACCTAAACACGCATCTAATTTCGCCACTGATTTTAAGCAAAGAATTTGCCAAAAATATTGCGGAAAAAAACATTAAAAATGCGCAAATCATTAATCTGACCGACAAAAACATCGCGCGCTTCGACACTAATTATTTTTACTACTTGTTGAGCAAAAAAACTTTGGCAGAATTTACCAAAATGTTGTCGTTAGAATTAGCTCCGCAAATTAGAGTTAATGGCATTGCTCCCGGATTTATCTTAGAGCCAATTGATAATTCTAATGCACAAAGTTTTGTTAAAAAAATTCCGCTACAAACAAAAGGCGAAGCTAAAAACATTCTTCAGGCAGTTGAGTTTTTGCTAACAAATAATTTTGTGACGGGTCAAATTTTATTCATTGACGGAGGCGCAAGTTTAAATCATGCGGGATAATTCAGAGCCAATTGCGATTTTTGCTGGACGCGGAAATTTGCCAAAAATTTTAATTGAAGATTGTCAAAAAAAAAGGCGCGAATTCATTGTTTTTTTGCTTGAAGGTGAAGGTTATGAAATTGATTACTCTGAGTTCAGCCCAACAAAAGTTGGCTACGGCGAAGTGGAAAAATTTCTAAAAATTCTACGCGACAAAAAAATTCAGAATTTAGTTTTTATTGGCGGTGTGACAAAACCAAATTTCTCTTCTCTTAAAGTTGATAAAACTGGTGCAATTTTGCTCGCCAAAATTTTGGCTAATAAAATTTTAGGCGACGATGCGGTTCTTAAAACGGTGATTAAATTTCTTGAAAAACAAGGTTTAAAATTTCTGCGAATTGACGAATTGCTAGATTGCGTAATTTCAACAAAATCAACATTAAGTAAAAAACAACCAAGCAAAGAAAACCTTGAAGATATTGCGCTTGGAGTGAAGGCGATCAAAAACTTTTCTGCTTTTGACGTTGGTCAATCTTTGGTGATTGCACAAAAGCAAATCATTGCGGTTGAAGCTTTAGAAGGGACGGATGAAATGTTAATTAGATGCGCTAATGTTAAAGTTGATTACAAAAAAGATGCGGTTTTGG
>CAYVKI010000004.1:0-22039 GCA_964452075.1 uncultured Rhizobium sp.
AATTGTGCGCGTAAATTTCGTCACCAGAAAGTAATAACCAATATCCGCCAGAAGCAGCAACATCTTGGGCAAAAGTGTAAACGGGAATTTTTTTCTCGTCAGAAAGTTCGCGAATGTAGTTATAAATTAATTCTGATTGAACTGGCGAACCGCCGGGAGAATTGATTGCAAGAGCAACGGCTTTAAGGTCTTTAGATTCGAAAGCGCGTTTTAAAATTGGGGCAAGATTTTCAAAATTAAGAGCAGAAGAAATTTTAGAATCTTGACCAATAACTCCGCGTAAATTTACGCAGGCAACTTTGGGATTATTTTTGCAGCCGAAAATTTTTTTTAAAAATTTGATTGGGCACTTAGATTTAGGCATCCGGAATTTGTTCGTTTAAATGTTTATTAAAAATTGAAAAATTTTCAGCTTTAAATTCACCTCTGAAAATTTTTTGAGCGTAATTTGCGCAACAAAAAAGCAGGAAAAACGACAAAATTAAAGCTAAAGAAAGCCATAAACTGTTTGGGCCAAAAGCTTTCATCAAAGCTCCGGTTGTGAATAATCCGCAAATATTTCCAATTAAACTAAATCTTGCAAATGCACTATTTACGGCGAGTCGTTGAGTTGATTTATATTTTTCGTTAATCAACAAAACAGCAGGAAGTTTTACGCCAGCAAGTGCGCCGAAAAGTAGAAATAAAAGAATTGGAATGGCGTTATGATTTTGATTTATAAATAAGGCGTGAGAGCAAATTAATGCAAGGGTTGCAGAGGTTATCATCATAAATCTGCGATTGAGAATATTCGCTAAATATCCAAGCGGAATATAAAAAATAGTGCCAAAAAGCAGAACAGAAAGAAGCAAAGAAGCTTCGTCTTTTAACATGCCAATTTTTATTCCATAAATAATTAAAAACGCGCTTGAGGCAGACATGGCATAGCTTACAGAAAAAGCCGCAAACATAATTTTTGGTGAGTTTTTAATGTAGCGCCAAATGCTAATGGCTTTTTCTTCGCGAACATTGCTGTCAACTTTTCTGAGCCTTTCTAGTGGCGCGATTGAAATTAAAAAAAACAAACTCGCGAGTAAAAAAGAAAAAATGCTGTCGTGAGTTTTAAAAAGACTTAAAATAATTGGCCCAAGAGCATTTCCAATGGCAACTAACATTGTGCCAAGAGAAATTATTGTGGCGCGAATATGTGTTGGAGCCAAGTCAATCATAATTGTATTGCGCGTCACGCCGCAGATAAAAAATGAAGTTCCTATGCAAAAAATTAAGATCAGCCAAACAAAATATCCAAAATACCAATAAAGCAAAACAGAACAAATTGCCGAAAGAATTGAGCCGAAATAAACGCTGTTAATCATGCCCGTTTTACGACCCATTGATGGCAAAAAGCGCGAGAAAATAACGCCGGCACCAATTTGCGTGACGGTTGAAATTGACATTAAAATTTCATTTTTAACGTGAGCTTCGAGCTTTAAGGCAATCATCACCATTAATATTCCGTAGCCAATTGCCGAGAAGAAAATTGCTGTAAAAATTGCGGCAAAATCTTTAATCAATCCGGCGTTCCAGCAAAATTCATGATCGTCAGGAATTTTCTTTAATGAAAGCGGAGAAAATCCACCTTGAGAATCGTGAGATCGAGCTGTTGGTTCGTGTCGAAAATGAAATGAAAACATTAGTTAGATTTGCTTTCTAACATCAGTTAAATGCCCAGCAACTGCAGCGGCAGCGGCCATGGCTGGACTTAAAAGGTGAGTGCGTCCGCCGCGACCTTGACGACCTTCAAAGTTGCGATTTGAAGTTGAAGCACATCTTTCGCCAAATTCTAACTTATCAGAATTCATTGCTAAACACATTGAACATCCGGGTTCGCGCCATTCAAAACCAGCGGCTTTGAAAATTTCGTGCAAACCTTCGGCTTCAGCTTGTTCTTTAACTAAACCAGATCCAGGAACCGCCATTGCCAATTTGATGTTTTTAGCAATTTTTTTGCCTTTAAGAATTTCAGCAGCAGCGCGAAAATCTTCGATGCGTCCATTGGTGCAAGATCCAATAAAAACTTTATCGATAGAAATTTCTTCAAGCGGAGTTCCAGCTTTTAATCCCATGTAATCTAGTGATCTTTTTACCGCTTCTTGCTTGCCTTTGTCGGCAAAACTTTCTGGAGAAGGAATTTTGTCGCTAATTGGCAAAGCGTCTTCCGGGCTTGTTCCCCAAGTAACTTGTGGCGCAATTTCTTCTGCTTTTAAGTGCAGTTCTTTGTCATATTTTGCGCCAGAATCTGAAGCTAAAGATTGCCAATATTTAAC
This sequence comes from uncultured Rhizobium sp., assembly GCA_964452075.1. Taxonomy (GTDB): domain Bacteria; phylum Pseudomonadota; class Alphaproteobacteria; order Rickettsiales; family UBA1997; genus UBA2645. Next base: position 2,307 of record CAYVKI010000004.1, read on the forward strand.
AGCTTTTTCCCAATTTTCACCTTTTGGTGCCATTGGACGACCTTTTAAATAAGCGTAAGTTGTTTCGTCGGGAGCAATTAATCCAGCGCGCGCGCCAGCTTCAATTGACATGTTGCAAACGGTCATGCGTCCTTCCATGGAAAGTGATTTGATCGCTTCACCAGCATATTCAATCACGCAGCCAGTTGCGCCAGCAGTGCCAATTTTACCAATTACCGCCAAAGTAATGTCTTTTGCCGTAACGCCTTTTCCAAGTTTCCCATCAACTTTCACCAAAAAGTTTTTAGCTGGGCTTTGAATTAAAGTTTGTGTTGCCAAAACATGTTCAACTTCAGAAGTGCCAATTCCAAAAGCAAGTGCGCCAAATGCGCCGTGAGTTGAAGTGTGAGAATCGCCGCAAACAATGACCATTCCGGGTTGAGTTAAGCCTTGTTCTGGGCCAACAATGTGAACCACGCCTTGTTTTTTGTCGTCTAAATCAAAATATTTAATGCCAAATTCGCGACAGTTGGCCTCAAGAGTTTCAACTTGAATGCGCGAAGTTTCGTCTTTAATTCCTTTCGTGCCATTTCCTCTGTCGGCAGTTGTGGTTGGAACATTGTGATCGGCAACAGCCAAGTGTGCTTCAGGACGACGCGGTTTTCTGCCAGAAATTCTTAAACCTTCAAAAGCTTGTGGCGAAGTGACTTCGTGAATGAGCTGGCGATCAACATAAATCGCGCTAGAAGAAGAGTCGCTGGCAACCAAATGTAAGTCCCAGATTTTGTCGTAAAGAGTTTTTGCCATGTTTTTTAATGTAGATTTGAATGTAAATTGTGCGGGAAAGTGCCGATGATTTAAAAACCATTCTTAAATTCAATGCTAAAATTTGTTTGACTGTTTGAAACTGCGAGGGTTTTCTGATTTTAGAATAATGCACGACACTTATCTCAACCTATTTTTAGTTTTATGCCAAAAGGTTTATTAGGAAATATTGCGTATGTTAACCAAGCGCTTGGAATTGATGTAGTAGAAAATCAACCTTTGCTTAAAAACATAGAAGATGTTAGTAGCAAAGTTTTTGAAGATAAAAATGAAAACAATCGAAGCGGTGATACCGAAAAAAGCGAGAATGGCGAAGAAAAGCTAGGATTTTGGGATAATTTCCAAAATTCGCTTAAAGGTTTTTCAAGTTGGGTTAAAAGTTTTTTTCCAGGAAAGCATGATTATCAAGGAGATCCTAGCAAAGTTGATCCATCAAAGAAAAATACTACTGTTGAAGGATTAGTAGATCAGAACCAAAATCAGACGGAAAATGTTTTTACAAAAATCAAAAATTCTTTCAAAAGCTCTTCTGGGGAAAAAGGTGCTAAAGAAGGTGGTGAAGTAGAAGTTAATCAAGTTTCGCAAGCCGAAACTGTCGAGAACTCAGAAGTCACTAATCCTATACATAGCGCTATAAAAAAAGATCCTGAACAGGTATCGGTTCCAAAAGTAGAAAGTCAGAAAGAAAGTGTTGATAAAGGAAAGGGTTCCGAATTAACAGAAGAAGAAAAGGAGATTGCGGCCGTAGTTAAGCTTTTAAATGGCATCAAAGCAAAGGCTAATGGAGATGAAACGAAAGAAAAAGAGTTGCTGGGAAAAGCCTCGGATCTCGTGGCTAATACTAAAGATCAAGATCTAATAAAAGGATGGAACGAAGTTCTTGGTAAAGCTGCGGGGAAAAATCCAGAACTTGCAGAAATGGCAAATAATTTTTCGAGAAATATAGCAGCAAAAGATGCGGCACGAAGTCTTGTGGGTGGATTATTAGAAAATAAAAATGTTGATCCTAAAAATGTTGATAAAGAAGTTCCGACTCTAGAAGCCTTAGCCGCTAATCCAGAAATAGGAAATAAGGGAAACATAGGAAGATAAAACATGGCAAAAGAATCTCTTTGGGACGGTTTTAAGCGTAGGGTTGGAAAGCTTAACGATGAGGCTTTAGATTGGTTTAAAAGTAATTTAAAAGATATTTTTAAAACAGCGGATACAAGACCTCTTTGGATGCAGTTTTTGCAGTGGGTGACTGGTGGTGTTATCAAAATGGATGTAAAAAGCCTCGAAAAAAACAAAGAAGACGTTTGGACCGCGCCAAGAGCTGTTTTTGGCGCAATGGCGGGAATAGGAGCTGTTGTTGATCATTTTTCTAAAAAAGATGAGGAAAAAGAAAAGAGAGCCGAGGAGGCGAAAGAGAAAAAGAGAGATAAGAAAAAAGATAAAAAAGAAAAAGGCGATGTTTTAGAGTCGGAAGAAATTAATGTAGATTCAGGAGATCATGGTTCTCAGAATTGGAGCAACTTGATCGAATCAAGACCAGCTTCAACAAATAAACGAGAAGGAAAAAAGTCGCATGTTGAAGCTGTAAATTCCAGCAGAGAAAATCAAGTGACGCAAAACCAGTTATAGAAAATAACTAAAGATTTTTTCAGCTCGGCTAAATTTTATTCTAGGGTTTTGGAGGTGAGGTTTTTTCAATTTCATCCTTTTTTTTCTGGAGGTTTATTAACGCTTTTCCTTCAACAACCTTGCCAGAACTTAATATGAAGGTTTGGTTTGGTTTTAAATCAAAATGAATTTCGATTTGATTTTCGCTATTGGTTTTTGGAGCGAATTCTTCTTTTTTCCCTGAAATGATCTTCCATTTACTCAAGCTCAGTTTCCACAAGATAGAAACATCACTTTTGCTTATTTTTTTAACATAAAGCTCTTTTGTAGCGTCGTTGGTTTTGGAAGTTATTTTTTTATCATTAATCCAAATAATCCAATCTTTGGAGTTAAAATGGATTATTGAAGCAAGATAAATGTAAGATTTTTCATTTTCTTGATTTTCTGCTTCCTTAGCTTTTTTGAGGGCTTCTGCTTCTTCTGCTTTTTTCTTACCTTCTTCTGTTAATATCTCGTTAGCATCAGAGCCTTCTGGCACATAGACTTCATTATTTTTTAACGACTCGACCGCGCTTTGAAGATTGTCATATTCTTGATCATCAAACATAAGTGAGTTTGGTTTATCTTTTCCAAGCAAAGTTTCTGCCAGTCCATTTTTAGCTTTTTCTAGCAAGGAGCTATTTTTAGAATCTTCTGTTTTTTTAGAGCCTTCGGTTGTGTCAGTGTTGGTTTTTAATATTGACTCTTGCGCTTCAGGGTTTGGCTCTTGCGCGTAAGCACTATCAAGCATTATCGCGATAGTGAATATGATTTTGATAGCTTTTTTTAGATTCATCTTAGTTTTTATCTTATTTTGTTGTTTTGTTTGAATCTTTCAAAGGTGTTTTTTTATCTTTAAAGGCATACCATGAGAAGGTAATTTTTCCATCAACAATTCCAGATCCTTTTCCAGTGCTTATAGCAACTAACTCTTCATCTGAATAGTTTTTATCTTTTTTTATCTCAAAATTTTTTATTACAACATATCCGGGAAGGGAATTTGTAAAATCATTAATAAAAGATAACGCTCTGCGATCGTCCAAAGCTTTAAAATCAAGATCAACAGTTGCGTATGATGTTGTTATTGTTGAGCTGTCAAATACTCCACCAGAAAGAGTTTCTGGAACAGTGACTTTAATTACTGGTGAAGAAATGTTGTTTTTAATGGCATTTGAAGAGAGTGAAGAATTTATCTCGTCCATTTTAATGCCACTTGTGCTCTTTTTTTTCTCATCAAGATTTCCCCATATCGCTAAATATTTCTTAATATCAAGGGTTTTGCTTTGTAGTTCTTCTGCCTGTAATTGCAGTTGCGATGTTTCTAGAGTTAATGTTTCGGCTACTTTTTTTAATTGAGTGGTTTTTACAGAGTTGTAAAAAAGGCATCCGCAAAATACCACTACGGCCGCTCCCGAGATGGTGATGTTAAATATAATTTTTTTTCTGAGTTCTATAATCTTCATTATTTTGAAATTCTAAAGTCGATTGGAAAACTGTAATATTTTTGGTTGAAGTCGATATTGCGAGGTAGGTCTGTGTAATTAACATTATTTTTGCTTAATCTCTCTTTGGTTTTAGATGCAAGACCGTCAAATTCACTGAATAAATCTTCGATATCGCCAGTTTTATTTTCAATTTTTCCACTTAAAGAAAAAGTATAATTGCCATTTGCGGAGGGAGATTTTTCATTAAAATTGTTCAGAGAATAAGAGAATTTTGAAAGATTCACGTTAAAATCTTTTATGAATTTCAGATTACTATAAAATTCTGCAATGTTGTTTATGTTAGAACCTAAGACCTGATCTATTTTGCCAAAGTCGGTTACTCTTTCGATATCAACCGCCTCACCATTTTCTGTTTTTTCTACTTTTGATCCTTCTAGAGCAAGTTTTTGGACTCTTGCAAATTCTTGAATTGCGGCATCCTTTTGGGTTTCGGCAATGTTAATTGCATCATAGAGTTTATTCTGAGAAAAAATGCTAAAAATTATAGCTATTAATGTGGCTGCAATAAACGCCAAATATGCAAAATAAGAGACCTTTAAACCAAGAAAAAATTTTTCTAAAGATAAGATTTTTGGCGTAGAAAATCTAAGCAGTTTTGTGCTTTTGGAAAAAACTTTGGAAATTAAAAGGTCGCAAGAAGAGCTATTGTTGGATAGTAAATCGGAAAACCCAATTTTAGCCGATGCTTGAGATGGTGTGTAATTTATAAAACTTAATTCCGAAGCGTTGATTTTTTTAATAACCTCAATTCCTTCGGATGGTAATATGTTTATAATGTCTAACTCTGATATAGATGCATCTGGAAACAAACGCTTTAAATATTCGAATGTGCTATAAAGATCTTGCTCATATTTTTCTGAAAATTCAGGTTGAGAAAAATCATAGTCTACGATTCGAGTAAATACAATTCCGCTATCTGAAAACACTATTTGCCTAATGCCACTTACTTTGTTTTGAGCTATTAAGCAATAAAGCTCATTTCTTTTAACCCTTGTTTTTGATTGTGCTAGAATGTCTTTTTTTAATAGATTTAGTAATTGAAAAGATTCAACCGGCGACATGTATATGCCCACCAATCTGTTTGGCATTTCTAGCAAAAATTCAACCCAAGCTGTGATTATTTCGCTGTTTGATGCTGATACAAACAGCGACTCCCATTTATTGTTTTGAGGAGTTTTGTTTTTTGCTTTTTTGCGATTTAAGATGATGTAATTTTTTAGACTTTCTTTGTCTCCGTCAGTTGCCAAATCTCGTTTTATAAGGCGGGTTAAATCGCCTTTTCGAACCAAAGGATAAGATTTTTTTTTGTAAATTTGATCAACCGTGTCCAACAAAATGTAAATCTGGGCTGATTTGTTAGAAAGAAAAATATTCTTTAATTGCTCTTTTGTTTTGTCGTTTAGTTCATCAAGAAATATTTTGTTTTTAATGTTGTTGCCCTCATGCAAAGCAACAATGGCACCATTATTTCCTATTGTGACGACAATATTTTTCCCAGAAAGCATTTGAGTTTGATATAATTGAGCTTAGAAAAACGCATTATTATTTGAAGATTTCGGTTTTTTAAAAGCCAATATTAAACATGCAATTATTCATCAAGAAAATGATTTTAGGAATTGGAAATGACTTAATTTCGGTCACCAGAATTGAAAAATTGATTTCTCAGTTTCAAAATAAATTTGCTCAAAAAATTTTTACAAAAAATGAAATTGAGAAAGCTGAAAATATAAAAAATCAAATTATCAAAACTTTGTTTTTTGCTAAAAGATTTGCAGCAAAAGAAGCGTTCGCAAAAGCTACCGGTCTTGGAATTGGCAGAGGAATTGAGTTTAAAGATATTGAAATTGGAAATGACAATTTGGGAAAGCCAAACATTACAATTCTTAATGGAAAAAAAGAATTCTTAAAAGAGCATTTTTCCTGCAAAGAATTTGCAACTCATATTTCTCTAACAGATGAAAGACATTATGCCTTTGCTTATGTTATAATAGAAAAAATATCATGAAAAAAATTCTCGTAATTGGTGCTGGATCTTGGGGAACGGCGATTGCTAACTTGCTTGCCAAAAATTCTCATCAGGTTTTTTTAAGTGCTAATCACCAATCAATTATTGACGAAATTAACAATAAATCGACTAATAAAAAATTTCTTCCTGAGATAAAATTAAACTCAAAAATCACGGCGATCGCTGATTTTAGCGAAATTCTAAAATCTTGTGATTTGGTTTTTATTGTAATTCCAAGCCTTGCTGCTGCTGATGTTTTTAAGAAAATCTCGAAAGTTCAAATTAAGAAAAGCTGCAAGTTTGTTATTTGTTCCAAGGGAGTTGATAAAGAATCCTTGTTATTTTTGGGCGAGTTATTTGAAAAAGTGGTTAAAAATAAAAATTACGCAGTTTTATCTGGGCCAAATTTTGCAATTGAAGTTGCTAACGAAGTTCCAACAATCACCACAATTGCTGCTAAAAACAAAAATTTGGCTAAAGAAGTGATTGAGGTTTTAAGAAACAAAAATTTTCATCCTCAATATTTTAAAGATCCAATCACCGCAGAAGTTTGCGGCGTTGTTAAAAATATAATTGCCATAGCTTGTGGAATGGTTGATGGGCTTGATTTGGGCGTGAATGCAAAAGCTGCTATAGTTTTGAAAGGAATAGGCGAAATTCAAACTCTTTGTAAAAAGCTTGGATCATCAACCGATGTTGTTAATGCTGCTGGGTTTGGCGACATATTCTTAACTTGCTCGTCATCTAAATCTCGCAATAATTCTCTCGGAACTCTTTTGGCAGAAGGAAAGAGCTACGCAGAAATTTCTAAATCTGGTGGAAAAACTTTTGAAGGTGCTGCATCAGCTCTATCAATTTCTAAAATTGCTGCAAAACTAAATTTGCAGTTAGATTTATGTGAAAAAGTGCAAAAAATTCTCACCAAAAAACATACTTCAAGTCAGATCAAATCAATTATTACCAAATTAATTATCAGCTAAATGTCCAATCAAGTTTTAATCATCGATTTCGGTAGCCAAGTCACTCAACTAATTGCGCGCAGAATCCGCGAATTTGGTGTTTTTTGTGAAGTAAAAAATCCTGACATCAGCCTCGATGAAATCAAAAAAATCGCACCAAAAGCCATTATTTTTTCTGGCGGGCCCTCTTCGGTTTATGAAAAAGATGCGCCAACAATTGACAAAAAAATCTTCGATTTAAACATTCCAATTTTAGGTATTTGTTATGGCGAGCAATTAATTTGTCACTTGCTTGGTGGGAAAGTTGGAAAATCTTTTGAGCGTGAATTTGGAAAAGCTGAAATTGAAATTATTTCAGATCTTCACCTTTTTAAATCAGTAAAAAACACTCAAGTTTGGATGTCGCACGGCGACCATATCAGTAAAATTCCAACTGGTTTTGCAGTAATTGCCAAAACCCCAAAAGCACCTTATGCTGCAATCGCTGACAAAAAGAGAAAAATCTACGGAGTGCAATTTCATCCAGAAGTTGTTCATTCAATTGAAGGTAAAAAAATAATCGAAAATTTTGTTGTTGGAATTGCGGGTTGTAAACCAGAATGGACAATGAAGAATTTCAAAAAAGAAGAAATTATTCGTATTAAAAAACTTGTTGGCAAAAATCACGTAATTTGCGGACTTTCTGGCGGTGTCGATTCCTCGGTTGTTGCAGCTTTAATTAACCAAGCAATTGGTAAACAATTAACCTGTATTTTTGTTGATCACGGACTTTTGCGCAAAGGTGAGGGTCAACAAGTGCGAGAAGTGTTTGATGGTCGTTTAGGATCCCCTTATTTAAGGGGATCGAGTCGACGCGTTAGCGCGTCGAAGGGGCTGCATAACTTTGTTTATGTTGATGCTTCGAAGCTTTTCTTATCAAAGCTTAAAGGCGTTTCTGATCCTGAAAAAAAACGCAAAATTATTGGTAAAACTTTCATTGAAGTTTTTGATAAAGAATCAGCCAAAATCAAAAACGCGACCTTTCTGGCGCAAGGAACTTTATATCCTGATGTGATTGAATCTAGTCATCCAAATAAAGGCGCGAGCCAAACAATTAAGTCGCACCACAATGTTGGTGGCTTGCCAAAAAAGATGAAATTGAAATTGCTTGAACCAGTCAGAATGCTTTTTAAAGACGAAGTTCGTTTGCTTGGAAAAGAATTGGGATTGCCAGATCATGTTGTCGGCCGTCACCCATTTCCAGGCCCGGGTTTGGCGATTCGAATCATCGGCGAAATCACGCCAGAAAAAATCAAAACTTTGCAAGAAGCTGACGCAATCTACATCGAAGAAATCCGCAAAGCCGGCCTTTACGATAAAATCTGGCAGGCTTTCTCAGTTTTAACTCCTGTGAAAACGGTTGGCGTAATGGGTGACGCTAGAACTTATGAAAACGTTTTAGCTCTTCGCGCCGTAACCTCAATTGATGGAATGACGGCAGATGTTTATCGCTTCGATTCCGAGTTCCTCTGCAACGTCGCCAGCCGAATCATCAACGAAGTCCGTGGCATCAACCGAGTGGTTTATGACTTCACTTCAAAACCACCAGGAACTATTGAGTGGGAATAATTTTTGTTTTTTGTGAAAATCTAGTTAATAAAAAACCCCTCTACAATTAATCGTAGAGGGGTTTTTTAATTAATTTTAAGAGAAAAGTTCTTCTTTTCTAGCTAACTTTGATACCATATTTTTTGCTTAGGTATTCTTCGATAGATTTACGATCGCTGTCTCTTAAAGCGTTATCAAACACGATGATTTCAGAGATATAGCCAGTCCAACGATTAGTTCCATCGCCACCAATAAGCATTGATACTGTTGGAGAAACTGAGGCAACAGCAGCTGATGTTGCTGTTCCGCCGTTGGTATAAATATTTACCGTAGCTCCGTCGTAAGTAACTGTAGTGATTGTTGGATTTTTAGAATATCCAGTAGTTATGTTGGTTGTAGTTGTTCCGATTTTTGCAGCTCTGGTGCTGGCGGTAGCGGTGTTTGCAAATCCCCAACCGTTAGTTCCCATCACACCATTGTGAAATAGTCCACGAATAGCGTTAGTTGTTGAATCATCATCATAAACAACAAAGAAGGTAAAATTATTGCCACCGTTAGAAGATCCTGAAGTTTGGATATTAGTTGCAGCTACAGAGCCAGCTGTTGTTGAAAGAGTCATTTCTGCAGATCCGCCAAAAAGTAATGAAGGTAGTCCATTAACAGGAGAGGTAGATTTGTATGTTACTGTTCCAGTGCTAGTAACGGCAAAAAGTTTTTGAATAGATTGAGTGTTAGTGTCGTTCCAAGTGGTAACGGAACCGCCATCTGAAGCTTGAGCTGCTGGAAAGCTGCTTTCCATTGTAGGTTCTAACCAAAGCATCAAACCTTTGTTTGCGGTAACTGGCGAGCTTTGAGTTAATGATTGTGCGGTAGCAACTTTTGAAGACGAGATAAGTCTGCTAGATTGAGTAATGCCGGCAACCAAAATACCTATAATCAGTATTACTATCGAAATTTCGATGAGCGAAAACGCGCTTTTTTTATTTCTCATATTTGAAGTAAATTATTTATTAGTAAGGAAATCTCTCTGTTAAGAGCCCGTCCTAAGTCTTTTTTAACACTATATTTCGTCCTATTTTTGCTTATTTTTTGATAAAATTTCTCCAAGTATACCCAGATACTCGTCGTAATTTTGTCAAAAAAGCACTAAGAATATGCCAAAATCTAGTGTTAAAAAAAACTTAGGACAGGCTCTAAGAAAAAGATGCGTGACGGATTAGATTGTGCATTTTGTCAGTCAAGATGACGTTTTAAATCGCTATTAATTCGTTTCGTTTCGAGACATTTCAAGCTCTATCCAACGCTCTTCAGCAAGATTTAATTCGCTTTGAAATTTCGCAATCTCCATTGAAATGTGAGCTAAATTAGAATTGCTTCGATCTTCGCTATTACTCAGTTCGTCACTTAGTTCGCGAATTTTATTTTCTAATTTTTCAATTTTTTGAGTTAATTTTTCGAGTTCAATTTTGTTTTTATAAGAAAACTTTTTTTGCTGATTATTAGACCCCGTCATACGACGGGGTGACAATAATAGTGAGTTATCCAAGAATGGTGAGTTATCCAATAATAGTGAGTTATCCAAGAATAGTGAGTTATCCAAGAGTTTATTAGCATCAGAAAGTGTGTCGCCCCGTCGTATGACGGGGTTTTTTACATTTTGATTTTTAGCATAATCCATATAATCCGAATATCCGCCAACATGACTTTCAATCACTCCATTTCCCTCAAATGCCAAAATAGAAGTTGCTACATTATCTAAAAAATCTCTATCATGCGAAACCACAACCAAAGTTCCTTTATAGTCGGTTAAATAATCTTGCAACATGTCGAGCGTGTCCATGTCGAGATCATTTGTCGGCTCGTCGAGAATCATAAAATTTCCTGGATTCGCCAAAGTTTTTGCTAAAAGTAAGCGATTTTGTTGCCCGCCAGAAAGCGTTCCAACCAAAGCTTCACGGTCATTTGGATCGAAAAGAAAATTTTTCATGTAGCCGCAAATATGCATGGTTTTTTCATTGGCAAGTTTGACGTAATCGCCACCCGAATCGCAAAGCACTTCTTGAATTGTTGAGGTTGGTTTTATGGTGCTGCGAACTTGATCAAAGTAAGAAATTTTAATGTCGCGCGCTGGTTTAACTGTGCCTTGATCTGGCTTTATTTCTTCAATCATTAATTTCAGCAAAGTTGATTTTCCTGAGCCGTTTTTTCCAACAATTCCAATGCGTTCTCCGCGTAAAATTTTAAGAGAAAATTTATCAATTAAACTTTTTGACTGAACCCCGTCATTCGACGGGGTGACAAAAGAGTGAAAACTTTTGCTAACATTGTTAAAGCTCAAAATCACTTGCGGCGCATCTTCTTCGAACTTTTGACTTTGCATCGTCACGCGATTTTGATTCGAGCGAACCAGTTTTTTTTGCGCCTCAAGTTTTGTGCGCAAATCGTTTAAATAATGCAGGCGACCTATGTTTCTTTTTCGTCTTGCGGTTACGCCAGTTTGCAACCAACCGCTTTCAAGCCCAACTTTTTTTTGTAAATTTTCTAATTCGCGCTGTTCGTGATCAATAATATTTTGCGACCATTCGTCAAAATTTTTATAGCCTTGAGTGTTAATTTTAATTTGTCCGGCGCGAATCCAAAAAACTTTATTAGAAACTTTTTCTAAAAATTTGCGGTCGTGAGAAATTACAATTAAAGCGCCTTGAAAGCTTTGTAGGTAGTTTTCTAGCCATTCAATTATTTCTCAGTCGAGGTGATTTGTTGGTTCGTCCAAAAGCAAAATATCTGGCTCCAAAACCAAGGCTCGTGCTAAATTTACTCGACGTTTCTGACCGCCAGAAAGATTATTTGTTAGAGAATTTTTGTCGATTTGCAAATTCTCGCAAACGATGTCGATTAAATAAGATTTATGTTCGTCAATTTTTAATCCAGATAAAATAAAGTCATAAATTGTAATGTTTGACGGCAAATTTTCGCTTTGAGAAAGATATCCCAAAACTGCGCTTGGAGTGACCCAGCGTTCTCCATAATCAAAATCGAATTCTCCAGCGATAGCATTCATCAAACTGGTTTTTCCAACGCCATTTTTTCCGATTAAGCAAATGCGGTCGCGAGGAAAAAGATTTAGGTGTAAGTTTTCAAAAAGAACTTTTTTGGCGAAAGAAATTGTTGCTTCGCGAATTGATAGAATGGGAGGGTTGCGCATGAATTTAAGTTGTAAAAGAAGTATTACGTCTGTTAAGTTTTTCTAAATAAAGAGACTTTCATAAAGGTTTTCTCAAAATTTAAAATTCCCTTAAAATGTCTAAGAAAGAAATAATTACTTTACCAAACGGTTTGCGGGTTGCAACTGATGAAATGAAAGATGTTGAAACTGTGTCAGTTGGAGTTTTTGTAAATACGGGAAGTCGTAATGAAGTTCCAGAAATTAATGGCATTTCACACTTTCTCGAGCATATGGCTTTCAAAGGAACAAAGAAGCGTAGCGCAAGGCAAATTGCTGAAGAGTTTGAAGGAATTGGCGGACGAATTAATGCTTATACCTCAAAAGATAAAACCGTTTATTACGCAAAAGTTTTGAAAAAACATGCTGAATTTGCTGTCGAATTTTTGGCTGATATTTTACAGAATTCAACTTTTGATGAAGCGGAATTAGAAAAAGAACGTGGCGTTATTTTGCAAGAAATCGCCATGACAAACGATACTCCCGATGACATTGTTTTCGATTATTTTCAAGAAACTGCTTATCCAAAACAAGCTTTGGGGCGTTCAATTTTGGGGCCTGTAAAAAATATTAAGAAGTTTGGTCGCGAGCATTTTGTTGATTATATTTCTAAGCAATACAACTACCAAAATATGGCGGTTGTTGCTGCGGGAAATATTAAAGAAAGCGATTTGGTGAAATGGTCTAAAAAATATTTTACGAATCTTGGAACCAACAAAATCAAGAATTTAGAAAAAGCAAAATATGTTGGAGGAGATTTTAGAAAAGAAAAAAAACTAGAGCAGATAAATTTGGTTATCGGTTTTAATGGCGTGCCTTTTTTGCACAAAGATCATTATGCGGCGCAAATTATGTCGATGGTTTTGGGCGGAGGAATGTCTTCAAGATTATTTCAAGAAGTTCGCGAAAATCGTGGTTTGGCTTATTCAATTTATGCTTTTAATTCTGCGAATCATGATTCTGGATTGTTTGGAATTTACGCTGGAACAACGCCAGAAAAAACTAACGAGTTGATTTCTGCAACTTGCGATGAGGTTAAAAAAATCTGCGAAAAAGTTTCTGATGCTGAAATTTCAAGAGTTAGAAGTCAGTTTGAAGCAAGTTTATTGATGGCAAAAGAAAGCACTAGTACAAGAATGCAAAAGCTGGGCAGCGATATTTTTTCTTATGGTCGCTTGATGGAAGATGGAGAAATTTTAAAGAAAGTTTTAGCGGTTAAAAAGTCTGACGTGGTGAGAGTTGCTTCAGAAGTTTTTGGTGGTTCGAAAGCAACTTTTGCTGCAATTGGAAAAGTTAAAGGGGTTAACAAGTTATCGTCTTTTGGTTTTTAAAACAGTATTTTAGACAATTGAAATTGTCTGAGAAATCAAATTTAATTCTAAATCTATGTCAAAATTTAATCTTCCATATGCGCAAGAAATTGCTGCTGATAAAAAAATTCTTTACAAAAACGCTCGTATTATCGATCCGAAATCGGGCTATGATAAAATTGGCAACCTGCTGACAATTGGTAATAAAATTGCTGATTTTGGCGAAGGAATTGAGGCTTTGGATGCTGAATTTATTGATTGCAAAGGCAATGTTCTGGCTCCCGGTTTAATCGACATTCAAGTGCATTTTCGTGATCCGGGTCAATCCCACAAAGAAGATTTAACAACTGGTTCAAAGTCGGCAGTTGCTGGTGGAATTACCACAGTCGTTTGTCAGCCAAACACTTCTCCAACTCTAGATTCCGTTTTAACTTTTGATTATTTGCGCCTAAAGTCGCGTGAAACAGCTTATTGTAACGTTAAAGCTTATGGCTGCATCACCAAAGGCATGAAAGGTGAAGAGCTTGCCGATATGAATTCTTTGAAAGAAGCTGGTGCGGTTGGTTTTACCGACGATGGTTTGCCAGTGATGAATGCCAATGTAATGCGTCGCGCTTTTGAATATTCTCGCAACTTAGACGTTGTAATTGCGCAACATGCTGAAGATTTAAATCTTACAAATAAAGGCTGCATTGCTGAAGGAAAAGTTTCTCTTGAGCTTGGCGTTCGCGGCATTCCAAATATTTCCGAAAGCGTTATTGTTGAGCGTGATTTGGCAATTTTAGAGGCGGTTGGCGGGCGTTATCACTTGCTTCATGTTTCAACTCGTGAAGCTTTAGATGCAATTAAGCGCGCTAAAGAAAAAGGTTTGAAAGCTACGGTAGAAGTTTCTCCGCACCATTTTATGTTAAATGACACGCAAGTTTTAAAATCTGGAACTAATGCCAAAATGAATCCTCCGCTTCGCTCAGAAACTGATCGTTTGGCTTTGATTGAAGGTTTGCGCAGCGGTTTAATCGACGCAATTGCCACTGATCACGCGCCGCATGATTTAGCTTCAAAAGAAAAAACTTTGGAGGAGGCAAGTTTTGGAATTGTTGGCGTTGAAACCATGTTGCCACTTTCTCTAAATCTTTATCACCAAGGCATTTTGAGTTTGAAAGATTTGTTGGCAAAGATGACTTGCAACGCTGCTAAGATCATTAATTTTGATGGCGGCGTAATTGAGAAAGGCACGCGAGCTGATTTGGTGCTAATTGATCTTGAAAGTGAATGGGAAATTGATTCGCAAAAATTCTACAGCAAATCCAAAAATTCACCTTTTGACGGTTTTAAAGTTAAAGGTCGTGCGATCAAAACTGTTGTTGCTGGCAAAATTGTTTATGAAATCTAGCTCAAAAATTTTAATTATCGCTGGTTCTGATCCAAGTGGTGGAGCAGGTATTCAGGCCGATATTAAAACCGCAACTGCTCACAAAGTTTACGCTTCTGCTGCAATTACCTGCCTTACAGCGCAAAATACCCAAAAAGTTTTGGCAATTCATAATTCTCCAACTGAATTTTTGCGCCAGCAACTTGAGGCGGTTTTGGAGGACATTTCTTTTGACGTAATAAAAGTTGGAATGCTGGGAAGTGTTGAAATTATTGATTGCGTTGCTGAAGTTTTGTCAAAAAAAGCCCAAAAAATTCCATTAGTTTTAGACACGGTAATGGTAGCAACTTCAGGAGATTTGTTACTTAAGGCAAACGCAGTTGAGGCTTTAAGATCTGAACTAATTAAAGGAGCTTACATCGTCACGCCAAATATTGACGAGGCAAAAGTTTTAACACAAATGGACATCAAAAGTCTCGCAGATATGAAAATTGCAGCCATTAAAATCAATGCTCTTGGTGCAAAAAATGTTTTGATTAAAGGCGGGCATTTAAATTTTTCTGACGGAAAAATTCATAGCGTTTTATTGACCGAAGAAAATAAATTTTATCGCATTAGTAACAAAAAAATCGGCACTAAAAATCTGCACGGAACTGGCTGCACTTTAGCTTCAGCAATTGCCTGCAATTTAGCAAAAAAGATGGAATTAGTCGCGGCAGTTAGAAAGGCAAATAACTACGTTTACAAATCAATTGTAAAAAATTTGCAAGTCGGAAAGGGAAGTTTGGTTTTGCGGCATTTTTAAGAGCCTGTCACAAAAACTTCGATGAAAAAGTTGATTTGTGACAGTCTCTTAAGATTTGTAGCTTGGTATAGAAAAATCAAAAATATCCAATAATTCTGACTAAAACCCGTGGTTTTTAACCAAAATTTCAGCGATCTGAACAGCGTTTAAAGCCGCGCCTTTTTTCAAATTGTCGCCAACAACCCACAATGAAAGGCCGTTTTTAATTGAAGGGTCTTTTCTAAGTCTTGAAACAAAAACTGCGTCGTGAGTTGAAGATTCAACCGGAGTTGCAAAAACCATTTCTTCTGGGCGATCTAAAACCAAAACGCCATCAGCTTTTTCCAAAGCAGCTCTTGCTTGAGCAACTGAAATTGGATTCTCAAACTCAACGTTAACTGCTTCAGAGTGGCAGTTGAAAACTGGCACGCGAACGCAAGTTGCTTCAACTTCAATTGAAGCATCAAGAATTTTTTTGGTTTCAACTTTCATTTTCCATTCTTCTTTAGTCACGCCATCTGGCATGAAAGAGTCAATTTGTGGAATCACGTTGAAAGCAATTCTTTTGCTAAACTTGCTTGGGGTTGGCATTTGGTTGGCGTAAATTTGCTTGGTTGAATTGTAAAGTTCGTCCATTGCCTCTTTTCCCGCGCCAGAAACCGCTTGATAAGTTGAAACTACAATACGTTTGATTTTTGCTAAATCATGCAAAGGTTTCAAAGCTACAACCATTTGAATTGTTGAGCAGTTTGGGTTGGCGATGATTCCAGATTTTTTGTAATCGGCAATTGCTTCAGGGTTAACTTCAGGAACAACCAAAGGAACATTTTCGTCCATTCTGAAATGCGAAGTATTGTCAATTACCACGCAACCTTGTGCTGCAGCGCGGGGCGCGTGAATTGCAGAAACTGAACCACCAGGAGAAAATAAGCCAATTTTTGTTCCTGTAAAATCGAAGCTGTCAAGAGCTTGAACGGTTAATTCTTTGTTGCCGTAAGAAACTTTTTGCCCAACTGAACGTGGCGAAGCAAGAGCCACAACTTCATCGGCAGGAAATTTTCTTTCTGCTAAAATGTTTAAAATTTCGCGGCCAACATTGCCAGTTGCGCCTGCGACGGCTATTTTTCTTCTAGACATTGGTAAGGGAGTTAGATTTTTTAAAGAAATGCTAAGTTGAAAAACAAATCAGCGAGAGCTTTTCTAATTGTTAATTCTTAATTTTTAATTACTAATTTTGTTTAGAATAAAGGTAATTATTTGCTGGGTGAAAATGTAGACCCGTCATGCTAAGGGGTGACAAAGTGAATAAAATTATTAACTCTATCTCTTTCTTTTGTCACCCCGTCGCATGACGGGGTTTGTACGTGTTAATTACTCAAATTTACAAATTCTTAAAACACAAAAAATGACCAAAAAATTCTTCGTAATCGCTGGAGAGGCCTCGGGTGACGTTCTTGGTGCAAAATTAATCGCCGAATTAAAAGCGCAAAATAACGGCGCAGAGTTTTTGGGAGTTGGCGGAAGATTAATGAAAGAGCAAGGTTTGAAGTCAATTTTTCCAATGGAAGAATTGTCGGTGATGGGTTTTTTAGAGGTTCTTCCGCACATTCCAAAATTATTGCGCCGCATCAAACAAACTGCGGATAAAATTATCGAAACTAATCCCGATTTTGTAATTACAATCGACTCGCCAGATTTTTGTTTTCGGGTGATAAAAACTCTTAAGCGCAAGAATTTAGGTTCTGCAAATATAAAAAAAGTTCACTTAATTGCGCCGTCAGTTTGGGCTTATCGCGAAGGTAGGGCAGAAAAAATTTCGAAACTTTACGATTTGCTTTTAGCGATTTTGCCTTTTGAGCCGCCATACTTTGAAAAATATGGTTTGAAGACAGTTTTTATTGGGCATCCGATTGTTGAAAATGCGCCAGATTTTTCAAAAAAATCAGAGCTAAATAAGAGTTTTCGCAAGAAAAGAAATGTCGCTTTAGATGCTGATTTGCTTTGCTTAATGCCAGGAAGTCGCAATGGAGAAGTGACTAGAATTTTTCCAGAATTAATAAAGGCAGCAAATATTTTGGCGCAGAAAAAATCGAATTTAAAAGTTGTAATTCCGCTGGTTGAAAAAACTCGCAAGCTGGTTAGTGAAATGGCAAAATCTTTAAAAGTTGAATATTTTTTAATTGAAAAAGAAGAAAAAGAAGCGGCATTTTTTGCTAGCAATTTTGCTGTGGCAAAATCTGGCACAAACACTGTTGAGCTCTCGCTTTATCAAATTCCGATTATCGTGGTTTATAAATTGAATTTTCTGACGCATTTTTTGGTTAAAAGAATGGTAAAAATCAATTTTGCCAATTTAGTTAATCTGATTTTAAACAAAGAAATAATTCCCGAAATGCTGCAGAATGAATGTAAGGGAGAGAAAATTTTTGTCGCTTTAGAAAAGTTGATGAGTGATGAAAATGAAGCGCAAAGACAAATTTCTGAAAGCAAGAAAGCTCTAAAATTAATGGGTTTAGGTTTTGCGCAAAACCCAAGTCAAAAAGCGGCGCAAGAAATTCTTAAAATTTTATGAAAATATTTTTTCTAATTCTTATAATTTTAGCACCTTTCAACTCTCTAGCTTCTGAATTCGATGCTTATGACTGCGGCAAAAACTATTCCGCATTGGTTATTGAAGATGAAAGCGGTGAAGTTATTTTTCAAAAGCGCGCCGCTAATTACGCTTATCCAGCATCTTTGGTTAAGTTGATGACTCTTTATTTAACCTTTGAAGCTCTTGAGAAAAAAAAGTTGCAATTTGAGCAAATGATTTCTGTTTCTGAGCGCGCAGAAGAAGTTGCTGCAGTTAATAAAGTCAACACCATGCGTTTAAAACAAGGTGATAAAATTTCTGTGCGCAATGCAATTGAGGCGGTGATTGTTAAATCTTTTAATGAGGCGGCAATTGTTTTGGCGGAAGCTGTAGCGGGAAATGAGTGGGATTTTGTTGGTAAAATGAATGAAAAAGCAGCTCAGCTTAAAATGACGAATAGCAGTTTTAGAAATCCAACGGGTTTGCATGAAGAGGGGCAATATACCACGGCTTTTGATTTGGCGCGCCTGTCTAAGGCGATTAAAAAAGATTTTCCGCAATATTATTATTTATTTTCTTTAAGAAAATTTAATTACCTAAATTCAAAATATGAAACTCATAACCATGTGCTGGTTAGTTATAAAGGTGCGGAAGGCTTGAAAACAGGCTTTACTAAAGCTTCGGGTTTTAATCTAATTAGTGCCGCAAAGAAGGGCGACAAGAGATTGATGTCAGTTGTAATGGGTTGCGAAAGCGTTTTTAAAAGAGATCGATTAACAAAAAAGCTTTTGGATGAAGGTTTTGAAGCTCTTGCTTCAAAAACTAAAAAGGAGAAAATATTTTCGTCTCTTAGTTCGGGTTTTGAATATGAAAATGGTTATGAAGGTGAATATGAAGGCGAGATGATGTTTGGAAACTGAATTGGCGGGGGGGTTCTATATCAAACTACAAATCTTTACTCTCAAATTGTCACGGCGTCTTCACGACGGGGTCTAAAAAAATCCCGCTAGACCCCGTCATGAAGACGGGGTGACAAAGAAAAAGAGTGGGAGTAAAGATTTGTAGTTTGGTATAATTATCCGCGAATTTTTTCTTCAAGAGCTTTGATTTCTTGCAAGGTTTGCTGGTTTTCGTTCATAAATTCAGTCACCATTTTTACTGAGTGAATTACTGTGGCGTGATTTTTATTTCCAAATTCTTTGCCAATTGCAGGAAGGCTCAAAGTGGTTAATGTTTTTGCCAAATACATTGCAATTTGTCTTGGTCTAGCAATTGATCTTGTTCTATTTGCTGAGTTTAGGTCGGAAATTTTAATTCCGTAAAAAGCGGCAACGATTTTTTGAATTTTATCAATTGTTGGGGCGGTGTTGTTTGAAGCGCGAACATAATCTGCCAAAACAACTTTTGTGCTTTCTAAAGTGATTTCTTCTTCAAGAAAAACTTTTTGAGCGATAATTTTTTTAAGCGCGCCTTCAAGGTCGCGTATGGAAGTTGTGATTTTTTCGGCAATAAAGCTAAGAATTTTTTCACAAACTTCTTGTCCCATCATTTTTGATTTTGCTTTCAAAATCGAAATACGATCTTGGTAATCGGGGTTTCTGAAATTAACAATCATGCCACCAGAAATACGAGATTTTAGTTTTTCGTCAATATTTTCTAAATCAGAAGGGCAGCGATCGCAAACCAGAACAACTTGTTTGTTGCTTTCAACAAGCGCGTTAAAGCAATTCATAAATTCTTGCTGAGTGCTTTCTTTTCCAGCGATGAATTGCACATCGTCAACAATTAACACGTCAATTGAGCGCATTTTTTCTTTGAAACTCATCACGTCATTGCCGCGGATTGATTGCACAAAGTGATACATGAATTTTTCTGCCGACAAATAAACCACTTTTTTTGACTTATCGAATTCTTTGATTTTCCAAGCAATTGCTTGAGCTAAATGGGTTTTTCCCATGCCAACATTTCCGT
>CAYVKI010000004.1:22049-35718 GCA_964452075.1 uncultured Rhizobium sp.
AAAACATTGTCGTATTTAGAAAGATTGGCAACTTTTTGCTCTGATTTAGAAAGTGCGGGAGTGATTTCGTCTTGAGCTTTTGCAACGTGAATTATTGTCACTTTTTTGATTTGCGGACGAATTTCTTGAGCTAATGATTTTAAGCTTTTTTGACCAGATTTAACTTCAACGAATTCGCGAATTAGCCAATCACGAACAAATTTTGATGAGCTAGATAAAATAACCTCGCTTTCTGATTGCGAGAAAATTTCTAACGCGGCAAACCATTTGTCAAAGTTGCTTTCGCCAAATTCTGTTTTGCATAACAGAAGAAATTCAGGCAAAAAAGACTGAAGATCCGCGCTCTCTAATGCTGTGTTTTTGAGGGCTTGAAGCATTAAGACTGTTTCCAAGGAAGATTGGAAGCTTTCCAGCCATTAACTTTGCCGCGATGACCATTGAAATCAATGTCGCCTTCAAAGCCCGAAGTTATGTTGAAGCAGTTTTCAAAGCCAAGAGTTGTAGCGTGATAAGCGGCTTGCTCTGATCTGGCGCCGCTGCGGCACATAAAAAATAATTTAGCATTTAGGGCATTGTCGCCAAAAGCTTGTTTTAGAGATTCGGTAAGAGCGGTGGTAAATTGTGGGTTCATTCTCATGTCAGGGAATAACTTCCAAGGCAATAAGATTAATCTATCATCAATTTCTGACTGATCTGGAAAGCCAACAAAAGTGGTTTCTTCCGAAGTTCTAACGTCAATCAAAATAGAGTTAGAGTCGTTAACTAATATTGAAAAAGCCTCTTTGGCTGAAATTTCGGTAATTGGCATTTTTAAGAATCTTAAAGTAGAGGGGCGCGGACAATTTTTTACAGAAAGTAACCGCAGAATTTTTTTAAAAGTTGGGATATTTTTCGCATTCGTGACCCGGCAAGTAAAGTTATTTATTTTTGTTTATTTGAAATAAATTTCTTGACTATGGTCGGAGGTTAAAAGCGATTGAGTTCAAATTTTGATAGCTAGTTTTTAGTCTTTATTATCAAGACCTCAGAAACATTTTTATTTTTAAAAGCTAGAGCAATAAGAGGCTAAAAGCTGGCAAGATTTTTTTTAATTTTTTTTCTTTTTAAGACTTAAAAAAACTAATAAAATTCCGAAAAAAATTAGAGGCAATGACAGAAGCTGTCCCATAGTTGTTTCTAAAAATAAAAAGCCAATTTGCTCATCTGGTTCTCTAAAATTTTCAACAATCATTCTGAAAGTTCCGTAAAGTGCCAAAAATAATCCGCTTAAAAAACCATAATATTTACGAAAGTTAGTTAAGTTGTAGAGAGAAAACATAATAATAAAGAGCAGAATTCCCTCTAAAGCAGCTTCATAAAGTTGGCTTGGATGCCTCGGTAAATCTCCGCCATTTGGAAAAATCACGCCAAAATTAGAGCCGCTAACGCGACCATAAAGTTCCATATTTATAAAATTAGTTAAACGTCCAAAAAAAAGCCCGACTGGTGCTGCAACTGTGAGGCGATCGCATAGCTTAAGAAAATTAACATGATGTTTCTTGGCAAATAGCCACATTCCAAGTATCGCGCCAGAAAGCCCGCCATGAAAAGACATGCCGCCTTGCCAAAAAGCAAAAATTTCAAGTGGATGAGATAAAAAATATGCAGGGTTGTAAAATAATACATAACCGATTCTGCCACCAAGAAGCACTGACAAAACTGCCCAGAATAACCAATCATCATAAGCTTCTTTAGACATAAATCTGTCTTTTTTATTGCAGGTTTTAAGCCAAAAAAGAGTGAATAAAATGCCGGCAATGTAAGCCAAAGAATACCAGCGAATTGCAATTGGGCCGAGTGAAATTGCGATTGGATTTAGCTCTGGAAGAATTATGGGAAAATTTATCATTTAGCCTCGACCTTTGTATTCAGGAACTGCTTGGTCTTTAACCCAAGCATCATTTGGTAATTTTCCGCTCTGAAAAAATATGTCGATTGGAATTCCGCCGCGAGGATACCAATATCCGCCAATTCTCAACCATTTGGGCTTGATGGTCGCAATAATGTCTTTGGCAATTTGAACGGTGCAATCTTCATGAAAAGCACCGTGGTTGCGATAAGAAAACAGATAAAGTTTTAGCGACTTGCTTTCGACAATTGATTTGTCGGGAACGTAATCAATTACAAGATGCGCAAAGTCTGGCTGCGAAGTGATTGGGCAAATAGATGTAAATTCTGGGCAAGAAAATCGTATGGCGTAATTGGTGTCTTGATGTGGATTGGCAACTTTTTGCAAAATGTTTTTGGCGGGTTTGTCGAAGGTATATTCTGTTTTTGCGCCAAGAAGTAATTTTTTTGATGACATAATTATTTAGAATTTTTGTTTGAAAATAAAGGTGTTGCTTTTGTTGCTATGATTTTTTGTTGTGGATTTTGTACTTTTTTCAAGAGGCTTGTTTGCTTGCTCATGGCGTCAGATAATCTTTCTTCCCCATTTTCTGAAAAGAGAATTTGGTTTAAAAGACTGCGAGAAAAATCAATGCTATTATTTGTAAAAAATGTGCCGTCGGTATTAGAAATAATATTGTGACAATCATTTCCGTGACGGTTTTCATGAACAACACTAATTCCTTTTTCTTTAAGAATATTCTCAATTTTTTCACCATTCGATCTGGCAATGTCAGTGATATTTTGAGTTAGATCATGCGCAATATGAGATATTTCTTCGACAAGATGGTGAGTTACGTCAGCAGCGTTGTGCATTAAATCTTTAAGAATGTCTTTTTTCATTTTCAGTCAAGTTGCATTTGAGGTTCGCTAAATCTGCTCCAGCGTCAATCATTTCGGCAATAATATTTTCAATATTTTCTTTAAAATCTTGAGATTCGTCAAAATGGGCGAGGGCGGTAACCTTGTTTTTTGCGTCTGATAAAATCATTACCACCCCATTTTTAGCATTGGGAGAAGCGATGATAGAATTATCTCCGCTAATAATTCCATATTCTCCTTTCAAAACAATCAAAGGTTGAGGTGTGTCTTCGTCAAAAAAGTTAATCATAAAATTAAATTGCGGATTGAAAAGCGGATAATTATTTTGCTTCGAAACTTCTAAAAACCAGCATCAGTTTTATAAAGATCATGAAAGACGCAAATATTTTTTATCCAAACTTTTATCAAAAAGAAAAAAACGCCGCACTAGTTTTTCCTGATGGCTTATGCCTTTACGGCTATGGAGTTGGAAAAAAATCTGTCACTTACGGAGAAATTTGCTTCAACACTGCAATCACAGGATATCAAGAAATTATCACTGACCCATCTTATTCTGGTCAAATCATAAATTTCACATTTCCTCACATTGGAAATATCGGAACTAACATTAGCGACATTGAAGCAAATTCTGTTAGAGCTCGCGGCATTGTTATTCGTGAGCCAATAACCAATCCATCAAATTATAGATCTCAAACAGAATTTAATAATTGGCTCATAAAAAATAACCTCACCGGAATTTCTGGAATTGACACCAGAAAAGTAACTAAACTTATCAGAGCTAATGGTGCCAAGTCAGTGGCAATTATCTATTCTGATAAAATTGATGAAAATTTAATTAACAAAACCAAAGAAGAACTAGCAAAACAGAGCGATCTTAACGGTGTAGAATTAGCTGAATCGGCTAGTGAAAATAAAGAATATAATTGGTCAAACGAAGCCAAATGGCAGCAAAAAAACAATGCTTACAACGCTTCCTCGCAAAAAAAATTCAAAGTTGTCGCCATCGATTATGGCGCGAAATTAAACATTCTTCGTTGTTTAACGGAAGTTGGTTGTGACGTTAATGTTGTTGGAGCAAAAGCAACTTTTGCCGAAATTATGAAGCATCAACCCGATGGCGTTTTTTTATCAAACGGTCCGGGAGATCCTGCCGAAACTGGAAAATATGCAATTCCAGTTATTAAAGAAATTTTAAAAAATAAAATTCCGCTTTTTGGCATTTGTCTTGGTCACCAACTTTTGGCTTTGTCAATTGGTGCAAAAACTTCAAAAATGCACCAAGGTCATCGCGGCGCAAATCATCCGGTGCAAGACATAAATAGTAAAAAAGTTGAGATTACGAGTCAAAATCACGGTTTTTGTGTTGATGAAAAATCAATTCCAGATATTGCTGAAGTTACTCACGTTTCACTTTTTGATCAAACTGTTGAAGGCTTAAGGTTAAAAGATAAATCAGCATTTTCTGTGCAATATCACCCAGAAAGCTCTCCGGGTCCAGATGATAGTTTTTATCTTTTTGAACAATTTGCTCAAATGATGCAAAATAGAAAAAATGGGAACAGTTAGCAATATTTACCTTCTGATCTTTCTGCCACTGATTTCTGCTTTGCTGTGCCAAGTAGTTTCTCGCAAAAACCTTCCTTTTTTCATTGCACTTTTTTCTAGCATTATACTTTTTTTCTTCACCTTAAAGGTTTTGCCTGATGTTTTGGTTTATGAAAAAATATCTAACGACTTTAAGCTTTCTCCTCTCTCGATAGCTTTAGAATTTAGGCTGGACGTTTTAGGGATGTTATTTTTGCTGCTGCTGATTTTCTTAAAAATAGTAATAATTTTTTTCTACAATTCTGACATAGAGAAGTTTCTTAGCTCAAGTAATAGCAGAGTTTTTTATTCGGTTTTTCTTCTTCATTTCTTTAGCTTGGTTGGAATTCTTACTACAAATAGCCTATTAAATCTCTTCGTATTTTTTGAAATTTACGCCTTCAGTTTTTTTGCAACTCTTTCAATTTCTCGCGACGTAAATCTGCTAAAAATAACTTTCCAATATTTTTGCTTAAACGCCACAGCATCACTTTTATTAATGTTTTGTTTCTTTGCTTTATATCTGGTTTTTGGCAATGTTAATTTTGATAAAATATCAGAAGATTTGCCTTTAATCGCTGAGGCTAACATGTGGTTCGTGGTAATGATTTTTGCCTTAATTGCCATTGCCATTATCATCAAATTTTTTCCATTCTGGCTTTATTTCGAGAAGCTAAAAAGCAGCAATCCAATCGCTAATTTTTTGGCAATTGAATCAATATTCATAAAAACCAATGTCGGCATTTTTTTGGTTTTAAAATTTATCTATTTTTTCTTTGGAAATCACTTGCTGTTCGTGAATTTTAAGTTTGCACCAATATTAATTTTCTTATCAATATTGCTGATTTTTTACAGCGCAATTAAGCTTTATCAGCAAAAGCATTTGAAAATGATAACCACATATTTTTGCCTAAATAACCTCGGATTTATTTTTGCCGGAATTGCCTTACAAACAATAGAATCGGTGCAAGCAGCGTTTTTCTACTTGTTAAACTTCAGTCTTGTTAATTTGTTAATGTTTATCTTTGCAACTTTCTTAAAGCGTAATTTTGCAACCTCTTCTATAACCAAACTAAGCACGATTCGCCATAATCATTTTCTTCTGGTTTTGCCAATAAAGCTTTTAATATTTTTTATCGCTGCCTTTCCGCTAACAATATTATTTTTTGCAAATTGGCATATGGCTTACGCCAGCTTTAGTTTGGGTTTAGAGGCATTTTTGCTAATTGCTTTACTAATTTCAATTTTTGTTCAAGCGAGCGTTGCGCTAAAAATAATAACAGCTTTTTACGCTAAAAATCAGAGCGAAAATTCAAAAAAAATAACAGATTTAAGTCTGAAAAAATATCAGTTTTATCTAATCTCATTTTGGTTTTTGATCGTCACTATTTGCGCCACCGTTTTATTGTCGGGATTGATTAATGAATTATCTTTAAAATTTGCGTCCTATCTACTTTCAAACACAATTTAAATGACTCAAACCCAGTTTTTAATAGCGTTGATCGCGATGATACCATTTGCAAATGCTTTAATTGTAAGGTTTTGCGACGATTCATCAAAACTTGTGAACATTATTGAAAAAATGTTGCCAGTTTTATTCTCCATAAACCTTGTGGGAATATACGGGAATTTAGCGCGAGATAATTCTTATTTAGTAATTAGCGAAGCGGCGAGGGGAATTGCAATTGGTTTTGACATTGATCATCTCGGCTTGATGTTTTTGGTTTTGCTAAATTTTATTTGGATCGTTTTTGCATTTTATTCTCATAGGTTTTTAAGGCTTTTGAACGAGAAAAACTCAAAAAACCTCAAGTTATTTTTGTCTCTAATGATTGCCTTTATTAATTTAATAATTCTGGGCAAAAACTTACTAACAATCTTATTTTTTTATAATTGCCTAATAATTCTTTGCCATTTTTTTGGGCTGAAATTTCTGCATAAAAAAGAAACCAAGTTTTCCGCTTTTTTTACATTTCTGCTTTATTTAGAGTCTTTGTTTTTATTTTTAGCAATTGTTGCAACCTACAAATTTGTTGGTCAGGTTGATTTTGCAGCCAATGGAATAATTTCAGGAGATATCGATTCCGCTAAATATAGCATGCTTTTGCTCTTTTATTTAATCGGCTTATTTCTCTCGGTTTTGGTTCCGTTTTATTTGCTTTATCGCGACATCAACCTTGATTTGATAACAATCTACAGTTTGTTCTTTTTGTCTTATGCTTTTGTTAGCATTTACATTCTTCTTAAAGTTTTATATTCAATTTTTGGTATTGAAAATTTTGCCCTAATATTTTCGGGAATTGGATTTTCTATTTTTCAGTGGTTGTTTCTTTTTAATATGCTGGTTGGCGCAGTATGTGTTATAGTTAGCAGAGGAATTAAATCGTCATTTTTTTATCTGTTTTTTCAGCAATTTTCTTTTGTTCTTTTTTCAATATTTCTTTTTGCTGTTTTTGATGAATCGAAAATCAGCATGGCCATTTTGTCATTTTTCCTCTCAATAACACTAATTTTTTTCTGCATTTCAAACTTCGTTTTATATCTTATAAACGCTGAAAATAAAAGCATGGTTGGTTTGTTTTATAATCTAAAAATCAGCACAATTCTTTTTGTTTTTGCGGTAGCAAATCTTATTGGAATTGCTCCGGGAGTTGGCGCGGTTGAAAAATTCTTTTTGTTAAAAGTTATTTTTAAGCAGAAATTAATAATTTCTTCTTTGGTTGTTTTGGTAAATTTTGCAACTCTTGCAGCTTTTGTTTGGAAGGTAATTTTGCCATTTTTTAATCCTATTGAAACTAGCAAATCTCAAAGCGAAC
The DNA here is from genome assembly GCA_964452075.1 of uncultured Rhizobium sp. GTDB lineage: Bacteria > Pseudomonadota > Alphaproteobacteria > Rickettsiales > UBA1997 > UBA2645. Next base: position 29,198 of record CAYVKI010000004.1, read on the forward strand.
AAGAGCTCGCCAAGTCTATTGATTTTGATTCCAGCCTGATCTTAACTGCTTTTACTACGGCAATCATAATTGTTTTATCTTTGATATTTTCTCCATTTTTAATCAAATTTTTATGAGCGAAATAAAATCAAAAGTTTTGAAAATCTGTAATGACGCAAAAAGAGCTAGCTCTGAAATTGCAATTCTTGATTCAGAATCAAAAGATAAAGTTTTGTTGGAAGTTGTTAAGCTATTGAAAAAAAACACTCAAAAAATTATCAAAGCCAATTTAAAAGACGTAAAAGCAGCAAAGGAGCGCAAGCTAGAAGAAGCAAAAATTGATCGCCTAATTTTGGATGAAAAAAGAATTATCGCTCTAACAAATTCAGTTAAAGAAATCATAAAACTTCCAGATCCAGTTGGAAAAATTCTTTATGAAACAAATCGTGAAAATGGTTTAAAAATTAGAAGAATTAGCGTTCCAATAGGTTTGCTTTTGGCGATTTTTGAGTCTCGTCCAAATGTTGCTTCTGACGTTGCAGCTTTGGCGTTAAAATCAGGAAATGCAGTAATTTTGCGTTGCGGATCCGACTCAATAAACACTTCAAAAATTTTGGTCGATATTTATCGTGAAGCTTTGGAGAAAGTTGGAGTTAGTAAAGATGTGGTAATTTTGGTGCCAAATGTTGAAAGAGAATTTGTCACTGAATTATTAAAAATGGACAGCCATATCGATGTTGTGGTTCCTCGCGGCGGAAAATCTTTAATTAAGGCGATAATGGATAATACCAGAATTCCACTATTTAAACATCTCGAAGGAAATTGTCACACTTACATTCATGAAAAAGCTGATTTTGAAAAAGCCCGCAAAATTTTGCTTAACGCAAAAATGCGCAGAGTTGGAATTTGCGGTGCAACGGAATCGCTTTTAATCGACAAAAAAATAGCTAAAAAAATACTGCCGTTAATTGCCGAAGATTTGGCGAATGCCGGTTGTGAAATGCGCGGAGATGATGCCGCTTGCGAGTTAGACTCGCGAATTAAACTTGCTAATGAGAAAGATTTTTTTACGGAATATTTAGACAAAATCATCTCAATTAAACTCGTGAAAGATCTTGATGAGGCAATAAAACACATCGCAATTTACAGCTCTTCTCACACCGAAAGCATTGTGACGGAAGACAAAAATGTCGCCGCAAAGTTTCTAAAAAAAGTCAATTCGGCAATTGTCATGCATAATGCTTCAACGCAATTTGCTGATGGTGGCGAATTTGGGCTTGGTGCCGAAGTTGGAATTTCTACGGGCAAATTACACGCTCGCGGTCCAGTTGGTCTAGAGCAACTCACAACTTACAAATATGTTGTAGAAGCTGAATGCGGTTTGAGGAAATAGGAAAATGTCCATTGAAAATCTCAGCAAAATAATCAGCAGACTTCCAGGAATGGGTCCAAGAATTGCTAAGAGAATAGTTTTAAGTTTGGCTTCAAACAAAGAAAAATCACTAATTCCACTAATTTCTAGTTTACAAGATTTGAACGACAAAATTCATAATTGCGAAACTTGCGGAAATCTTGACGAAGGAATGGTTTGTGCAATTTGCCTAAATAAAAATCGTGACGATAGTTTAATCTGCGTGGTTGAAGAAGTGGCAGATTTATGGGCGATTGAACGCGCAGAAAATTATCGCGGGAAATATCATGTTTTGGGTGGAAATTTATCAGCAATGTCTGGAAAAACTGTGGAAGATTTAAACCTAGAATCGCTTTATTCGCGTTTAAAATCTGGCACGGTTGCAGAAGTGATAATTGCAACGAGCGCAACAATTGATGGGCAAACCACAGCGCATTTTTTGTCCGAAACTTTGAAAGACTTTAACTTAAAAATAACTCGTCTAGCGCACGGAATTCCAATAGGAAGTGAGTTAGATTATTTAGATGAAGGAACCATAAATATTGCTTTTAAGACTCGTGGCGAGTTTTAATTTTTCCTTAAAAAATGCGACAACCTTCTTTTAAAAGTCAATCGCGCGACCATTTATCTGCCAATCGCCAAAGCGGGTGGGGTCGGGTTCTTTTTCAAGAAGGTTTTGCAATTCTGATTCTTGAGAAAGGTTGAGATTGGGTTTTTGAGATTCTTCTTTTGCTTTCTTGGTCTTGCCGCAGTCGCAAGATTGATTGCATTTTTTATCTTCAGGTTTGTTCATAAATTTAAAATTAATGACCAGCGCTTTGTCCGCCATCAGATCCTCTGAAGCTAACATGTTTAAATTGAGCGTCTCCAGAAACTCCAATGCCATGATTGTTAATTTCTCCTGGGCCAACGCCATCGAGTCGAAGGTTGTCGCCACCCGCTTCTTGCGCTCCTAGATAATTGCCAATTCTTCCTGCGACATCGCTGATGCTTGATCCAAGTGCGCTAGATCCAGATTTCATCCATTCAAAAGCGTCATCAAAACTTTTACTTAAAGTTCCAAAAACACTACCAATTCCAGAGTGACCAAATTCGAACCCCTTATCTCCAAATGGCATCATTCCACCGCCTCCACCACTACTCATAACTCCTTCGCCGGTGCGTACAGAATCGGAATGATTGCCCAACGCCCCACTTGCATAAAGTTGGGCGCTGCTAATTGAGTGATCGCTCATAAATTGGCTACTTTTTTGAGTTAGAATCAACCGCTGCAATTGCGGCTAAGTTTAAAATATCGCTAACTGAAGAACGCATTGTGGCGATTTGCACTGACTTTTCAAAGCCATCCAAAATCGGGCCAATTATTGTGCAATTTCCAACTTCTTCTAAAAGCTTGGTAGCAATAGAAGCTGAGTGTAAACCTGGGCAAATTAAAATATTTGCTGGAGCGGTTAGGCGGCAGAAAGGATAATGCGCCATTTTATCCATGTTTAGAGCCACGTCAGCAGTCATTTCTCCGTCATATTCAAAATCAACTTTTTTGCTGTCCAAAATTTCAACGGCATTTTTAATGCGACTTGATTCAGTTTTTAAAGCTGAGCCGAAGTTTGAAAATGAAAGGAAGGCAACTCTTGGTTCGTAACCCATATCGCGTACTTTTTTAGCAGTTTGAACTGCAATGTCTGCCAAGTGTTCTGATGAAGAAAGTTCTGAGCAAGCAGTGTCGGAAATAAAGATTGTGCGACCTGATGAAATTACCATTGAAAAGCCCAAAAGAATTTTATCTTTTTTGTTTTTAATAACTTTCCAAACGTCAGTTAAAGATTTGCGATAGCCACGAGTTAAGCCAGTCACAAGTGCGTCGCCATGTCCACAAGCAAGCATTGAGGCGGCGAAAATGTTGCGATCATTTTTAATCATGCGTGAGCAATCAGAGCGCAAAACACCTTCGCGTTGTAGTTTTTTGTAAAGATAATCGGTGAATTTGCTGTTTTCGTCAGAAATTGAAGCGTTGAAGATTTCGATGCCTTTTGGATCAACATTGGCTTCTTTCATATTTGCTAAAACCACTGATTCTTTTCCAACTAAAATTGGTTTACCATAACCAGAATCGCGCCACATTGCAGCAACGCGGATGATTTCTGGCTGTTCGCCTTCAGCAAAAATAACTTTTTTCGGATTTCTTTCTAGTTTATCAAAAATCAAACTCATGCTGTTCATTGAAGGATCGCGGCGAGCTTGAAGTTGTTTTTTATATGCATCCCAATCTTTAATTGGTTTTCTAGCAACTCCAGTTGCAACTGCGGCTTTAGCAACCGCAAGAGGAACGACGGCAATCAAGCGCGCGTCAAATGGAGTTGGAATGATGTAATGTTTGCCAAATTTAAGATCGCGATTTCCGTAAGCTTTAATAACTTCTGCTGGAACATGCTCGCGCGCAAGAGAGGCGATTGCATTAGCTGCGGCGATTTTCATTTCTTCGTTGATGGTTGAAGCGCGAACGTCCAAAGCACCACGGAAAATGTAAGGAAAACCCATTACATTATTTACTTGATTTTCGTAGTCAGAGCGTCCGGTTGCAACAATTGCGTCATCGCGAGTTGCGTGCACTTCTTCGGGAGTGATTTCTGGATCTGGATTTGCCATGGCGAAAATCACTGGGTTTTTCGCCATTGATTTCACCATATCTTTAGTGACCGCGCCTTTCACAGAAAGACCTAAGAAAACGTCAGCACCTTTCATTGCTTCGGCTAAAGTGCGAGCTTTAGTGTTGGCGGCGTGAGCTGATTTCCATTGGTTCATTCCTTCAGTTCTACCTTTATAAATTGTGCCTTTTGTATCGCACAAAATAGCGTTATCGTGAGGCAAGCCCATTGCTTTTAAAAGTTCTAAACAAGCAATTCCAGCAGCGCCAGCGCCGTTTACCACAACTTTAAGATCTTTGAATTTTTTACCAGAAATATGCATGGCATTGATAATTCCTGCTGCAGAAACAATCGCGGTTCCGTGTTGGTCATCATGAAAAACTGGAATATCCATGAGTTCGCGAAGTTTGCTTTCAATAATGAAACATTCTGGAGCTTTAATGTCTTCAAGGTTAATTCCACCCCAAGTTGGCCCAAGATATTTTACGGCGTTGATGAATTCGTCAGCGTCTTCAGTTGCAACTTCAATATCGACTGAGTCGATGTCAGCAAAGCGTTTAAACAAAACTGATTTTCCTTCCATAACTGGTTTTCCAGCGAGTGCGCCAAGATTTCCTAATCCCAAAACTGCGGTTCCGTTAGAGATAACGGCAACGTAATTTCCTTTTGCGGTGTAGTCGTAGGCCAAATCAGGATTTTTTTGAATTTCTAAACATGGAATAGCAACTCCAGGAGAATAAGCTAAGGCTAAATCGCGTTGAGTTGTAAGCGGTTTTGTTGGTTGCATCGAAACTTTTCCAGGCTGTCCTTGCATGTGGAATTGCAGAGCTTCTAAATCTTTTGAAGATTTTACAGATGATTTGCTACTTGAGGTATTTTTTACCGTGTCTTTTTTGTTTGGCATATTTAAAAAAAATATTGAGATGAGCTTGCTTCGAGCGGGAAAGTAGTTTTCAAGAATTTTAATGTCAAAAAATATGCAAATAGATAGAAGTAAAAGGTTCGTAAGATTTTTCGATTCTCAAGAAACTTTTAGAAAAATTGACTTTTTGGTTTTGCATCACGTGGAAGCAAATTCCGCAGATCATGCCATTGAGCAGTTTTTAAAACATGAAGTCAGTGCGCATTTTCTGATCGACCAAATTGGCAGAATTTTTGAATTAGTTGACGAAAACGACATCGCTTATCACGCTGGAGTTAGTTTTTGGAATGGTTGCGAAGGTTTAAATAAAAATTCAATTGGCGTTGAATTTGTTAATTCCGCGCCTTTTAGCAAAAAGTTTGAAGATGCGCAAATGATTGCTGGAGTTGAGCTTTGTAAATATTTGGTCGCAAAATATAAGTTAGAAGTTGTTGGTCACTCCGACATTGCTTATAACAAAGAAACTGGGCTTTTAGATCGCAAACAAGATCCTTCACATTTATTTGATTGGAAGTTTTTAGCGGAAAATGGAGTTGGCGTTTTTCCAAAAGTTGAACGCGATGAAAGGGTGATTTTTAAATTGGGAGACAAAAGCTCTGAGATTAAAGCTATTAAGCAAAAGTTAAAAATTTTTGGTTATCGTCTCGTGAATTTAAATGATGAATTTGACCTTGAAATGCAGGCTTTGGCTAGAGTTTTTAATCGCCGTTTTTTGGGAAATGACCTTAATTTTTGGTGTTTTGCATCTCAGCGAGTTTTAGTGGAGCTGTAATTACAAATGGTTACGAATTAGTAAAGGCAGTTTTTGCAATCGTCAAAACCACAACTTTTTTCGCGCCGTGTTTTTTAAGAACTTTAGCGCAACTTTCTATGGTTGTTCCAGTTGTTGTAACGTCATCAATTAGCAAAATTTTTTTACCGCATAAAAGATCTAAATATTTTTTATTTACCTCAAAAGCGTTATTTAAATTTTTTTCTCGATCTTGTTTTTTTAACTCAATTTGTGCTTTGGTGTTTTTGGTTTTTATCAGAAAATCTGAATAAAAAATTTTCTTTGGCGCGAATTTTAGCAGGCTTTTTGCCAATAAAACGGTGTGATTAAATTTTCTCTGCCGAAGTTTTTTAACATGTAGCGGAACAGGAATTACAAAATCGCAATCAAGAATTTCAGCGTGCGATTTGTTAAATAAAAGGCGGGCAAATTTTTTTGCTAAAAAAGTTTGATCACGAAATTTGAAAGAAGTGACAATTCTGCGAATAATATGGTTATAGCGAAAAATTGTGATTAGTTTATCAAATGATGGTTTTTTAGTTAGGCATTTTCCACAAAGTAAATTCAAGCCTTGAAACTCAAATGGATAAGAGCAAATTTGGCATTTTGGTTCAGAAATAAACTGCAATTTGAAGAGTTGAAAAAGGATGTCTAACGCAGAGCTAACTGGCGGGGCGAGAACACTGCTGGAGAAACTGCGTGTTACACGTCAAGTTTAGTGACTTGTTAGATTTACATAACTTTAAAAGGATAGATAGCTATGACGAAAGAAGATGCTATTCAGATTGAAAG
>CAYVKI010000004.1:35728-40341 GCA_964452075.1 uncultured Rhizobium sp.
GCAATTTTGGCCAACATTCTTCGCAAAAAATTCCTTCAGAATTGATTATTTTTTCGCAAGAAAGGCAGTGGTTTGGAAAGACGATTTCTAGAATTTTCTTAATAATTTTCATTGGTGTAAGCAAATGAACTCGGAGTTTTTATTTGATCGCGATCTGTTGCGCCAAAATCGCAAACGCGCTGCAAAAAATTTTAGCGAGCATAATTTTTTGCATCATGAAGTTGCAAATAGAATTGCAGAAAATGTTGAATTTTTGAATCGCGAATTTTTGTCGGTGCTAGAGATAGGCGCGATGGATGGGTATTTGCAGGAATTGATTTCTAGGCCCCGTCGTGAAGACGGGGTGACAAGTTTGGAAGATGGAGGTTTGTCACCCCGTCTTCATGATGGGGTTCAGTTCCATTTTTGCGAAAATGAAGAAAATTTACCAAAAACTTCAGAATCTTTTGATCTGATTTTAAGCAATTTAAACTTTCATCTGATCAATGAAATTCCGCATTTTCTAATTCAAATAAAAGATCTTTTAAAGCCGAACGGCGTTTTTATCGCGGGTTTTTTTGGCGAAGAAAACCTCAGCGAATTGGCACATGTTTTATATGAAACAGAAAATGAGATTTACGGCGGAGTTTCGCCGAGAATGCCACCAACAATTGATGTAAAAACTGCGGCGAATCTTTTGGCAAAAGTTGGTTTTTGTAATCCAATTTCTGATTTTGCTAAAATTGAAGTTGAATATGCCGATCCATTAAATCTGTTAAAAGACTTGAAAAACATGGGGCAAAGCAACATTTTAACCAAACGTTCACGTCGTTTCATGACTAAAAATTTCTTAAATAAAATTCGCGAAAATTACCAAAAAATTTATCCGCAAGGAGTTGCAACTTTTGAAGTTGTGACTGTGACTGGCTGGAAATAAGGTTTTAAAAAATATGCCGTCATGCGACGGCGTGACAAAAGTTTGCCCAAGTTTTTAGTTTTTGTCGCCCCGTTGCATGACGTGGTTTAACAAAGACGCAACAAAATCGAATATAAAAAAAATGAAAAAATTACACATCAAAACCTACGGCTGCCAAATGAACGTCTACGATTCAGACCGCATGCAAGATTTAATGGAAAATGTTGGCTACGAAACCATCGACACGCCCGAAGGCGCCGACATGGTGATCATCAACACCTGCCACATTCGCGAGAAAGCCAGCGAAAAACTTTTTTCTGATTTGGGTCGAATCCGTCCGCATAAAAATAAAAAAGCCGAAAATGGCGAACAAATGATTGTTGCAGTTGCTGGCTGCGTGGCGCAGGCGGAAGGTGAAGAGATTTTTAAACGTTCAAATGTAGTTGATATTATTGTTGGGCCAGAAAGTTATCAAACTTTGCCTGATCTGGTTGGAAAGGCGATTCGCGAAAAGAAAAAGCAGATCAATCTTGATTTTGTTCCTAACGACAAATTTGACGAAATCCGCCGCCTAACAAACGATCCGCTGGTTGAGCTTGTCGAAACCAAGGATCGATCTTTGGTTTCAACTTCGCTCAACCAGCGGATCGCCAAAGCCTCCGACTTCGTCACTATTCAAGAAGGCTGCGACAAATTCTGCACTTTTTGTGTCGTGCCTTACACCCGCGGCGCCGAATATTCGCGTGAGGTTTCCAAAATCGTCGACGACGCCAAGCGCCTTACAAATCAAGGCGTCAGCGAGATTTATTTTTTAGGCCAAAACGTAAACGCTTATCACGGACTAGACGCCAACGGCCAAGTTTCCAGCCTCGCCAAACTAATCGAAGAAGTCGCCAAAATCGATGCTGTAAAAAGAATCCGCTACACCACTTCGCACCCGCGCGACATGAGCGACGACCTTATCGCCGCACACCGCGACATCGAGAAACTAATGCCGTTTTTACATCTGCCAATCCAGTCTGGCTCTAACTCGGTGCTTAAAGGAATGAACCGCAAACACACCCGCCAAGATTATTTTAAGATCATCGAGAAACTCCGCGCTGCCAGGCCAGACATGGGCTTGTCGTCCGATTTCATCGTCGGCTTTCCCGGCGAAACCGACAAAGATTTCGAAGATACAATGGATTTAGTGCGCAAAATTGGCTTCACCCAATGCTACTCCTTCAAATATTCCCCGCGCCCGGGAACGCCAGCCGCCGACGCAAAAATCCAAGTCGAAGAAAGCGTGAAAGACGAACGTTTGGCCGAATTACAAAAACTGCTGACCGAACAACAAATCGACTTCAACAAAAAATCCGAAGGACAAGTGATGCCAGTGCTTTTCGAGCGCGAAGCTCCGAAATCCGGCCGCTCACCCTCTCCCCTTGAGGGAGAGGGCGGGGTGAGGGGTAAAATCCAACTCTGGGGCAAATCCCCCTGGCTCCAATCCGTAATCGTCGATGTCGAGAGTGAAGAAGAAGCCAAAAAATATTTCGGCAAAATCGCCGATGTAAAAATCCTAAAATCGCGACCGAGTAGTTTGGTGGGGGAGATTAATAAATTGATTTAAAATTAGCATATTTTACAACGACTTAAATTCATTTATTTATAGCGATTCTTAACTATCAAACGCACATAATATGAAATTTATTGAAAATCTGCACAAAAATTCGCTGAAAAAAAATACTCATGAATATGTGTTCAACTCGCTTCTTGGTTGCTCAAACATCAAAAGCGATTTGATAAAAGATAAGCTAAATCTCTGCGAAAAATAATGACTCAACCAGCAATATTCTTCGGCCACGGCAATCCAATGAATGCACTTGAGGAAAATATTTTTTCAAAAAAGTGGCGAGAAATTGGATTTAGTTTGCCGAAGGCGAGGGCGATTCTGGTGATTTCAGCGCATTACGAAACGAGTGGAATCAAGGTTGCGTGCGCAAATCAGCAAAAAACGATTCACGATTTTTACGGATTTCCTGATGAATTATTTGCCGTGCAATATCCCGCGCGCGGAGATTTTGCGCTGGCTCGTGAGATTTTAGAAATATTAGGCGAGGGCGAAATTGATCAAACTTGGGGACTTGATCACGGCGCGTGGTCGGTTTTAATTCATACGCATCCAGACCTTGATATTCCTGTGCTGCAGCTTGGTTTGGATCGCCAGAAATCGCCGCAAGAACATTACGATTTAGTCAGAAAACTTTCGGTTTTACGCGACAAAGATGTATTGATTGTCGGCAGCGGCAACATCGTTCACAATCTACGGATGATGAATTGGCAAGGCGGCGCGCATGATTGGGCAAAAGAATTTGACGACGAAATTGTTGCGGCGATTCGCGCCAACGATCATCAAAAAATCATCAATTTCGCAGCGATAAAAAATTCCAAATTAGCAATTCCAAGCGACGAACATTTTTTGCCGCTCCTTTACATTCTGGGCTTGAAGCGACCAAACGACAAAATCGAAATCTTTAATCAACAACTTGATCTGGGATCGATTTCGATGACTGGAGTGATGTTTTCATGAAGCCTGAAGTCGTGAATATTTGCGGCGTCGAGATTTTGTTTAGACGAAAAAAGATGCGCAATATTCGAATTTCAATATTGCCGCCAACCGGCGAGGTTAGAGTGTCGGCGGCGATTCGTTACAGTCAAAAACAAGTCAAAGAATTCGTTGGAAGCAAGATTGATTGGATCAAAAAATCACAGGCGAAAATCTTAAAATTAAGAGACGAAGGAAAAATCAAATTACCGCTGAAATTGGTTAGTGGCGAAGAAATCGAATTTGCGGGAAAAAAGTTTGTTTTGGAGGTGGTTAAAAATAGCGCAAAAAATCTGGTGATGCTTCAGTCCGACTCGCTTCAGATCTGGGTTAAAGGCCAATCGAACTTTAGCCAAAGACAAAAACTTCTCGACGATTTTTACCGAAAAAATCTACGCGAAATAATTCCGCCGCTGATCAAAAAATATGAAGAAAAAATGGATGTAAGAGTTGCGGAATTTGGCATCAAAAAAATGAAAACTCGCTGGGGAACTTGCAATGTGCGCAGCCGTAAAATCTGGCTCAATCTCGAACTCGCCAAAAGTTCCGCAAAATTTTTAGAATCAATTGTTGTTCACGAAATGACTCATTTGCTTGAGGCGAATCATAGCAAAAAATTCTACGAACTGATGGATCGCTTTATGCCAGATTGGCGACTTAATCGCTAATTATTGTTTTTTGCTTAACAGCGGTTTTGTTTAGCGTTCTTTAAGCGCGTAAAAAATACATAAGGTATATTATGTAAAATTAATTTTGGATTTAAGTAAAACGATTACCTAAAAGTTAAAATCACCGCTTCCAAGCGCGATTTCACCGCTGAGTTTTATTGCAAAATTTGAGTTGGGGTCGTCGATTATTGTTTGACCATTTTCGAAGTAAAATTCTAAACCATTGGCAGAAGAATTACTGTTTTTGCCTTCGGTGATTGAATCAAATCCCAGAGCTGAAAGATCAATTTTATCTTCGTTTTGAATGAAGTCTAAAATTAGGTCGGTTTCGTTGAAGCTTGTAATTAAAGAGGTTGAAGTTGGAGTTGCTGAGGTTGTTGTGGAAGTTGGGGTTGTTAAGTCTGAAGTTGAGGTTGAAGTTGAATCGGATTTGCTGGTAAAAATGAATTGGTCGCTGCCATTACCT
>CAYVKI010000005.1:0-39272 GCA_964452075.1 uncultured Rhizobium sp.
AATTTTTACCAAAAAGACGAAGTTAATGTGATCAATAGATTTATGTTTTGGTATATAGATTTTTAGTTTGGTATAAACGCTTCGCTTTAATTTTTTTTAGCGTTTAAAGCACTTCTTTTATATCCATATCCAAAATAGACTATTAAGCCAAGAATTGTCCAAACGGCAAAATATTTACCATTTTCAATCAAAAGATTGTAAACCAAATAGCTGCATCCAACAATCGCAAGAGGTGCCGTGATAAAAACCGCCGGACATTTAAAAGAGCGTGGACGCTCTGGCTCTCTAACTCGCAGAACTATAACTCCAATTGCAACAACTATAAAGGAAAACAACGTTCCTAAACTGGTAATATGGCTAAGAGTTTTAAGCGGGAATAATCCAGAAATAAAAGCAACTGCAAGAGCAACCATTGCAACGCTGAAGCTTGGGGTGTTGAATTTTTTACTTAATTTAGAAAACGATTTTGGAATTAATCCATCGCGCGACATAACGAAAAATATACGAGATTGTCCGTAAATTAAGACTAATAAGACCGATGTTATTCCCGCAACTGCTCCAGTAGCAACAAGTGCTGACCCAATATTGCTACCATTTTCGCGCAGAGCTCTTGCCAAAGGCTCAGGATTGTTTAATGATTCGTAGGGAGCGATGCCAGTTAAAACCAAAGAAACTGAGATATAAAGAACTGCACAAACTAAAGCAGAAGCAATGATTCCAATTGGTAAATCTTTTTTTGGGTTTTTGCATTCTTCGGCAGCAGTTGCAACTGCATCAAAGCCAATGTAAGCATAAAAAACTGTAGCAGCCCCTATAAAAATTCCGCTAATTCCAAAAGGTGCAAAATTTGACCAATTTTCTAACTTTACCATTGGGGCGGCAGTTACAATAAAAATAAAAATTACAGCTAATTTGATGGTAACGAGAATTCGGTTTAGGGTTACGCTTTCCTTAGTTCCTCTGATAAGCAAAAAACCGATAAAAAGAGAAATTAAAATCGCGGGAACGTTGATAATTCCGCCACTAGAAGGAGATTTTGTTAAGTCGCTAGGAAGAGCAATTCCAGAGCTTTCTAATATTCCAACTACATATCCAGACCAGCCTAGAGCAACAGTTGCAGCCCCTACCCCATATTCAAGAACAAGACCCCAACCAACAAGCCAAGCAACAAATTCACCTAATACGGCGTAAGAATAGGTATAAGCACTACCAGAAACTGGCACCATTGATGCTAATTCCGCATAAGCAAGACCAGCGAAAATGCAGACTATGGCAGCTATTAAATATGAAATTGAAATAGCGGGACCGGCATAAGTTGCGGCAGCAACTCCCGTGATAACAAAAATTCCCGTTCCGATGGTGCATCCAATGCCTAACATCACAAGGTCAAACGCGCCAAGAGTTTTTTTAAAAGAATTTTTGTTAGATAAGGCAACTAGATCTTCGATACTCTTTTTGCGAAACAGATTAAGCATTTCTTAGATTAATTTTTCTTGTTCAAAGGGCTTTTGCGGTAAGTGTAAGCGAAATATACTACAACACTTAAAGTAAACCAAATTAGAGAAAGATTGCCAGTTTTTACAAATAATTGATAAAGCAGAAAACCACAGCTTAAAACTGCCAAAGTACCGACAACAAAAACAGCTGGACATTTAAAAGGTCTTTCAGCATTTGGCTTGGTTATGCGTAAAACCATAACTGCAATTGCAACCATTACAAAAGCGAATAATGTTCCGAGACTACAAAGATCTCCCATCACTTCAATTGGCGTAAAACCAGAAACTAATGCCGCCACAATGGCAACAAACGCACAACCAAATGAAGGAGTGTCAAATCTTTTACTTAATTTGCTAAATGCTTCTGGCAATAAACCATCGCGAGACATAACGAAAAATATACGTGATTGGCTATACATAAAAACTAGCAACACAGCCATTAATCCAGCGAGAGTTCCAGTTGCAACTAATGCGGATCCTATGTTGCTACCGTTCACCCGTAAAGCATAAGCCATTGGTTCTGCGTTATTTAACGTTGTGTAATGTGTAATTCCGGTAAGAACCAAAGAAACAACAAGATAAACCACTGCACAAATCAATAAGCCGCCAATTATACCAATTGGCAAATCGCGATTTGGATTTTTACATTCTTCTGCAGTTGTAGCGATTGAATCAAAACCAAGATATGCAAAGAAAATTGCTGCCGCGCCAATCATTACTCCATTCCAACCAAATGGCAAAAATTCAGCATAGTTTTCCATTTTAATGTGTGGAGCGGCAAGAGTTAAAAATAGAAAAATGACAGCAAATTTAACCGCAACCAAAATTCGAGTAACTACCAAACTCTCTTTCGTACCGCGAATTAGCAAAACTCCTATTGATAAGCATATTAAAGCCGCTGGCAGATTAATTAACCCACCTTCAGAAGGAACTTTAGTTAAATATTCTGGCAGCAAAACCCCTGCACTTTTTAAAATTCCGACAAAATAAGCCGACCATCCAGCTGCAACTGTTGAAGCGGTTAGAGAATATTCTAAAACCAATCCCCAAGCAACAAGCCAAGCAACGAACTCGCCAAGTGCGACATAAGTAAAAGTGTAGGCACTTCCAGCAACTGGAATCATTACAGCTAATTCAGAGTAAGCTAGTGCCGCAAAAATACATACAATTCCAGAGAATAAGTAAGACAGAGAAATTCCTGGGCCAGCATATTTAGCGGCAGCAACTCCGGTTAAAACAAAAATTCCTCCACCAATAATACAGCCAATTGCTAAAATAATTAGGTCAAAAGCGGTTAATGTTTTTTTAAGTGAATTTTTCTTTGCGCTGGAAAGAGTGTTTTCAAGAGTTTTTTTTCTAAATATTGACTTCATTACGACTCGGATTTTCTATTAAAATTATAATTTTATTAACTTTATTCGTTGGCAGATAAAGCGTCATCAGCAACCTGTTTACTGATTATTCCCTTCATAAGTAAATCATTCACAGAATCTTTCATCAGGCACATGCCAGATTTTTTACTAAGCTCTATTATTGAATTCATTTGAGGAATTTTATCTTCACGAATTAAATTTCGAATTGAAGAATTTGCGATCATAATTTCATAAGCGGCACATCTACCTCCGCCCTCTTTTTTCAAAAGTCGTTGCGAAACAACAGCTTTAATCGAAGTTGAAAGCATCGTGCGTATAACTGGCTTGTCTTCAGATGGAAATACGTCGATAATTCTGTTAATTGTTTGAGCGGCAGAGCTAGTGTGAAGAGTTCCAAGAACTAAATGCCCAGTTTCTGCAGCGGTTAATGCAAGATGCACTGTTTCAACGTCACGCAGCTCTCCAACCAAAATAACATCAGGATCTTCTCTTAATGCACTTTTTAACGCGTTAGAAAAAGAAATCGTACTACTTCCCACTTCTCGTTGATTGATTAATGATTTTTTATTTTTGTGAACAAATTCTACCGGATCTTCAATTGTAATGATGTGATGCGCGGAGTTAGAATTAATTTGATCAATTAAAGCGGCAAGAGTAGTTGATTTTCCACTTCCCGTAGGCCCAACAACCAAAACCAAGCCTTTTTTAAAAGAAGCCATGCTGCTAATAATTTCTGGAGCGTTGAGCTTTAAAAGACTTTTTATTTCAGTTGGAATTTCACGAAATACTGCCGCTGGTCCGTAGATTGTACGAAATGCATTCACACGAAAACGCAAATCCCCAGTTACTTTAATAGAAAAATCTAGCTCTAATTTTTCAGCATAGGTTTTTTTCTGAACATCATTCATGATTGAATTCAGCATCGCCATTACAGCGTTTTCATCTAAAACAGGCGCATCAGGAATAATGGAAATATCGCCGTCAACACGCAACATAGGAGGAGATCCTGTTGAAATATGAATGTCAGAACATTTCTGCTTTTTGGCGTAGACAAGAATTTTTTCTATCATGATTGGCTATATTTTGTTTCTTAGGGTTTTTAGTCGTTCTTGAAGTTTTTCAATGTCAATCGAAGAGTTTTGGCTTGAGTGCTTTTCTTCGACTTGTGTATACAAATCAATTGCTTTTTCAACTTGAGAGGTTTTGTCGTAAGCAACCGCTAAATTATATTTATATTCCAAATTATCAGGCTCGATGACAGAAGATCTTTCAAGAAGTTCAACGGCCTTTTGATAGTCTTTATTTTTATCATAAGCTAAAGCTGCTTGAGCAAGAATATATGCCGAATCTGGATTTTGCGTTGTAAGTCTAGAAAGTAGATAAGTCGCATCTTTTGGAGATTCATCAATCAAAATAGAAAGCAAATTTCCAATGATTTCTTGTTGGTTGTCTGGATTTAATTTTAACAAATCTCTGTATAAAGTTTTTGCCTGACTGGTTTGACCAAGTTTTTGATAAACAACCGCTAAAGAAAATTTACTGTAAATATTGTTTGGCTCTTCAGCTATAACTTGTTTATAAAGCTCAACAGCAATTTCATATTGTCCAACAAGGGCGGCGTTATAAGCCAATTTTTCTTTTTCTCTTAAGTCAAAATTTTCTGCCTTCGGATCAACAACTATAATTTCTATCTCGCTTTTCTTTTCTGGAGATTCTTGCTCGCCCGCGCTTATTGTGAAGTCGCTAGTTTTTGAAGATTTTCTTTTTTTATAAACATCTATTTTTTCACGAGATTCTTTATCAAAAAGCAAAGTTTTTTCTATTTCTTTTACAACATCAGTTGTGCTCGAAATTTCGGATGCCGAAACTGAAAAAGAAAGGCTTTGAAAAGAAATTAATAATGTAAGAATAGCAAAGATTTTTGAGCCGTTAAACATAGAGGAATAATTTGGAGAAATTTTTAAAATCTTTAAGAGGGTGAACTTTTATTTTTGAAAAAATAAAAAATAAAGAAATGAAACTGATTAAAAATTTAATAAAAAATTCTGAGCTTTTTTAAGAACCATCGAAGCAAAAAATATTGATCGCAGTAGCTAGAATTTTTTCCAGAAAAAAATCAAAAGACAGGATTTGCGACTTTTTACTTTGGCGTATTTTTAACCTTATTTTTAACATATATCACAACAGCCATTATTGCTGCAGGAGTAATTCCCTGAATTTTAGAAGCTGCTGAAATTGTTGCTGGTCGAAATTTGTTTAATTTTTCACGAACTTCTGAAGATAAACTTTCAATTTTTGAATAATCGAGATCCAAAGGAAGTTTAACATTTTCGTCGCGACGGAAAATTTCTAAATCACGTTCTTGGCGTTTTAAATAAGAGTTATAAAGTGCGTTGATTGAAATTTGTTTTTGAACTTTTTCTTCAATTTCCGAAATTTCTTTTGGCCATATTTTTGAAATAACCTCAAAACTAATTTCTGGAAAAGAAAGCAGTTGGAAGGCGTTTCTAACTATGCCATCTTGTTTTATATTTACGCCAAACTCAGCCAGTTTATTTGGTGAAATTTTTAAATTTTCTAAAGATTTGGTTGCAGATTCGATTTTGTTTTTCTTCTCATTAAAAAATTTCTCGCGCTCACTTTTTACAGCACCAATTTTTATTCCCAATTCTGTTAAGCGAAAATCAGCATTATCAGCGCGCAAACTCAAACGATATTCGGCACGAGATGTTAACATGCGATAAGGTTCAGAAGTTCCTAAAGTTGTTAAGTCGTCAATCATAACGCCAATGTAGCTGTTAGAGCGATCTAAAACAAATTCTTGCGAAGATTTATTTGCAACCAGAGCCGCATTAATTCCAGCAATCAATCCCTGCCCCGCCGCTTCTTCATAACCAGTTGTGCCGTTAATTTGACCAGCGAAGAAAAGCCCGCGAATTTTTTTAGTTTCAAGGGTTGGCAAAAGCTCGCGCGGATCAACAAAATCATATTCAATGGCATATCCAGCTTGAGTAACTTGGCAATTTTCTAATCCGGGAATTGATCTCAAAAATTCAATTTGAACATCAAGTGGCAGAGAAGTTGAAATGCCATTTGGATAAATTAAATCGCTATCCAAACCTTCTGGTTCTAAAAAAATTTGATGACGTTCTTTGTCATAAAAACGGTGAATTTTATCTTCAATTGAAGGGCAATAACGCGGCCCAGTTCCAGAAATATGACCGCCATACATTGCAGATTTTTGCAGATTATTTTTGATGATTTTGTGAGTTTTAAAGTTGGTGTAAGTTATAAAACAGCTTGTTTGCGGAGCAAAAACTTCGCTGTTTAAATAAGAAAATGGTTGCGGAGGATTGTCTCCTGCTTGCTCCTCAAGATTTGTAAAATCAATTGAGTTTTTATTTATGCGTGGCGGAGTTCCGGTTTTGAGGCGAGAAAGAGCAAAATTATAATTTTCTAACATTTTTGAAATGCCGCAAGATGGCTCTTCGCCAACCCGACCAGCGGGAGTTTTTTGATCACCAATGTGAATAACTCCGCGCAAAAATGTTCCCGTGGTGAGAATTACTGTTGCAGATTTTATGATTTTGCCATTTTGCAAAACCACTCCACAAACAACCCCGTCTTCAACTTTAATGTCTTCAACTGAAGCAAAGGCGATTTCAAGATTTTGATAATTTTCCAGAATTTTATTGATCGCTTTTTTGTAAAGCTTGCGATCAGCTTGAGCTCGTGGCGAATGAACCGCCGCACCTTTTGAAGCGTTTAAAATGCGAAAATGAATTCCCGCCTCATCAATTGCTTTCGCCATCACGCCATCAAGCGCATCTATTTCTTTAACAATAGTTCCCTTTGCAACTCCGCCAATAGCTGGATTGCAAGACATTTCACCTAAATTATCGGGTTTTTTAGTGATGAGTAAAGTTTCAACCCCCATTCTAGCGGCAGCACAAGCCGCCTCTATTCCAGCATGTCCCGCTCCAATTACGATGGTGTTGTAAGATTGTTTGACGAGAGACATTTTAATTAGTAAAGTCTAAGAAAAGATCCTACAGCCCCAAGAACGTCTGGTAATTTTTCAGCGACTTTTTTAGTATACTTACCCATTATTTTGTTGCGATGTTTACTGTGAGTATCCTTAGTAGATTTCACCCCATCATTATCTTTTATTGTAGATTTCACCCCATCATTAGCTTTTATTGTAGATTTCGTTCTCTGCTCAGAATCTGATTCGTTAGGTTGTAGAATTTTTCTCGCCTCTCTTCCTTTAGTTAATGGGTAACATGATATAGGCACAAAGGATAATTTAGGAGTTATCCCGTCGAGTGTTTTTTTAGCTAAAGTATCTTCTAAAGCTTTACAAAGTTCTCGTGATTTTGTTCTATCTTTCATTGGGGGGGCATTTACTTGTAAATGCACTTTTTTTACTCCGTTTTTTTCCAGAAAATCCAGCAACTCTTTATCATTTCCATGTTCGAGCTTAGATTGTTCAGAGCTAAAAAAGGAGCGATTCGCTCCAAAAGGAACTTCTTTTAAATCGGCATCTTTATCAAGAAGGTTTCTTAAATATATTGTATGAGTATTTTCTGGATACCACTTTTTATCATTACCGCGCTTCATCTTAACAACAAGATCAAATTCTTTTCCCAACGGTAATATGCTATCAAACTTATTTTCATTGTCGGTGGCTTTTTCATCAATTGCCTTTTCCACTTTTGCAAGAGTTACGCAAGGGGTTGTGCGACCCTCAAACAAAACTGCTGTTTTGCGCTCACCACCAATCATTGAAATGGCGCTAACACTCAAAGTTTCATAACGTTTTTTATTATGATCACTTAATTCACTGACTGATTTTGGCTGATATTTTCCATTTTTATCAATGTAAAAAACCGTGCTTTTGTCAAAAATAAGATCACCGGCTTTATGCTTTTCCGTCTTAAATTTTCCAGAATCATAAACTGGATAATCTGCGTTTGCAGAAGCCAATTCTACCTTTACGTAATATTTTGTTCCAGGCTCTGTTCCACGCACTTCAATATAAGAGATTTTTTCTCCATCATAGGGCCCTTCACCACCTTTCAAACCTTTGAAAGTCACTGTAGCAATATTTTCATCTCCTTCCGATCTTCTGTAAGACAATCCATCATACCTTCCAGTCCAACCGTCTACATTATTTAAAAAATGATCAAATCTTTCCTTCTTTTTTCCACGCAGATCAAAATCTTCATAATAAATATTGGAATTTTTTATAATGTTTTTTTCACGCTCAGAATAGCCAAGATCAACACATTTTAAATCTTCATCAACTTCTTTGTAGCTGGCTCTTGTTCGTAACTCATTTTTTCTTTCTGGAGTTATTTTTTTGATTTGTTCATCAAGTTTTTCTTTGGTAAAAAAATCTTTCTGACCTGGTAATGTATAATTTAGTAACTCTTCCACAGCCTCAGATCTAGTTGGAAAAAACTCTTTTAGCATCTCCAAACATTCTTTACGCCCAGATTCCGAAAGAGTGCTATTATCGTAATTTAAAAGATTTGGGTCTTTTGCTATTTTATTGATAAAAGCTAAAAAAGGATCTTTCATATCTTTTCGCTTTATGTGATCTTTTTCTGATACCACAAGACCAGCTTCATCGATTTTATTCGCATATTTTGTAAAAATATTATCAAAATATATTTCGAGTTGCCTATCTCTAAAATTGGCGTTTGGATAATTCGGATTGTTAACAGCTTTAATTATCTTCAAAAAATCCACTTCAGACTCAAAGATATTCAAAGCTTTTTCTGATTTTTTCCAATCTGTCCAAGCTTTTGTTGAGTTGCCATTGAGAGAATTTTCGGCATTTTTTAACATTCTAACAAAACGACATTTTTCTGGATCGTCTAAATAATTTGGATTTTCTCTAAGTTTTTGGTATTCGCCCCCTAATGAAAAACCATTATGATGAAGTATGTCTAATCGAGCTTCAGCCTCAAGTGATTTTTGAAACTCAACTTCAGATTCTTTTAATATCTGTTTAAAGGCCGATTCAGAAACAATTTTGGTTGAAATTCCATGTTGCGGAGAAGAAAAAACCAAATGATGCTCGATCGATTTATCGCTTTTTTCGACCTTAACCATAGTCATCGAAGGGTTTCTGTATCTTGCAAAACCTCTGGCGTCGTCTAAATGATCATTAAGAATTTTAATTGCAGGTTTTTCACCTTCAGATTTGTAATTAACGACAAAAGAACCGCTATTTCTATATAAGGTTATTGGCGTTTTTGAACCAGAACCCTTAAGCTGAAAAATATAAGAAGCATTTTGCCTATTATTTTCATCAAGAATTTCGGTATATTTTCCAGAATAGCCGTAGTCTTTCTGCAATTCAGAAACAGAAATTTGTATTTCGTCAAAATCTTCATCTGTTTGCGTACTTTTGTCTACTTTCGCAGCTTCTGTTTGTGTACTTCGGACAACCGTTTTCGGATTTTTATCCGTTTCTGTTTCTGTAGCAAGAGGGATGCTTGAACTATCATTTGTTAGAAATTGATGATCTTCAGAATGTAAGTTCGCTGGATTAGGATTAGGATTATATTTAGTTTTAACTCCACCGAATGGATCGTTCCCGCCAGAGCTTGGTTGGTAAAAAGTTTGGTCATTAGGTTGTTTTGATGAATTACCTAAGGTAGCTGCACCGAGTAGGTACTCCGTTGAACTGCGTTTGGAAGAAGTTTCATCATCATATTCCGTTTGCTCAGGGGGTTTTTTATAGAGAGAAGTTCTGTCATCAAACTTTGTTAATCCTTTAGAAGTCTCTGCGCTTCCTCTATTAAAAATTCCACTCCTAACTTCGCGTGAATTAGAATTTCGTTTGACATCCAAACTTCGTTGGGAAGAAATTTCCTCATCTAAAATTAGTTGAGGATGTTCAGAAACTTCAGACTCTCCCCTCTTGATATGTTTTTTAAGGTTTATCTCTGTTAGTGATGATGCCTGAGGATCAGCAGACATCTCACCGCGACTATCTTCGGAAGAAAATGATTCTTTTTCCCAGGCCTCTTGATCATCGCTAGCTTCAGAGGAATTTGATTTGGTTTCCAAGACATCACTATTCTGGGAGGAATCGTCATCTGACGCAGTTTCTGATGTTTCTGACCCTTGGTCACTAATATCATTCAATGATTCTTCTCTTTTCTGAGAAACGCTTTTGTTATCATTTTTCGAAAAACTAGATTCAGAAGAATTAGGAGAAGCTGTTGATGATTTTGACATAACTACTTTGTTTAAAAGTTATTGTTTTAAATAATTGTCCGATTTGATCTCGTTTAACCTTGAAACTGTGCGTTTAAAAGCTTCAAACCCAATGCCATTTTCGTAAATTTGGCTGGGATTGGTTTTTGCTAAAATTATTAAATTGGTCTTTTTTTCATAGGCTTCGTCAATAAAAATTATAAAACGCCTAGCCTCATTTGCATCTTCTGGCAGAAGGCGTGGAATTTTCAACAAAAAAATCACTTCGAACTTTTGGCATATCGCTTGATAGTCAGAAGCTGAAAATTCAACTCGGCACAAATCGTCAAAATTAAAGACGGCGATGTTTTTGTGGGTTTTTTTAATTTTAATTTCTCGCCCCCAAACTTTGATCGTTGTTGATTTCAAATTATTGCCGTCGGTCATTTTGTTGATTATTTTTTTAACTTCCTGACGGTTTTTTTCGTTAGAAATAAAATAGCGTTTCGAGAGGTTTTTTGCGTAAATGCTGCGATAATCAGTTGAGGAGTTTAAGTGCAAAATATCGCAATTTTTTAATAAAGTTTCTTTTACAAATTCTAAAAAAACTTCGCGCTGCAAGCCGTTTTTATAAAGTTCTAGCGGCTTTGAATTTGAGGTGAAAATTACAACGCAGCCATTGTTAAATAAATAAGTGAAAATGCGCGAAAGAAGCATAGCATCTGCAATGTCAAGCACCTGAAATTCATCAAAACAAATCAAAATATTTTTTTTCACCACTCTTTTTGTCGCCTCAATTAACTCGTCTTTGAATTTTTTATTTTCTTTTCGAATGTCGCGCAAAGCTTCATGAATTGAGCGCATAAAGCCATTAAAGTGAAAAGAAACTTTTGGTGTTTTTTTAACTAAATTAAAAAATTCTCGAACGAGCATTGATTTTCCGCGACCAACATCGCCGTAAATATAAAGGCTTTTTATGGGAACTTCTGAAGTAAAAATTTTCTGCAAAAAACCTTTTTCGCTTTTTAATTCTAAAGAATTTTTAAGTTGCAGAAGATGTTTTTGAACAATGATTTGTTGTTGGTCTAAAATCATTTTTTAGTGAAGAAGTTTTTAAATATGTTGTCTTCTTTTAAGAAGAGATCCGTTGCTTGCTCGATGTTGCCGCACAAATTTTTTAAAGAATATTGTTCGTCAAAAGCATTGCCGTGAATTTGCTTGAAGTCATTTTCGTATTTACAATTAACTCCATCAGCAATTGCTAAAAGAATTGCAGAAATTGCAAGAAACGGATTAGCATTTGCTGAGGCAACTCGATATTCAAGCCTAACGCTGTTTTTGCCAGCGGGAATGCGAATTGCACAAGTTCGGTTGTCGGAGCCAAAACTTAAATTTATTGGTGCGGTGAATTTTTTATTTCTAAAAAGATTTAGGTTTGTTTCGACGTTAAATCTAAAATAATCTTCTTTATTGGGAGCTAAAATAATCAACATTTCATTGGTTTTTGCCAAAAGACTGCCAGCAATTTTCTGCAAAAACTCTTTGTCGAAATCAAAAATATTTTGCTCATTTTCGTGCAAAGAAATGTTAAATTGCAGCGCGTTTCCGCAATCGTTTTGAAATGGTTGCGCGGCAAAAGATTCAATTAAATTTCGTTCTTTTGCGAAGTTAGAAATAAAAATTTTTGCCAACTCAATTTCGCTGCATAGTTTTTTAAGGTCGGAAGTAAAAGTTGTTTTTAACTCGATTTGTGAATCGCCCTGCTCTTTTTCAACCTGATAAATTAAAGAAAATTTTGCGGTTAAATTTTCTTTTAAATCAGAAATTAGTTTTAACAAAAACTCTGAATTAAGAATTGGTTGATGGTTTTTTTGCAGCAAAAAAAATTCCAGCTCGCAACCAATTTTTATGGTTGGCAAGCTGGAATTTAAGAAGTGATTTATTGTGTTATTTAAAATTTCTTCTCTGCGATCAAGCATTTTAAGAATTGCTTTTCACCCAATCAATTAAAGCTGATTTTGGTAAAGCTCCAACTTTAGTGTCGACAACTTTTCCGTCTTTAAAAATCATTAAAGTTGGAATTCCGCGCACCATGAATTTTGAAGGAATTTCTGGATTTTCATCAACGTTGCATTTTACAACTTCGATTTTTCCAGCCAATTCTTTTGCCAGTTCATCAATTGTTGGAGCTAGTTGGCGACAAGGCCCACACCATGGAGCCCAAAAATCTACCAAAACTGGAATTGATGAATCTAGAACGTCTTTTTGAAAATTATTGTCGCTTGTTTCTTTGGTCATGTTTTTGATTAAAATTAAATGTTAAGGTACTGTCGCAAATCAAGTTTTTTAAATCCTAAAGATTTTTAAACAATAGGCTGATGTTAAAACTTTTTTGCGGCTTTGTTAAAGTGCTGGGATTTGTTTCTGTCACTGAAAATCCAAATGTTGTACAGCAGCCTTCGCGCAATATTCTCGCAGAACGAGAAATTTCTCTGCCACGAACAATATCGCGATTGCTCGCCAAAGAAAGAGTGAAATTATTACTTAATTTGATGTTAGAAGAGAAAGTTGCTTGCTCAGCTTTATTTGGGTTTTGTTTAGTTGTTTGTAAAAGCAAATAATCTACAGAAAAAGAAATTTTGTCAAAGGCAAGAGTTGTTGAAATCTGGTTTACATCATTTCTGTAATTCGATTCGTTTAACTGAAAAATATAAGAAATTGAGAAATATTTTTTTGCTTTGTAGAGGGCTTGTCCAACGATGTTTGATTTGTTGTTTTCGCTAAAACCAGTAATTTTTGCATCTTGTTCTTTTTCTGATTTTCTATATCCTTGACCAACTGTTAAGCCAAATTGTCCGTAGATTTTGTGAAAAAGTGAAGTTTTCACGCCATAGTTAACTCTTTTTCCTGACTCGTTACGATCAAAGCCCGCAAGGCGATCTGAGACAAATAAATTACTAACGCTTAGTTCGGAATTATTACTATCTTCGTTAGGCATTAGATTGAAGTTTTTTCTATAAGAGCTCGCCACCACATTTACCATTGGCTCAATTAGCAATGTGTTGCTTGGTGTTTTTCTGATTAAAGGAAGTTTCCAGTTAAGCGAAATTTCAGGCTTAGAATTTGTTGCGATTGTTTGATATTGATTGGTGCTTGCTGAGGTTGCCGGAACGGCAGATTCTTTTAGCCAATAAAGATCATTTTGAATTTTGGCATTTAGGTTAAATAAATTTCCACGAAGGTTGAATGGCAAGTCGAATTCTGGGGTAAGTGTGGCGCGACGATATTGCAATCCATCATGTCTTGTAATAGCGGTGATGTTTGAAGTTAGGGCAAATTTTTCTTTAAAAAACATCGGCTTGCTTTCAACGTAAGAATCTATTTGGGGCAAAATTGTTGGCTCTGTTTTTTGTAAAGCGTAGTTTTCTAATTCTTGAATTTTGATTAATTTAACCGCGTGATAGTTTCTGGCATGAACATAATCTAGGTTAACCTTGGAAGTTGTGTAATTTAAAAAGCTAAAATTGTAGTCACGTAAATAGTCGCGATCACTTACTAAGTTTGAATCAAAATCTAGCCCAGTATTTGTGGTAAAATCAAAAACGCCCTTACCTTTTATGTTCCAGCGATAAGGACTTTTGGTTCTGTTAACAACGGTAGAATTGTGAGTATTGTTAATTTTGTTATTAGCTATCTCGGCGTTAACTTTATATTCGCCATAAGAGGATTTGTGTCTGAATTCATTATCGATCAAAATTTGATTATTACTAACGCCTATTAATGGATTTATTGTTAAATCCATGTTTGGGGCGATGTAGAGATAATAAGGTATTTTTATACCCAATCCGAGGTTGGTGCTTTTTGCATAAGAGGGATGTAAGAAGCCTGATTTTTTCTTTTTTGACGGCAAGCCAACGCTTAAATAAGGCGTATAAAGAATTGGCACATTGTAAAGACGAAGAATTCCACTTTTACTTATCATCACATCTTCTTTACGATCTATTGTGGTCTGTTTTGATTTTATTGAAAGTAAATCGGGTTTTGTGCCGGCAATGCTATTATCGGAGCTTATGTCTGGATTTGGACAAAAAGAAAAAATTGGTTTTTGTAAAACCGTTATTAGGGGATCTTGACGATCAATTTCTGGAGAAATTAAGTAAGAGCCGTCATTAAAAACAATTTTACTATCAAAGAATTTTCCGCTGGAAAAATCTTCTTTAAACTCTGCCGTGGCAGCAAAGACGTTTCCGACTTCGATGTCTTTAATTTTTACATCGCCAATGGCGCGAATTTTACCATTATTTTTTTCATAAACCATTTTATCAGCATAAACTACGCTGGTGCCTTTTTTAACTTCGACATTACCAGTGGCTGTGAGCGTATTATTTTGCTGGTCGCCATCGACAAAATCTGCTTTTAAAACCGCTGGTATTGAGCTTTGTTGATTTTTTTTAAAATTTGGTAATGCGAATGAGCTTGTAGCGCAAAAAATAGCGATAGAAAAAGGCAGTAGAAATGTGAGCCTGCGACCTGAATTCATCTATATTAAGTGCAATTTTTTTGGTTTGCGCACTTTTAGCCAAATAGAAATAATCATTCTGGTTAAAATAATTGCTGAAAACATCGAAGCAGTTATTCCGATGGCAAGAGTTACGGCAAAACCTTTAACGGGACCGTTTCCAAAAATATAAAGAAACAATGCCACAATCAGTGCAGTTATATTTGAGTCGGTAATTGTGCGGAAAGCTTGATTAAAACCCTGTTCAATTGCGGATAAAATATGCTTTTTCTCGCGCAACTCTTCTTTAATTCTCTCAAAAATCAAAACGTTAGCATCAACCGCCATGCCCATTGTAAGAACAATGCCCGCAATTCCTGGAAGAGTTAAAGTTGCGCCAATTAATGATAAAACCGCAAGAATGATAGCAATATTTATGACTAGCGCGATGTTGGCAATAAAACCAAAAAAACCATAAAAAATCATCATAAAAATTGCCACAAAAGCAAGTCCAGCAATTGTGGCAATGCTTCCGCTTTTGATTGAATCTAGACCAAGTGATGGCCCAACCGTTCTTTCTTCAATAACCGCTAAAGGAGTTGGAAGGGCTCCAGCTCGAAGTAGCAAAGCAACTTCACTTGCTTCTTTAGTTGTGAAGCTTCCTGAAATTACGCCAGAACCCTGAGTGATAACGGTGTTAATTCTTGGGGCGGTCACAACTTTTCCATCAAGAACAATTGCGAAGATTTTACCAATATTATCTTGAGTAATTTGAGCGAATTTTTTTGAACCAACCGGATTAAAGCGAAATCCAACCGCTGGTTGACCTTCGTGATAAGTTGCGTTGGCATCAATAAGCAAATCGCCACTTAAAATTACTTCTTTTTTTATCAGATAAGCTCGCCCTTCATAATCAAAAAGTCGCTCGGTTTCTGCGGCGTTATAGTTAGAATTTGTGGCGAAGGTTAAATCGTCAACAAAGTGAAAGGTCATTTTGGCGGTTTTTCCAAGCAAAGATTTTAAATCTGAAGAATTTTCAACTCCCGGAACTTGCAAAAGAATTCGATCTTTACCTTGAGCTTGAATTGTTGGTTCTTTTGTTCCGCTTTCGTCAATTCTGCGGCGAATAATTTCAATCGATTGTTTGATTAGGTTTTGTCTTATAACTTCTAATTCTCGATCAGAAAAATAAACCTCAAAATAACCAGAATTTTCATTAACTTCAATTTGTGGGCTAATTTTTTTGATGAGTTTTTTAGCGGATTTCTGACTTTCTTCGTCAATTAGTGAGAAAATAATTTTGTTGTCACTAACCACGGGAATTGTACGAATCGATTCATCACGAAATGAGTTT
The DNA here is from genome assembly GCA_964452075.1 of uncultured Rhizobium sp. GTDB lineage: Bacteria > Pseudomonadota > Alphaproteobacteria > Rickettsiales > UBA1997 > UBA2645. The sequence goes on from CAYVKI010000005.1 coordinate 15,934, forward strand.
TTGATTTCGTCTTTTAAGTTAGCAATTTGCTCGTTGATGTAATAGTTAAAATCTACCTCTAAAAGCAATTGCGATCCGCCACGCAAATCTAAACCAAGATTAACCTTACTTTTTGGCAAAATTCCTTCCAATTTTTTAGCAATTGGTGAGTTGGAGTTTTGCGCAATAAATGAAGGCATCGCAAATATTATCGCCAAAATGCAAATGCTCGAGATGAGTAATATTTTTATCTTAGAAAAGTGAAGCATGGTTAAAAATCTGTTTTTGTTGGATGTTTATTTGCGTTTTTTGGCTTCTGCTGGTTTTTTGTTTTCAGGCTTTTCAACTAGATCGGTAATATAGTTTCTTTGAAATTTCACCCTAACATTTTCAGCAATTTCAACTTCAACTTGGTTTTCTTTTGTTAAAACCTCGGTTACAACGCCAATCATTCCGCCATTGGTCACAACTTTGTTTCCAACTTTAAGATTATTAATCAGGGCTTGATGTTCTTTCATTTTTTTACTTTGTGGACGCACAATTAAAAAATAGAAAACTGCAAAAATTAAAATTAATGGGATGAAGCTAGTCAAAGAAGAAGTTTGTGTTGTCGCTGCGGCATCAGAAGCTTGGGCAAAAGCATCGCTAACAAGAAGTTGATTTAACATTTTTAGTTTTGATTAAGGTTATTATTCTTCGCTTTTTAGAAGCAATTCTTTCAGCTTCGCAACATTTTCTTCTTGTTGCGCAGCCGTTGGTTTTTCTATGGATTCTGGATTTTTGACATCAGGCATTTCAGCAAAATTTGGCGGTAAAATTAGAGGGTCTTCAGCCTTTTTTGAAGAACATGAAAACGCAATAAAGGTAAGTGCCAAAAGAATTATTTTTTTCATTTTTTGCTAAAAATCAGATCATCAAAAATCAATATCGCAACTCCGATAAAAACAAAAGAGTCTGCCAAATTAAAGGCAGGCCAATGATAGGATGCAATATGAAAATCTAAAAAATCTGCAACCGCGCCATTTCTAATTCGGTCAATCACATTTCCCATTGCGCCGCCAATGATAAAACCAAGAGCGTAAACAAGCTGCGGTTTTTTGTTTATATAAAGCCAATAAAACAAAGCTAAAGCAATTGATCCTTGCAAGATTGATAATATTGCTTGAGCATTTTCCAACTGATTAAACATGCCGAAACTAACGCCACGATTCCAAACATAAACCAAACTGAAAAAGCTCGATATTACGATTTCTGGATTCTGTCTTTGCTCTTCAGAGGCAATATTTTCAAGAAGCGAAAAAATTAGCCTTTTGCTTAAAAGGTCAAAAAAAGCGACACAAAAAGCAATTACAACGCCGAGGAAAAATAGTTTTCTGTTTTTCACTTGAGTTACAAAGTTAAGTTGAGAATTGTTATTTCCTTAGGCTTTCTAAAAGCCTATTCTTAATTTAAAAATTCTTTATTTCATGAAGGTTATTTTTATGGGCACGCCATCGTTTTCTTGCCCAACTCTTGAGAAATTAATTTCCGATGCAGAATTTGAAATTGTCGGTGTTTACACAAAAGAACCACAAATCTCGGGACGTGGTCAAAAATTAACTAATTCACCAATTCACGATTTGGCATTAAAAAATAATTTAAGAGTTTTTACACCAAAATCTTTGCGCGACAATTCAGTGCAAAAAGAGTTTGCAAATCTTGGCGCTGATGTTGCTGTTGTGGTTGCTTATGGTTTGTTGCTGCCTCAAGAAATTCTCGATGCCCCAAAATTTGGTTGTTTTAACATTCATCCTTCTCTTTTGCCCAGATGGCGCGGAGCATCTCCAATTCAGCGTCCAATTATGGAAGGTGATAAAAAAACTGGCATTACCATTATTAAAATGGATAAGGGTTTGGATAGCGGCGACATGATTTGTCAAGAAAGCTTTGATTTAAGCGGTTCAGAAACTTACGCCACTCTTTCTAAAAAATTTTCGGATATGGGTGCGGAAATTTTGGTCAAAACTCTAAAAGAACTTGGTAAAGGCAATATTTCTTTCACCAAACAAGACGATTCGCTGACAACTTATGCAAAAAAAATAGAAAAAAGTGAATGCGAAATTGATTGGAAAAAATCTGCGGTTGAAATTGAAAGAAACATTCGCGGATTAAATGGCTCGCTTGGAGCTTATTTTATGCACAATGGAGAAAAAATAAAAATATTTTCTGCAGAAATTTTAGATTTTGATTCGTCAGAAAATTTAGCTGGAAAAATTTTAGACAATAAATTGTCGATTCAATGCGGAAAAGGAGTTATTCGCCCTTTAATATTGCAGCGTCAGGGTAAAAAACCGATGGAGTTAAGTGAATTTTTATTAGGGTTTAGAATTTAGGGTATAGAATTTAGTTAAGTCTCTCAGTTTATTTACTCATCTTTTTTCCCCTCAGCCATTCTAATCAAAGTGGCGTTAATTTTATGCCATTTTTTTATTGGCAAAGCAGGGATTCCAGCTATCGCTTGCATTGGCTCAACATCACGCATTACTCCGCTCATTCCAGCAATTTTTGCGCCATTATTAATTTTTATGTGACCAGCAATACTTGTGTTTCCGCCAATTTGCACAAAATTTCCAATATTTACACTTCCAGCAACCGCGGTACAGCCAGCAATTACCGTGCTTTTGCCAATGATAACATTATGTCCAATTTGCACCAAATTATCAATTTTTGTTCCATCACCAATAATTGTGTTTTCAATCGCCCCGCGATCAACACATGAATTCGCGCCAATTTCTACAAAATCGCCCAATTGCACAAAACCAAGTTGGATAATTTTGTGATTAATTCCTGCATCATGAGCAAATCCAAAGCCATCTTGCCCAATTTTCGCGCCATTATAGATTATGCAATTTTTGCCAATAACGGCAAAAGAAACTACTGCGCCAGCATTAACTATCGTATTATCGCCAATGACGCAGCCATCCATAATTGAAGCGTTTGCACCAATTAAACAATTTTTTCCAATTTCAACATTTGCGCCAATGTAAGCGTTTGGAGCGATTCGAGTTTTATCGCCAATTTTTGCACTCGGGTGAATTAGTTTTTCTGAAATAAAATCAGGAATTTTTTCTTCATAAAAAGCGGCGGCGATTTTTGAATAAGCGAAATAAGGATTTTTATGAATCAAGGCAATCATTGATTGCGGTGCGCGGCTAGCATATTTTTCTTCTAATAAACAAAAACCAGCTTTTGAGCTAGAAAATTTTTCTAGATATTGCCCGGAATTTAAAAAAGAAATTTGCTCTTCTTGAGCCGAATTTAAAGTGGCGATGTCAAAAACTTTTCGGCTCAAATCTTGATCTGAAATCAAGGCTGCGCCGGTAATTTCAAGAACTTGACCAAGAGTTAAAAATTCAAATTTTTTATTAAAGAAGCGATCGCGAGACATATTTTTTAATCTTTTTCGTTTTCAGGTTTGTTGTGAATTGCTCTAAAGTAAATCTCAGAAATGTAGCGACGACCTTTGGCACCGCGTTTTAATTGAACCACAATGTCCACCACGTTTTTGATGTAAGAGGTTATTTCTGTCGGAGTCATTCCAAGTCCAGCTTGCATTACCATCATTTTTAACTGCTCAATCGCCATTCTTGGGGTGTCGGCGTGCAAGGTTGAAATTGATCCGGGGTGACCAGTATTAATTGCTCGTAAAAAACTAAAAGCTTCTGAGCCACGCAATTCACCGACAATAATTCTTTCTGGACGCAGGCGTAAGCAAGCTTCGATTAAATCTTGGGTAGTAACTTTTGATCTACCTTGACCGCCTTTTGAAGCGATTAAATGAACTCTATTTTGATGAGAAGAAAGATTAATTTCTCGAGCATCCTCAACCGTAATCAGCCTTTCTTCTGGAGGAATGGCTCGAATTACCGCATTAGTAAAAGTTGTTTTACCAGTTGAAGTACCACCAGAAATAATGATGTTTTTTTTGTAAATAACGGCGCGGGTTAAGAAGTCTTTAATACGATTTAGTTGCAGCAATTTTGCTAAAATTAAATCGTTCTTATCCTCAACTTCACCAACTGAGGCTGAATCGAACATGCCCATTTTGTCATAATCTTCCAAAGTCCATTGCAAACTAGATGGTTTACGAATTGAAATCACCACAGAGCCTTGTTCGCAGGCTGGCGGAAAAACAATTTGAATACGATAGCCATTGGGCAAAGTGGCTGAAAGTAAAGGCTCTTCTTCGCTTAATCTTTGCTCAGTTGCTTGCGCTACAAGCCTGCCCAAAGATTTTAAATGCTCCATGTCAAAAGTTGGCAATTCTTCACGAATCATGTCGCCTTTACATTCAATCCAAACCTCAAAAGGCCTGTTGATTGAAACCTCGTTCACGCCGTCGCGGTCGAGAATCTGTTTTAATGGCAGTAGATATGAGTCTAATGCGGCAATACTCATTTAAAATGAAATTAAAATTCCGGTTAAAAAAACGTAACCCCGAACGCAACTCTGATTGTTTTTGGCAAGTGTTTCTGAGCCTGATGGGGTTTTAAGATTTGGCTTAAAAGTAAATTTTGTTATCTCAAAATATGGCATCAAATCTCTAGTAAGCTTATAGTCAAGATCAAGAGATAATGCCTGATAATCATTTTTTTGAAATTGGCTTTTTAGGCTAGTAATACTTGTTGCAACCGGCCCAAAAGAATATCCAAGTCCGAAGCTGTGATAGTTTGCTCTTGATGAAGCAAGAAAGTTTTCTTGTTTTTGCAATGAATTTTCCCATGAGCCAAAAGAGGCTCCAATGTCAAATCCAAAATAATTTAAAGTTGCAGAAGCGTCGTAGGCAAAAAGATCTTTTCTATAACCTTTTTTAACTTTTCCTTTTTCTGCCGTTACAGAAATTTTAACTCCAAGATTGTCAAAATCATCTGCGTAATTAACGCCAGCCGAAAAAACATCTTTAATTGTCGCTACAGAATTATGGTAATATTTCGTTGTGGTAATTCCGCTATTTTCAGTGTTTGGTGCGTAGCTAAATCCGAGTTTTAAACCTTCAAAGCGCGGCGTAAAATAAGAGAATTTTGTAGCGTCTTCAACTCCATCAAAACTGTTATCTTTTAGCGCGCGAAAATTATTTTTTCTTAAATAGCTTTCTGAATTTGCGGCATATCCACCATGACCAATTGGCGATTGAGCTAATAAAATAAATGAACCAGACGATGGAAGTTGAAGTGCTTCAATATATTTTCCGTTAATTCCCCCCGCTCCTCTGGCAAATTCGGCTGGGCCAGATTTCATTTTTTGATTGGCGGCTTGACTATTGCCAATTTCAAATTTTCCAAAATTCCCTTCTGAAAATAAAAATATTTGATCGAGATTAGGATTTTGTCTAACTCCGCCACTGTTAGCATTAAATTCAAACTTCGCTATTATGCCATGCTTGGTTTTTTCTTCGGTCATAACTCCACTTTTTAGAAAAAGTTGCGAGTCGTTACCAACAAAAGATTCTTCTTTAAAATTGTCGCCTTTATTAGAATTGACGGCAAAAAAATTTGCAAAACCATCAGCGACAAAAATTGGCGAATTGGTTTTAGTGAATTTTTTATTTGAAATCGTTTGAGAGTTAGCCTCGTTTTGCAAGAATAACGAAATCAAAGCTAGAAGAAAAAAATGCAAAGTTTGATAAATTGGATTTAGTCTAAATTAATTGAGAGCCTTTCCTAAGAACAAATTATTAAATCTCTAATTTTTAATTAAAATGGTTTATCTGCCGCATTGGCCAATACCGAGCACTCTTGGTAAAAGACAAATCGACTATGAAACGGTCTTTGAAAGAATGTTTATGGTTTTGGAAAAATTAGGAAATCCTCATAAAAAACTTCCGCCAATAATTCACGTTGCCGGCACTAATGGCAAAGGCTCAGCCACAGCATTGCTTGGAAAAATATTTAGTTGCGCAGGTTATAAAGCTCACATTTACACCTCGCCTCATTTGCATGATTGCAACGAAAGAATTGTTCTTTTGGGCGAAAAAATTTCTGATAATTTCTTATTTGAAATCATGGAAGAGGTTCGCTTGGCAGCTTGCGACACGCCGTTAACTTTTATGGAAAGTTTTACAATTGGTGCATTTTTAGCTTTTTCAATAATTCCAGCAGATGTTGCGATTATTGAGTGTGGAATGGGCGGAAGAATTGATGCAACAAATATTTTAGAAGAAAAATTAGCAACATTAATAATGCCAATTTCTTTTGATCACACGGAATATTTAGGAAATTCTATCGAAAGAATCGCGCTAGAAAAGGCGATGATTCTAAGACCAAAAACGCCTTTAATTATTGCTTCACAACCTCAAAGAGCAAAAGAAATAATAAAAATTCTTGCCCAAGATCAAGGAGTTCCAGCATATTTTTACGACGAAGATTTTGAGATTTTACTTAATGAAAAAAACGGAGAATTTGATCTCAGATTTCAAAATGAGGTTTTAAGAAACCTTCCCAAACCCGCTATTCTTGGCGATCATCAATATGTAAACTTCGCTACTGCAATTGCCGCGATCATTGCAATTGCAGATAAATTTCAGATTAGCGAAGGCTCGATAAAAACAGCGATTTCATCTGTTTTTTGGCCGAGTCGGTTAGAAAAAATAACTAATGGTTTAAATCGGCTTTTAAAAAATAGTGAAAGCGAAATTTTTATTGATGGCGCGCATAATGTCGCCGGAGCTTTTGCTTTGCGGCAATTTATTCTTCAAGAAAAGCCAAAAAAAACTTTTGTGATTTGCGGATTTAGCCGCGGTAAATGCAAAAAAGAGTTTTTGGAAAAATTTAAAGATGTGGCAGAAGTAATTGCTGTAAGGGTTGATGGCGAGCCTTATCCTGAATTAGCAGAAACAATATCAGAAATTGGCGAATCTGCGGGAATGAAAGTTTTTGCGGCGCAAGATTTAGCTGATGCAGTTGATTACGCAGGAAAAATAAGCGAGGAAAAAATTTGCAGAATTATTATTTGCGGATCGCTGCATTTGGCGCGAGATGTTAAAAAGTTTTCTAGATAGCCCTTTAATTATCTTCCAACTCCTCTTCTAAAAACCCAAATCTTTCATCTTTTTGATCCGACACCAAACCAGATAAAATTTTTCCCGAAGCTGCAGAAAGCGTCCAGCCCAAAGAACCATGACCTGTATTTAGAAACAAATTGCCATATTTTTTTACTTCACAAATTAACGGCAATGAATTTGGACGAAACGGCCTAAATCCAGACCAATCATTAACTTCATTAATATTTCCGAAATCAGAAAAACTTTTGCAAACCGTGCTTTTCAAGAAAGCGATATTTTTCTTATTTTTCTTTGGCTTTAAGCCGCATATTTCAACCGTTCCAGCGGCTCTAAAAATTTTGCCTAAACGACTATAAACCACTTTATTTTCAGTGTCTGTTAATGCCATTCTTGGCGCAATAAATTCTTCATCAGCAGCAATTGATAAGCTGTAACCCTTTAGTGGATAAATTTTTGTCTCAACTTTAATGCCTTTTAGCAAATTGTCGCCCATTGCGCCAAGCGCGTAAACATATTTATGAGCGACATAAACACCTTTTGAAGTGTTGATGCCAGTGATTTTTTTGTAGTTTGTAAGAAGGTTTTTTATCTCCGTTTCATATTCAAAATTTACGCCATATTTTTCTTTGCAGATTTTTTCTAAAGCACGCACAAACAAAAGGCTGTTGCCACTTCCATCCATTTCGTAAAATATGCCGCCAGCAAGATTTTTTTCGTCGAACAATTTAATTAAAGTTGGCTCTTTTCTTACGCATTCTTCAGCGGTTAAAATTTGAGTTTTTACTCCAATCGAGCTAATAAATTCAGCATCTTTTATGGCGCTATCAAACTTTTTTTGACTGCGATAAAAATGCAAAGTTCCTTCGTTTTTATAGTCGAATTTTAAGTTTTTTTCTTCAGATAAAATTTCGCTTAAAACCTCTTTGCTGTAAGATGTAAGCCTAAACAATCTTCTGCTGCTTTCGTGAGATTTTTCTGGCTGGGAATTTTGATAAAACTCATAAAACCATTTAATAAATTTTTTATTAGCAAATTGAGAAAGTGATAAAAAAGAATTTGGAATTATTGCCGCCCTTAAAATTGAAGCCAAAGACGATTTTGCCGCCCAAGTTTCAACATGAGAATAACTGAGCTGACCGCCATTGGCTTCTGAACATCCAAGAGCGGAATATCGGTTTTTATCGAGAACCAAAACCTGATGACCTGCGCGCGCTAAAAAATAGGCGGTTGTAACACCAATTACTCCGGATCCCAAAACTATTACTTTCATCGCAAAATTACTCTTTTAAAAAATTAATAAATCTCACGCCCGCTCTGAAAACGCTGTTCGAGCGGTTGGCGATAAGCTGACCAAAAGGCTTGGCAAACAACTACAAATTAACTTAAATGACAGATAAACCCAATGTTTTCAACATTCCAGCGAATTATCATTTTTTTGAATCGCTTCTTTTTTGGGCGGAAAAAAAATTTGGTGATAAGTTAAACGAAGTAAAATTCTTTTTGCCAAATCGACGTTCTTGCCGCGAATTTCATGAAGTTTTGTTAAAAAGTAAACATCTGTTACTTCCGAATCTTAAAGCTATTTCGGATATTTCTTACGAAGATTTTTTTGATTTTTTACCCAATTCAGAAACAAAGCAAATCATTGATGAAATATTGCAAACCAAGTCTTTGTCCGACATTGATTATCTGTTTTTCTTAAGTGAAAAAATTCAGCAATATGGTGCTTTTGGTGAAAATACTGATTTTGCCCAAGCCTTTAAAATTGCCATAAATTTAAAAAACTTATTTGACGAAATAGAGCGTGAAGAAATTGATCCAAATAAATTTCTTGAAATCGACGATTCTAACTTGTCGCAACATCGCATACTTACTCTTGATTTTCTTAAAAAATTTCACATCGAAATCAAAAACTCTTTGTTAAAAGAACGAGTATTTTGCGACAGCATGAGTAACAATTTTATTGTTAAAAAATTTACTCATCTGCTCGAAAATTACGAAAGCAAATCGCCAATAGTTGTCGCCGGATCAACTGGAAGCGTTGAGTTTAGCTCTAAGTTAATAAAAGCCGCCTCCAAGAAACATTATGTTATTTTACATGGAGTTAATGACGAAAATCACGAAGAAGAAAACCATCCGCAATTTTTTTTAAATCGCTTAATTAAAACTTTAGAAATTCCAAAAAGTGCAATTTTTCAAATTAAAGAAGAGAAATTTCTTTTAAGCCCAGAAGTTCGCCAAAACCTTCTTTCTTTGCTTTCGCTTCCATCAGATCAAATAGCAAAATGGCAAGAGATTTCTAAATATATCGACTCCAACTTTGCTAAAAAAGATCTGGCTAAAAATTTTCGCTTAATTGAAGCGCGCAATGAAATTGAAGAGGCAAAGCTTATAAAACTTGCTTTAATTGAGGCGGTTAAAATCAATAAAACTGCCGCCGTAATTACCAATAATAGCAAATTAGCTGATTTGCTGAAGCTTGAACTGCAAAGCAATTCAATGCTTTTTAACGATTCTAGAAGTCGCAATATTTCTGACTTAAAATTGGTGAGCTTTTTATTGTTAATTTTAGAATTAATCGAAACAAATTTTAACTCTCACGTTCTTCTAACTCTCTTAAAACATCCGCTTTCTTTTTATTCGCAAAATCAGGAAATGCTCGTTGATTTTGAAGTTAATGTTTTGCGACAAGATCGTGTGGAATCAGGTTTAAAAGGCATTTACAAAAAACTAGAAAGCCAACCTTCTTTGCTACATTTTTTTAATAAATTTTATGAGGCACTTGGCGCGCTTGCTAAAATTAACAAAACAAAACCTCTTTCTGAAATTGCCACATTATTGATTTTGGCTTGTGAAAATTTAAGCAAAAAAAACTGGTCAGAATTGCTAGTTGAGGAAGAAGCGCAGACCGAGATATTTGAGGCTTTTGAGAAACTTAAGCAGCAAGAAAAAATACTGATAAATCCTAGCCAAATTCTTGACAGTTTTAAAACAATTTTATCGCAAATTAAATTCTTTGAAAAGTCTTTTGCTTTTGCACCAATTCAAATTTTATCAACGCTTGAAGCGCGTCTTTTGAATTACGATTTGGTTATAGTTTCATCTTTAAACCAAGGAAGTTTTCCAGAAATTGAAGGTGAAAATTGGCTGGGAAAAAAAATCAAAAAAGATTTAGGAATAGACAAAACTTTAAGAAAATATGGTCAAAGTGCGAATGATTTTTGTAATTATCTTTCGAATAAATCAGTTATTTTAACGCGTTCTAAAAGCAGAAATGGCGCAGTTTTAATTGAATCTCCATTTCTTTTGAAATTCAGAGTAATTTGCAAAAAAATTGATGCCGAAATTGATGGTGGCAAAGAATTTTTTGATCTTCTCGATCAGAAAAATCGCATTACAAAAAAAGTTAAAACAATTCCAAACCCAAAACCAAAACTAGAATTTCGTCCTCAAAAAATTTCTATAACCGAAGTCATAAAATTAATGACCAACCCTTATGAAATTTATGCTAAAAAAATATTGAAGTTAGAAGAATTAAAGAAAATTGATTTTGAGCCAAGTCACGCAGAGTTTGGAAGCTTTGTTCACAAGGCTTTAGAAGAATATGTTAAAAATCCAACTGACGCAAATTTTCGCAAAAAAGCCCGCGATATTTTTGATGATTATTTTTTACTTAGCGAAAGTGAAATAGTTTGGTGGCCAAAATTTGAAAATATTTTTGATAATTTTGTTTTGGAAAATGAAAATTTCTCAGGTTTAAAAAACATGGTTGAAATTCCTGCCGAAGTAAAAGTTGGAAATGTCGCGCTGCGCGGAAAAATTGACCGCGTGATTATTAATGAAAAAGAAGAACTGATAATTCTTGATTACAAAACTGGGCAAATTCCATCTAAAAGCGACGTGTTTTCTGGCGTTAATCCTCAACTCACAATCGCTGCATTGATGCTTGAAGATAAGCCAATTTCTTATTTGGGTTATTGGAAATTATCTTCATCTTCTGGCAGCGAAATTAAAAAAATTAGCGACGAGCAAGAAGAAATTTACGATCTTATTTTTGCCACTCAAGTTGGTCTAAAGAAGCTTTTTAAGTTTTTTGCTGATGAAAAAAACGGCTATTTGGCCACTGAAAATTATGCTTACAATCCATATCAAAACCTAGCACGAATCACACAATGACCCAGCGTTATAAATTAACCATCGAATATGACGGCACCAATTATTGCGGCTTTCAAAAGCAATTTGGCATTGTTCAAAAATCAGTTGAAGAAGTTTTACAAAAAGCAATTTTTCAATTGTCGCAAGAACAAGTAAAAATTGTGGTTTGTGGTCGAACCGACACCGGAGTTCATGCTTTGGGTCAAGTTGTGCATTTTGACATGAAAAAAAATCTTGAAGCGCGTCAGGTAACTTTGGCTTTAAACAACTATCTGCGCGATGAAAACGTTATGGTTCTTAATTGCGAAATTGTGGATTCAAATTTTCACGCCAGATTTAATGCCAAAATGCGACACTATCGTTATATCATAATCAACCGCACCGCTCCTTTAACCATCAAGAAAAACCAAGCTTGGCATGTAGCTAAAAAATTGGATGCAAAAAAAATGCAAGAAGCGGCAAATTTTCTAATTGGCGAGCATGATTTTTCATCATTTCGAGATGCCGAATGCCAAGGAAAAACGCCAATAAAATCGATTGAAAAAATTACAATTGTTAAAAGTGGCGAAGAAATTCTGGTCAACATAAGCGCAAGATCATTTCTGCATCACATGGTCAGAAATATTGTAGGAACCTTATATTTAGCTGGCACAGAAAAAATCTTGCCAACTCAAATGAAAGAAATTTTGGAAGCAAAAGACCGAACAAAATCTGGCCCAAATGCACCAGCTTGTGGGTTATATTTTTTGGAAGCGGATTATTAAATGTCGCAATAAAATCAAAATGAAAAATAAACAGGAAGAGATATATAAACGTCAAAAAATCGATTTTCTCGACAGTCTTCAACCGGACGATTTTAGAAACGGCGAAAGCTTTAACCAAGCCGAATTCATCATTGATAAAATTAACGAGAACGCTTTTCGCACTGCTTTAAACAAAAAAGATCCACAAGAATTTGTGTTAAAAGCATTAACTCATCTTTTTCGCGAGGACTCTGAAGTGGTAAAAAAAGCCGTTAATTTAGCTAATATTTATTTGGAACTGAAGTTGGAAGATTGTGAAAAATAAATATTTTAATGGTGATAAATATCCAAATTACCAAATCGCGTAAACTCTCCGTCAAAAAATAAACTAATGCTGCCCACTGGGCCATTACGCTGTTTGGCAATTATCACTTCTGCCAAATGACGAACTTCATTCATTTTTTGATTCCATTCGGCAAATTTTGGATCACCATCCTGCGGACGTTTTCTTTCATGATAATAACTGTCACGATAAACAAACGCCACAACGTCAGCATCTTGCTCGATTGAACCCGATTCACGCAAATCTGCAAGTTGCGGTCTTTTATCTTCGCGTTGCTCTACGGCACGAGAAAGTTGAGACAAGGCGATTACTGGAATACTAAATTCTTTAGCAATTGCCTTCAAACCTTGCGTGATTTCAGAAACTTCTTGGACACGATTTTCATTAGATCTGGTAGAAGTTCCGCGAATTAATTGAAGGTAATCCACAATTAAAAGCGAAAGATTGTTTTTACGAACCATTCTTCTAACTCGAGTTCTGATGGCGGAAATTGAAAGAGCTGGCGTGTCATCAATAAAAAGTGGCATTTTAGAAATTTCTGCGGAGCGCATAGCAACAGCTTCCCATTCGGTTTCGCTTAATTGTCCAGTGCGAAACTTTCCAGCGTTAATGCTACATTCCATCGAAAGAATTCTTGATGCCAGTTGGTCAGAAGACATCTCCAATGAAAAGAAACCAACCGCTTTTTTGTTTTTAGAGTCAGAAATATCTTGGTTCAAAAATTTGCAGGCATTTACAGCAATATTAACGCCAAGAGCGGTTTTTCCCATTGAAGGTCGTCCAGCAAGAATGATTAAATCTGATTCTTGCATTCCACCAAGAATTTTATCTAGATCGCTAAATCCAGTTGAAACTCCGCTAATGTTAGCTCCTCGCTGTTTGGCAATTAAGGTTTTGTCGAGAGTTTCTTTCAAAGAAGCTGAAATGCTGCGAAAATCACTGCGACCATTTCCATGTTCTGATAATTTAAAAAGATTAGCTTCGGCGGATTCAATTTGCTCGGTTGCAGAAGCTTTATCTTCTGTTTTGTAAATTCGATTTACAATATCTTCACCAATCATTGAAAGCTCGCGCTTCAAAGCTAAATCGTGAATTAATCGACCGTAATCAGCAATGTCGATAATTGATGAAGCGGCACCCAACAAAACTGACAAATAAGCGACTCCACCAAATGATTTTACAGCTTCGTCATTTTCAAAAAACTGCTTAAGAGTCACTTGATTTGCAACAATTTGAGCCTTTTCAACATTATGAACAATTTGAGCAAAAATATTGCGATGCGCCGGTTCGTAAAAATGCTCTTCGCGCAGAAATTCTGAAACACGATTTAAATATTCGTTGTTGAGAATAATGGTTCCAAGAACCGCTTGTTCTGCTTCGATGTTAGAAAGTTCTTTGCGAATTTGATCGGTCATTTGCATTTAATTATCTTAATTTATCCTGATTTTTTTCAGCAAAAGCTTGCACAACAGTGATTCTAACTGGCGATGGATTTGGAGTTCTCGCCTGATTTTCAGTATTTACAATGTCGCATAAAATATCGAGCGAAAGCCCGCCATCGTGACACATGCAAATGGTATAAGTTTTTTTATCGAGATCGCTTACGGTATTGCGACTAATGATTCGCAATCCGCCAGCACTACGAGAAAATAAAAATAAACGATTTAGAATTTTTACATAACCGTTGATGCGATTATCTGGATGAGCAGGAACTGTTCCAGTGATGATTTCTTCATTTGTAGCATTAATCAAATAATCAAAAATTTGATCTGCAATTTCGGCAGTTTCTTCTTCAATTTTTTGAAAAACTTCAGTTATTGCTTGCAAGTTTTCAAAAATTTCTACTGAAGGACGCTTTAAAGAACTTGAAGGTTTTTCGTTAGCGTTTTCTGAAGCCTTGTTTTTTTGATCGCTTTCTGGGGTAAGATATTTTTTAAGAAAAACGGCAATATCCGCCAAAATTGGATTTTCAGATTTTAGCCTCAACATAACAAAATTGAGAACCCGAGGTATCAAACTTAAATATTGATGCTTGCCGTCGCGAAGAGATAATCTGGCAAAAATACCTAATATTTTTATGTTGCGCTGCAGCGAAAGAATTTCGTAATCATTTTTAAAATCTTCTTTGTCGCAGGTAGATTCTTGCAAGTAATGATTAAAAATTCTGCCTCGATTTTCTTCGGACAAATCTCTTCTCGCATCTTCAAGCAAAGAAACTAAGTCATAAGCTCTAGAGCCAATAACCGCGTCTTGAAAATCTAATAATCCAACTTTTTTTATTCCGCTTCTTTCTGGCAAAACCATTAAATTATCGGCATGAAAATCACGCAGAACCAAAACAGGATTTTCATTCTTTTGCAAATGATCTCGCAAAGATTTTGACTGCGATAATTGGTCAAAAACCTGAAACCATAAATGTTTAAAAGTGGCGATATCTTCAACAGAAATCGATCTTTTTTGCAAAGGTAAATACCACTCGATCAACAACATAACTTCACGAAAAAGAAGTGCGTGGTTATATTGCTGCAAGTCTTTTAAAATAGGTTTTGAATGCAGATCTAGCAAGCAATCACAAGCCGCTTTATAAAGCGCAAACTCTTGCGAAATATCTCGCTCTAAAACTTTTGTGTAAGTGTCGTCGCCAAAATCCTCTAGAAGCAAAAACCCAAATTCATCGTCACGCGCAATAATTTTTGGAGCGGAAAAACTTTGTTCAACAAGAAATTCGGCAACCTTAACAAATGGACGAACATCTTCGTGCAAAGGAGGAGCAAACATCAAAATATTAGTTCCTGCGGATGTGTGAATTCGATAATAAGAACGAAAAGAAGCGTCTCCCGCAACTTTGCTTATTTGATAATTGGTAATGCCACTTTTTGCTAAAAAAGTTTGCGCTAATTTTTCGTTAAGTTCAGTCATGTTAAAAATCTAATTTAGAATACCATTCAGGCGGATTAACGTTTGGCAGACGATCTTTTAAAATTTCTGAAAAAATTTTATGAGATTTTATTAAACTATACCAATCTTTTGCTGGCAAATAATGATGCCAGTTAATGTCACCAAAATAATCAAGCACCGAAAGATGCGAAGCTGCTGCAAAATCGGCAACAGAAATATGATCTCCAGCTAGATATTTTCTGGTTTCAAGCAAATATTCAATATAGCTCAAATGAATATTTAGATTGCGTCTGGCAACGCGCAAAACCTCAGAATTTGGCGAGCTAGCTCCAGGCAAATAGCGATTAAAAAACCTTTCGTTCAAAACATGCCTGCCAACTTCATTGTAAAATTTTTCATCAAACCAGCATTGCAAACGCCTTATTTCTGAGCGATCAACCAAAGACTCTCCCAAAAAATTTCTGTTTTCAGAATGTTTTTCTTCGACATATTCAGAAATTACCGAACCGCCAATCACAACTGCGGCATTGCTGTTATCAAACAATACTGGCAAAGTTCCAGCGGGATTCATCGCGATAAATTCTTTGCGTCTTTCCCAAAAGTTTTCTGGCACAGATTCAAAACCAATCTCTTTTGCAGCTAAATGCACTCTGATTTTGCGCGAAAAAGGGCAAATCATGTGATGGTAGAGACGATACATAATTTTTTGAAATTTTTTATTTTTAGAAATTTTCTAGAAGATGAAGGTGTTTTTAAAATATAACATTTAACTTGCGACAATTCTCAATGATTTTCTGTATTTTATGTCAAAAAAAATCGCATTAATCGACGGATATGGCTTTGTATTTCGCGCCTATCATTCACTTCCACCACTTACCAGAGCAGATGGAACGCCAGTTGGAGCTGTTTACGGTTTTGTAAACATGCTAATAAAATTACTCGCTAGTTTAGATGTAACTCACGCAGCAGTGATTTTTGATTCTGGTTCAAAAACATTTCGTAACGACATTTTTCCAGATTATAAAGCCAATCGTCCGCCCTGCCCCGAAGATCTTAAACCGCAATTTCCCATCGTGCGCCAAAGTGCCGAAGCATTGAATTTGGCGATACTCGAAAAAGTTGGCTTTGAAGCTGATGACATAATTGCCACACTTGCCAAACAAGCTGAAAAAGATGGTTTTGAAGTTTTAATTGTTTCTTCCGACAAAGATTTGATGCAGCTAATCACAGAGCGCGTTTCAATGTATGACGCCATGAAAAATCGCTTGGTTGGAATTGCTGAAGTAAAAGAAAAATTCTTGGTTGAGCCAAATAAAGTTTTAGACGTTTTGTCACTTATGGGCGACGCTTCAGACAATGTTGCTGGCGTTAGGGGAATTGGCCCAAAAACCGCTGCAGAATTAATAAATGAATTTGGATCGTTAGAAAATATTTTTCTAAATGTAGATAAAATAAAGCAGGAAAAACGTCGGCAAATTTTAACTGAAGGAGAAGAATCAGCAAAACTTGCTAAAATTTTAATTTCTTTAAAAGAAGATGTTGAGCTTGGAATTACCGCAGAAGATTTAAAAGTTCAAAGCTTAGAGCCTTATAAGTTAGTGGCTTTTTTAGAAGAACAAGGTTTTAGATCTTTGGTCACCAGAATTAAAAAAGAATTTGATATTTCAACTTCACTTTCCACAGAAGAAAATGAAAAAAAAGATATAGCAGAAATTTCCGTCACTTCATTTTCCAAAGTAAAATTAACCGAAATAAATTCGCAGGAAATAGTTAATAGACTTAATAAAGAAGCGATTCAAAACGGAATCGTCACAATAGATTTTCAACGAGATTTTTTTACAATTTCAACTAACAAAGTTGGCGATTCACCTCAAGAAATTTTTTATTTTGAATCTAAAAATTCTAAAAACTCAACAAGCCAAGCTCCGAGCTTAGACTTATTTAGTTTTGAAGAAGAGAAAAACATCATCAAAGATGGTGAGGTTTTTGATCTAACGATATTGGATAAAATTCTTTTTGACGATTCAATTAAGAAAGTTTTTTTTGATGCTAAAAGTTTTTTAAAAATCGCAAGAACCCCTCACCCCAACCCTCTCCCACAAGGGGAGAGGGAGCATACCGATATCGATTCTCCTCTCTCACAAGGCAAAAAAGGGCTTAACACATCGCTCGCTCTAGCTCCCTCTCCTCTTGTGGGAGAGGTTTGGGGTGAGAGGTTGCGTACTCGCATCACCTTCGAAGATGTTTCATTAATCAATCACCTTCTAACCTCATCAACCAAAAATGATCTGCGCGAGTTGATCGATTTTAATCTAAATGAAAACATCGAAGAGCTTGGATTTGGAAAGTTTTTTGCCGAAATTGACAAAAATCGTGAACCAGATTTTTCACAAGAACCGCAAAAAAAAGCCGAGTTTTTTGCTTTTAGAAATTTTGCAATTGCTCAACTTTATAAAATTTTCTCTCCAAAAATTCTCACCGAAAAACTTTCAGAAGCTTACAACTCTTACGAAAAACCTTTACTGCAAATTCTTGCTCAAGTTGAAGAATCTGGAATCAAAATCGATGTCGAGAAATTACACAATTTATCTCAAGAATTTGGGGAAAAAATTAACAATTTAAGCGGCGAAATTTATGAAATCGCTGGAACAGAATTTAACATCGCTTCGCCCAAACAACTTGGGGAAATTTTGTTTGAAAAATTAGGTTTAGATTCATCAAAAAAATCTAAAAAAACCGGCGCGCTTTCAACTGGAGTTGGAGTTCTTGAAGAGCTTGAAGAAGAAGGTCACCCAATAGCACGAAAAATTTTGGATTTTCGCAAATTCTCCAAACTTAAAAACACTTACACCGACTCTTTGCCTAAAGAAATCAATGCAAAAACCAGTCGCGTTCACACTCATTTTTCAACAACCTCAACAATTACAGGAAGGCTTAGTTCGAGCCATCCAAACCTGCAAAACATTCCAATAAAAAGTTTGGAAGGTCAAAAAATTCGCGAGAGTTTTATTGCCACCAAAGATCATTTATTAATTTCTGCCGACTATTCACAAATTGAGCTTCGAATCATTGCCCACGTTGCAAAAATCGATAATTTGATTGCCGCTTTTAAAGAAAATAAAGACATTCACCGCATTACGGCGAGTCAGGTTTTTGGCATTCCCGAAAGCGAAATTGACGATGCGACGCGTTCAAAAGCCAAGGCAATTAATTTTGGAATTATTTATGGAATTAGTGCTTTTGGTTTAGCGCGACAACTCAACATTTCTCGCCAAGACGCCGCAGAATATATTCGATCATATCTTGTCGCCTATCCAGGAATTGATTCTTATATGAAAAACACCGTTGAAACAGCGCGCCACAATGGTTTTGTGCAGACTTTTTCAGGTCGAAAATGCTTCATTTCGCAAATCAACAATAAAAATCCAATAATTCGCAACGAAGCCGAACGCCTCGCAATTAACGCTCCAATTCAAGGAAGCGCAGCGGACGTAATTAAAAAAGCGATGATTCGTTTAAATAAAAAATTCATCGAAGAAAAAATTCAGGCAAAAATTATTTTACAAATTCACGATGAATTGATTGTGGAAGCTCCAAAAGATGAAGTTGAAATTGTGACGAAAATTCTAAAAACAGAAATGGAAAACGCGGTAAGTTTGGACGTGCCTTTGGCAGTTGATGTAAAGGTTGGTGAGTTTTGGAGATAATCTATTCTCTAAATCATTCTCAATTTTTTTTTCTTCCAACAATCTCCGCCAATCTTTTTTCAAGAGCCGCGTAAGAATATTTTTCACGCAATTTTTTTGCAGCGTTTCTAACAAAAACATTCGGCAATTCTCGCTGATTTATAATTTCTATCACCACCGCTGAAAACTTTTCAGGCAATGATTTTGCGGAATTTAAACCAATCAAAATTCCATCAAATCCGTCTTTAAGAATCTCCTTTGAGCCGTCAGTATCAGTGGCGATAATTGGCTTGGCATATTTCATCGCTTCCAGCAAAACCAGCCCAAAAGTTTCATTGCTTGAGGCGCTACAAAAAATGTCAATTGTGGCGAAAAATTCTTTTTTATTTTCTACCCAACCCAAAAACTCAACTTCATTTTCCACTTTTAAATCTTTTGCAAGTTGACGCAAATTTGCCTCATAAGATCCAGAGCCAGCTATTTTTAGAGTGAATTTTTTTTGACCAATTTTATTTAACTGAGAAATTGATGTAATTAAATGCTCAAAACCTTTTTGATCGTCAATGCGCGCCATTGCGCCAAGTGTTATTGTTGTTTTTTGTGTCAAATTTATTTCCGCTATTTCTTCAATCGCTCCATCAAGATTAATTGCATTTGGAATCACAAAGCTTCGATCTTCTCTCTGACCTAAATCAATAGTTTTATGAAAAGCTTTTTGATTTACCGAAAGAACAATATCGGCACCAATTGAACGATTAACGTTCATACTGTGATTAACAGCGACAAAAAAAACTTTTTTATTACCAATTTTTTTTAGCGATTTTTTTACCAAAACCATCGATCTTCCAATGTTGGCAAAAACGGCATCAGCAGCAAAATCTTCAATAATTTTTCTAAGCTCTTTTATAGCAAAAAAATCGTGATAACCAAAGCGATTTTTGATTTTTTTAACAGCAATTCCGAAGTCTAAAATTTGTTTTTCGTAAGGAGCGTCATCTTTTATAATAGCCAAAACTTCATGACCTAAGTTTTTTAAAACCACCAAATAGTCAACAAATGCTTGCTCCGCGCCGCCATTTTGCGATGTAAGAATTATATTAATTATTCTCATTAGCTAAAATTTCTTTGGCTTTCAAGCGCGAAACTAATGGATATGCAGCAGCAAGCACAGCAATCAAAAATCCCAACGCACCTTCTTTATAACCTTTTTTAGCAATAAAAGATTTTAAGAAACGAAACTTAAAACTAACCAATTCTTTAAATAGCGATTGTTTTTTATGAGCCTTTCCACTCGAAATCATATCTTGCGCACGCCATTTTGTGTTGCGGTCGAAACGCAAAATTAAATCTGAAATGCTGTCATCCATCATGTGCGTAAGTGGATTTTTTATTTCTTTCGCCTCGCCTTTTAAATCGCCAGTTGGGTGAATTTGCTTGTCTTCATGATATATTTTAAATCCGCGATAGAAGAGAATTTTTTTATCCATAACGCCAATAACGCGCAACCAACCATGTTTTACATGACGCTTACCAACGAAATTCGCCATTGGTAAAATGAACATACAAGGCTCGCTAGTTTTAATTGATAAAATTTCTTCAGCCAATTCTGGCGAAACTCTTTCATCGGCATCAATTTCAAAAATCCATTCACCGCTACAAGCGTTAAGACCAATATTGCGACGAACACCTTCAATTTCCCAGCTTCCTTCAATAATTTTATCAGTAAATTTTTGAACTATTTCTTTGGTGCCATCACTGCATTTATCTAAAACAACGACAATTTCATCGGCAAAACTTAAACTTTTTAAACAATCAGCAATTTTTTTTTCTTCGTTGTGAGCAACAATTACGGCGGAAATTTTAGTCATTTGATAATTGAATAATTGACTTGGGAAAGCGTGCAAATTAAGTTTTGTGCCATGCAAATGTCAAAAAGAAATTTCATTAAAACAAGCTTTCTATCAAGTGCCTTTCTTCTTGCTTCTTGTAAGTTGAAAAATTCTGGCACTTTTCTATTTCAACCTAAAAAACTCGGAGAAA
Source organism: uncultured Rhizobium sp. (assembly GCA_964452075.1). Classification (GTDB taxonomy): domain Bacteria; phylum Pseudomonadota; class Alphaproteobacteria; order Rickettsiales; family UBA1997; genus UBA2645. Next base: position 36,817 of record CAYVKI010000005.1, read on the forward strand.
AAATGCAAAAAATCGAATTGCCAAATCTTCCTTACGCTAAAGATGCGCTAGCTCCACACATCTCTGAAAATACCATTAATTTTCATTACGGCAAACATCACCAAGCTTATGTCACCAATCTAAATAACTTGATTACTGGAACTGAACTTGAAGGAAAATCACTAGAAGAAATCATCAAAATTTCTGCCACCGATAAATCTAAAGCCGGAATTTTTAACAATTCTGCACAAGTTTGGAATCACACTTTTTATTGGAATTCAATGAAACCAAATGGCGGCGGAAAACCATCTGGAGAAATTTTGGCAAAAATTGAAAGCTCATTTGGTTCTTACGAAAATTTTGTTACTGAATTTAAAAATGCTGGAGCAACTCAATTTGGCTCTGGTTGGGCGTGGTTAGTTTTAGAAGACGGCAAATTGAAAGTGACTAAAACCGGAAATGCCGAAACTCCACTTACAACCTCAGCCAAACCTTTAATGACAATGGATGTTTGGGAGCACGCTTATTACTTAGACTTCCAAAATGCCCGCCCAACTTACATCGACACTTTCTTAAATCATTTAGTGAATTGGGATTTTGTGGCAAAAAACTTAAAATAATTCTTTCTAGACCCCGTCATAAAGACGGGGTGACAATTGAGCATAAACACACAATTAATAAAAATGCGCACAGCCAAAATCGAACGCAATACCAAAGAAACCGCAATCAAAGTTGAAGTTAATCTTGACGGAACTGGTCAATTCAAAGTAAATACTGGAATTGGCTTTTTAAATCACATGATCGAACAACTTTCTCACCATAGCCTTATTGACATTTCTCTTGAGGTAAAAGGCGATCTGCATATCGATTTTCACCACACAACCGAAGATTCAGGAATTGCCGTTGGCGAAGCCATAAAACAAGCCTTAGCTGATAAAAAAGGAATTACGCGCTTTGGACATTCTTACATTCCAATGGATGAAACCTTAAGTCGTGCGGTAATAGATCTTTCGGGACGCGCTTATCCAATTTTTAACTGCGAATTTAAACGCGATAAAGTTGGCGATATGGACTGCGAACTTTTTCGTGAATGGTTTTTTGCTTTTGCACAAAGCCTTGGTTGCAACTTGCACATCGAAAATCTTTACGGCGTGAATAATCACCACATTATTGAATCATGCTTCAAAGCTTTGGCGCGAGCTCTTCGTCAAGCAATTGCAATTGATGAGAGAAAAAAAGATGCCATTAACTCAACAAAAGGAGTTTTGTAAATTGTCTTTACTTCAAAAGATTGCTCAAAATAAAAATGCTTCAAAACCCGTAATTTACGGTGTTTCTGGAACTACTCTTACCGATGAAGAAAAATATTTTTTCTCCAAAAATGGCGCGCTTGGCTTCATTCTTTTTGCTCGAAATGTTCAAAACAAAGAGCAAGTAAAAAAACTCACCAATTCAATTCGCGAAGTAATGGATGGTGAAGTTTTGATGTTGGTAGATCAAGAAGGCGGAAGAGTTGCTCGGCTAAAAGCTCCAGAATGGAAAACTTATCCAACCGGACAATATTTCGCTGAAATTTACGAAAAAAATCCCAATCAAGCTAAAGCAGAACTTTTTAAAAATTTTCAAGAAATCGCCGAAGAATTAGTTGAAGTTGGCTTTAACGTCAATTGCGCTCCAGTGTTAGACATTTTAACCGAAAAAACTCATCAAGTTATCGGCGATCGCGCTTACGGCAAAAACGCTGCTCAAGTTGCAGATTTAGCGCAAAAAGTTTGTGACGGTCTTTTAAGCAAAGGAGTTTTTCCAGTAATAAAGCATATTCCTGGACATGGTCGCGGCACTTCTGACAGCCACTTAGAATTACCGATTGTTGATGCAACTTTAGATGAATTAAGAGCAAGTGATTTTTTTCCTTTTACAAAAATGCGCCAACAAAAATTTGCCATGACCGCCCATATTCTTTATAGCGCGATTGACAAAATAAATTGCGCCACAACCTCTCCTTCTGCAATAAAACTTATTCGCGAAGAGATTGGTTTTGAAAATATTTTGATGAGCGACGATGTTTCGATGAAAGCTTTGCAAGGCTCATTTTTTGATAAATCTAAAGCTATTCTAAAAGCTGGATGCGATTTAGTTTTGCATTGCAATGGCAACATGACCGAGATGGTTGAGATTAATTCAGCTTTGCCGCACTTAACTGAGGAATTCTTGGAAAGATTTACCGCGTAATTTACGCTAATTAGACCCCGTCATTCGACGGGGTGACAAAGCACGGAGGCTATTCAATTGTCACCCAGTCGAGTGGGTATTTCGTCACTCAGTCGAGTAGGTACTTTATCACAACGTCAAGTAGTATTTACCACCCCGTCAAGTTGGTATTTTGTCACCCCGTCGAGTTGGTATTTTGTCACCTCGTCGCGTGGGTATTTTGGCACCTAGGCGAGTGGGTATTTTGGCACCCCGTCGAATGACGG
>CAYVKI010000006.1:0-2302 GCA_964452075.1 uncultured Rhizobium sp.
ACATCAAAGACGGACAATTTGGCAAATGGCTTGAAGGCGCTCGCGATTGGTCAATCACGCGTAACCGCTTCTGGGGCTGTCCGGTGCCGGTTTGGAAAAGTGAATCGGGTAAAATAAAAGTTTTTGGATCGGTCGCGGAACTTGAAAAAATTTCCGGCAAAAAAATCGAAAATCTGCATCGTCCTTTCATTGACGACATCACTTTTGAAGAAAATGGCGAAACCTTCAAACGCGTCACCGACGTGCTTGATTGCTGGTTTGAATCCGGTTCGATGCCTTACGCGCAAGTGCATTATCCGTTCGAAAATAAAGAGTGGTTTGAAGAAAATTTTCCGGCGGATTTTATCACCGAATATGTCGCGCAAACTCGTGGTTGGTTTTATACTTTGATGGTTTTGTCGACCGCACTGTTTGATCGCGCGCCGTTTAAAAACGTGATTTGTCACGGCACAATTTTGGATGAAAATTCACAAAAACTTTCAAAACGTTTAAAAAATTATGCCGATCCGCTAGAAATTTTTTCAACTTACGGATCAGATTCTCTGCGCTTTTACATGATTTCGCAACCGGTAATGCGCGGCCAAGAATTGCGAATTGATAAAGATGGAAAGTCGGTTCGTGACACTTTGCGCCTTTCAATTAAGCCTTTGGTTAACGCATTTAATTTTTTCTGTCTTTATGCCAATGCCGACGGAATTTTAGCTAAAAAAATAGAAGTAAAAAGAGATCTGCAAAACACTCTTGATCGCTATATTTTAGCTAAATTGAAAGTTGCTGTCTCAAATATTGATAAAGCAATGCAAAATTACGACACGGTTTTAGCTTGCGAAGAATTTAACCAATTTTTTGAAGCACTAAACAATTGGTACATTAGAAGAAATCGCCAAAGATTTTGGAAAAGCGAAACCGATGCCGACAAACAAAATGCTTACGATGTTCTTTACACAGTTTTAGTTTCAATGTGTGAAGCGTCAGCACCTTTGTTGCCATTTACAACTGAATTTGTGTGGAGAAATCTAACCGCAAATTCTGTTCAAACTTAGAAATTTTCTGGTTGGTCGAACTTGTCGAGACCATTTTGAGGTTGAGATTGGGATGATCTCGACAATCTCGACCAATGGATGCTTTAAAGGTTGAATTATAAATTTGACTTGAAAAATGAAGATTATGGCAAAAAATCACCTCGGAAAAAACAGAAACTTTTTTAACTTTTTACTAACACACCTTGTCACTTACAAAATCAATTCGACTTACTCTAAAATATGTTCGCAGATTCATTGCTGGATTTGCCTCAGTTCCAACTTTTGCTCTTGGAAAAAATGATAAATTTCCTTTTGACAACAATCAGGCAGGACTTGAACAAGATAGATATGAAGTAGCTTTAGATGCTGAATTGGCACAATTTAAACAAAAACAAAATGAGAGAAAATAGACACGAAAACTATCGCGAAAGAGATCGCGATTCACATTCACCAGCAAACGAACTTGTGAAAAAAGAGCAAGATTATCGCCACAAATGGCAAGATAAGTTTCTTAAATCTCACACTTTCACTTTCCGTCTTGGGCAAATTTTTGGTTTGGTTTATAATTTAGCAGTTCTTTGCATTACCTATAAATTAATTCAAAATGGCGAAAAATCCTTAGCTCTAAAATTATTCTTCGGAAACTTAGCACTGATGGCTTTTGCAATTTTGGTAACTGCAGTTGAAAGAAAAGTTTTGTCAAAAAAACCAGCTAGAAAAGGCAGAGAAAATAACAAACGCTTTAATAATAAAAATCGCAGCAATAACAGGGTTGAGCGTCAAAATAGATAAAATTTTTGATCTTAGCAAAGTAAAAAACTTTCGTTTCTCAACGTAAATAAATTTTTACTTTGCTACAAACAAAGATAATTTGAATTCAAACTTTCTTATCACGATTCCAATCTAATTCAAAAATTTTCTTTAAAGAAATGGCAGGACATTCGCAGTTCGCAAATATCAAGCATCGTAAAGGTGCGCAAGATGCTAAAAAAGCTAAGCTTTTTACAAAAATCATTCGTGAAATTACGGTTGCAGCAAAGTCTGGTCAAGTGGATCCAAATTTTAATCCGCGTTTGCGTAACGCTTTAATTGAAGCGCGCACCAACAATATGCCAAAAGATCGAATTGATGCGGCGATAAAAAAAGCCACCACAGAAGCTGGCGGTGAAAATTTCGATGAAATTCGCTATGAAGGTTATGCTCCAGCTGGAATTGCTATTATTGTCGAAGCTTTAACCGACAACCGCAACAGAACAGCGTCAGAAGTGCGTAGCATTTTC
>CAYVKI010000006.1:2316-22787 GCA_964452075.1 uncultured Rhizobium sp.
GTTTGATCGCGTTGGCGTAATTCAATTTGACGGAAAAATTGCTGGCGAAGAACAAATGTTCGAAGCGGCCTTAGAAGCTGGCGCAGAAGAAGTTGAGTCTTCGCCAGAACTTCATGTTGTAATCACAACTCCAGAAAATTTTGCTGCGGTGCGCGATGCTTTAATTGAAAAATTTAAAGATCCACTTTCAGCAAAACTTGATTGGAAAGCAAAAACAGTAAATGAAATTTCCGATCTTGAGCAAGCGCAAAAACTCATGAAAATGATTGATCTGCTAGAAGATTGCGATGACGTGCAAGCGGTTACGGGGAACTATTCTTTCTCTAATGAGATTATTGAAAAGCTATAAATATGAAACATATCGAAATTACTCCAAAGCTAATTAAAGACCATAATTTAACTGAAGATGAATATCAGAAAGTTCTCAATATTCTTGGTCGCATACCAACCATTACTGAGCTTGGAATTTTTTCGGCAATGTGGTCAGAACATTGCTCTTATAAATCAACAAAAAAACATTTGAAAACCATGCACACAACCGCGCCATGGGTGATTTGTGGCCCCGGTGAAAATGCTGGCGTAATTGACATTGGTGATGGTCAAGCGGTGGTTTTTAAAATGGAAAGTCATAATCACCCATCATTCATCGAGCCATATCAAGGCGCGGCAACTGGAGTTGGTGGAATTTTACGTGACGTTTTTACAATGGGAGCTCGCCCAATTGCAAACTTAAACGCGCTTCGTTTTGGCGACATTAATCATACAAAAACCAAACAATTAGTTAATGGCGTAGTCTCTGGAATTGGCGGCTATGGAAATTGCGTTGGCGTTCCAACTGTTGGCGGCGAAGTGACTTTTGACAAAAGCTACAATGGCAACATTATTGTTAACGCAATGACCGTTGGTTTGGCAGATTCTAACAAAATATTTTATTCTGCCGCTTCTGAAGTTGGTGCATCAGTTGTTTATGTTGGTTCAAAAACTGGGCGCGATGGCATTAACGGCGCAGTTATGGCATCTGATGAATTTAAAGAAGGCGACGAAGACAAACGTCCAACAGTTCAAGTTGGCGATCCATTTGCCGAAAAACTTCTGCTTGAAGCTTGCATGGAATTGATGCAATCAGACTGCATTTTATCAATTCAAGATATGGGCGCAGCTGGTTTAACATCTTCTTCTTTTGAAATGTCTGGAAAAGGCGGCACCGGAATTGAGCTTAACTTAGAAAAAGTTCCACAACGCGAAACCGGCATGACACCTTATGAGATCATGCTTTCTGAAAGTCAGGAACGTATGTTGATGATTATTAAGCCAGAAAAAGAAAATTTTGCCAAAGCTATTTTTGAAAAGTGGGGTTTAGATTTTGCGGTGATTGGAATTGTAACTAACACAGGTCGCGTGGTTATAAAAATGAATGACGAAGTTTACGCAGACATTCCCTCAGCACCATTGTCGGAAGAAGCTCCAGAATATGACCGACCTTATGTTTAAGCGTATTTAGACATTGTTAATTCAAGAGTTTTAGAAAGGTAGAATTGAGACAATTCTTCGAAAATGTGACAAATAAAATCTTTTAAAAAATGCCGAATCAAATCATAGAAAATTTAAAAACTCTTTTGCAGGTTCCTGATCTAGCTTCTAAGAAGTGGATTTATGAGCAATATGACTCTCAGGTCATGAATGACACGATTCAAACTCGTGGCGATGCAGCAATTGTTCGCGTTCATAACACCAAAAAAGCTTTGGCAATTTCAACAGATTGCACGCCGCGTTATGTTGAAGCCGATGCTTTTGAAGGAGCAAAACAAGCAGTTGCAGAAACTTATCGAAACATTTCAGCGGTTGGCGGAAAGCCATTGGCCATTACCAATTGTCTCAATTTTGGCAATCCACAAAAGCCCGAAATTATGGGGCAAATTGTTCGCGCAATTCAAGGAATCACCGAAGCCTCAAAAGTTTTAGATTATCCAGTGGTTTCAGGAAATGTTTCTCTTTACAACGAAACTGATGGAAAGGCAATTCAACCAACTCCAGCAATTGGAGGAGTTGGTTTGTTAAAAGATTTTCAAAAAAGATGCGACTTGAGTTTTAAAATGTCGGGCGAAGAAATTTTTGTTATCGGCAAAACGCAAGGACACATGAATTGCTCTTTGTTTGAGCGCGAAATTTTAAAAACCGAAAGCAAAAACAACCCACCAAAAGTTGATTTACTTGAAGAAAAGAAAAATTCCGAATTCGTTCGCGATCTAATTGAAAATGCTAATATTCATGCTTGTCACGACGTTTCTGATGGCGGAATTTTAGTTGCGCTATTTGAAATGTGTTCTGAAAAAATTGGCTGCGACGTTAATTTAGAAGGAATTTCAATTGACGCCGATAAATTTCTTTTTGGCGAAGATCAATCGCGTTATATTATAACACTTGATTCTGTAATGGTTTCTGATTTCAAGAAAAAAGCCGAGAAAAAAGGAATATCAGTTATAAAAATTGGCGAAACCATAAAAGATAAAATTCGCATTGCAAATTCTGAGGTTGAGGTTCGCGAGTTGAAAAAAATTAATGAAATGGTTTTTGAAAAGAAATTTTCTTAGAATCTGTCCTATACCAAACTACAAATCTTTACTCCCACTCTTTTTCTTTGTCACCCGTCTTCATGACGGGGTCTAGCGGGATTTTTTTAGACCCCGTCGTGAAGACGCCGTGACAATTTGAGAGTAAAGATTTGTAGTTTGGTATATAGCATACTAAGTTAATTATTTTTTCAGTCAAAACCTCACTCAAGCGTAAATTAATAAACACTTTAATGTTAACAAAAACTTTCCGTTACGCCGCTTTAGCTCTTAAGGTTTTAGAAAAAGTTTTAGGTTCAAATTTTTCTGTGACGGGAATAGAAAAATTACCAAAAAAACCGGTAATGTTTGTTGCCAATCACTTTACTCGCGCAGAAACTTTTTTTGTTCCTTACTTAATTTACAAAAATACCGGAAGACAAGTTAGATGTTTGGCTGATTCAAGCCTTTATCACGGAGCTTTAGGACGCTTTTTAGAATCCGTTGGCACCATTTCCACCAAACACAAAAATCGCGACAATGTTATTTTAAAAGATTTGATAACTGGCTCTTATGATTGGATGATTTATCCAGAAGGCAGCATGATTAAGAGCAAAAAAATTCAAGCTGACAAAGGTTTTACAAATTATACACCAAGTCGCGTCGGACCAGTAAGAACTGGTTCTGCAGTTCTGGCTTTAAAATCACAGATTTATCGCAACAACATCATCGATTCTTTCAAAAAAAACAAAGTGGAAACTTTGCAAGAATTTGAAAAAAACTTAGGCGTAACATATCACGAATCTTTGGAAAGCATTGATACCCAAATTGTTCCATTGAATATCACTTATTATCCATTGCGTCCGGGTAATAATAAAATTAAGCAGTTGGTGGCGCGCTTGGTTAAAAAAATTCCAAAACAAGTTGCTGAAGAGCTAGAAATCGAAGGAAATCTGCTTCTTGGTGCCGAAATCAATATTAATTTTGGAGATCCGATTAATCTTGGAGATTATATAAAATCAACTCAAACGCTGATTTCGCAGCTACCAATTATTCAAGACGAAACCAAAGTAAATCTTGTATTGCGCTATTTTAAATCGCGCCTAACCAACGATTTTATGTCCAAAATTTACTCCGACATACAAATCAATTTTGATCATATTTTTGCTGCGGCTTTAAAATTTTTTGATGAAGAAGAGATTGAAATAGAGCGATTAAAACGCGTTATTTATCTTTCTGGCGTGATGATTAATAATTCTGGCAAATATCGCTGCAATCATAGCATAGTTGAAGAAAATTTGGTAAAAATGTTTTTTGATGAAGCTGATCACGATTTTGACAGCGTGTTTGAATTAGCAAAAAAACAAAAAATAATTTCTGAAGTTGCTGGCGATAGATTTGAGATTAACAAAGATGCGCTAAACAAAGAATATGATTTTCATGAGATTAGGCGCGAGAACTCTCTTCAAGTTATAGCTAACGAGTTTTTGTTGCTAGACACAGCAAGCGCAATTGTAAAAAGAAATGTAAAAATTAACGACGAAGAATTGCGCAAAAAAGTTTTCAATGAAATATATAAGCGCGATTTAAGCATTTTTGCCGAAGATTATAAGAATTATTTTGACGAGAAATTCTCCAAAGAAAAAACGGTCGGTTCTCCATTTTTTTTAGATTCTAGGGCAAAAATATCTTCTCAAGTTCGCAGCGTGGGAGTTTTGGTTTGTCACGGCTATAAATCAGCACCAAAAGAAGTTGAAGATTTATCGCAATTTCTTAATGGCTTTGGTTTTAAAGTTTACGCTTCAAGGCTCAAAGGACATGGCACAGCTCCAATAAATTTAAAAGATGTTACTTGGCAAGAATGGTATTCAAGCATGCAGCGTGGATATGCGGCACTAAATAATATCTGCAACAAGGTAGTTATAGTTGGATTTTCTACCGGAGGATTATTAGGTCTTTTGTCGGCATCTCGGAAGGTGCGTAGTTCAAAAAAATTGACAGCGATTGTTTCAATTAATGCCGCTTTGAAGCTCTTAGATATTAAAGCAAGAATGGTTCCCGGCATCAATATTTGGAACGACCTTCTAACAAAACTTCATATTGAAAAAGGGCATTTTGAATATGTAGATGATGAGCCAGAAAATCCCGAGATAAATTACAGCAGAAATTATTTGAAAGGAGTCGAGCAACTTGAAAAATTAATGACCATTTGCGAGAAAAATCTTCATGCCGTTTCTTTAGATGCTTTAGTAATTCAGGCAAAGCATGATCCAATAGTAAATCCGATTAGCGGCAAAATTATTTACGACAAAATAAGTTCGTCGAATAAATTTTATGCAGAGCTAGATTTCTCAAATCACGTGATTGTAAATGGGTCAAAAAAAGAAGAAGTTTTTGAAGAGATTAGAAAATTTCTTTCCAAAATAAACTTGATTTAAGTTTTATTCTTTAAACGCAGTTTTTAGCATAAAAAGCTTCGGAACGATTAGTGCCTAAAATCAAAAACTTTTTATAAATGAAATCGAAATTCACAAAAAAGCCAGAGCAGGAAATTGAAGATGATGACGTTGATATAGAATCTGGCGGCCCTTCAATCGCCTCAGCCAAAAAGAGTAAAATTGCAATTATTGCTGCATCATCAATTTTGATAACCGTAGTTTTATACTTTTTGTTTTTTAAAGGATCTGCGAAAAAAGAAGAATTAGTAGAGGTTGAACCTCCAAAACCTGCTGCAATATCTCAGAGCGAAGATGGAAAATCGCCTTTTGAAATTGATATTAAAGACAAACCTCAGACACAAGAAGATCAACTTGCTGAAAAACCTTTGTCGCCAGAAGTTCCAACCCTTCCTGAATTGCCTCAGGGATCGGTTTCTCAAGATTTATTACCGCTACCTTCCGAAGAAATTCCGAGCAATAACGCTTCCATAGAAAGCAACACGACTAATCCTTCGACATTGCCGCAAAATCAAAAAACTTCAGAACAAAATCCTCCAGCCTCCCCTGCACCGGTCGAACAACCCAAAGAAATTAATCCACGATATGCCCCGATAGTTGTTTTTGGTGGAACTGCCCAAGGAACACCAGCGCGCGGAGTTGGATATGAAAATAATATTGTAAACTTAAATGAAGATCCAATTGCCGGCTTAACAGAAACTAAATCAGGCGTTACTGCAACTTACATAAAAGATCGCTTACACACTATCGCTCAAGGTAAATTACTAACAGCAGTTTTAGAAACCGCCATCAATACTGAACTTCCTGGTTCGGTTCGCGCAGTAGTAAGTCGTGACGTTTACGGAGAAGCCGGAAATGATGTTTTAATTCCAAGGGGATCAAGGTTATATGGATCTTACTCAAGCAAGATAACTCAAGGTCAAGGTAGAGTTGAGATTTCTTGGTCTCGCTTGATTAGGCCTGACGGAGTTGACTTGGCGATAAGTTTTAATGCTTCAGATCAATTCGGTAGATCGGGTATTAGTGGCGAGATTGATAACAAATATGGCTCTATCATTGCTAGCTCTATGTTAACAAGTGTTTTGGCAGTTGGAGGCGTTGCGGCGGCGCAAAAGCTTTTAACTAACAACGCAAACACAACCACAACAACAAACCCAACTCAAGGCACAACCACAACAACTGGAAGTGCAACAAACCAAGCTATTTACGATGTGAGTAAAACTATTGTTGATACCGTTAGTCAGGTAATCGGAAATGCAATTAATGTAAGCCCTGTTATTCGAGTTCCTCAAGGCACCAGAATAACCGTAATTGTTAACTCCGACATCGTCATACCATCTCAAAAAAATCGCTAAACATGACAATTAAAAACGTTAACCTCCATTTAATTTCTGATTCAACTGGAGAGACTTTAGTTTCGGTTTCTCGCGCTGTTTTGTCACAATTTGAGGGAGTGGGATCAAATGAATTCATTTGGCCATTAGTTCGCAGCAGAACCGAACTAGAAAAAGTTATGGAGTCGGTTTCTAAACAACCAGGAATTGTTATGTATACAATTCTAAACGATGATTTAATTGAGCCGCTGAAACGCAAATGCTACGAGATGAGGGTTCCATGCATTCCAGTTTTGTCACATATTATCGGCGAATTTTCTAACTATCTTGGTATGCACATTAGCCACACAGTTGGTCGTCAGCATTTATTGGATAATGAATATTTTTCACGAGTTGAAGCGATAAGCTACACTCTTGCCCATGATGACGGTCAGTCTAGCTGGGATCTTTTTGAATCCGACATCATTATAATTGGCGTTTCTCGCACCTCAAAATCTCCTACATCTGTTTATCTTTCTTGCCGGGGACACAAAACCGCTAATATTCCATTCGTATCTATCGAAACAATTCCACAATCACTCTATGATGTAAAAAAACCTTTAATCGTTGGCCTTACAATTAACCCAGAAAAATTGGTGCAAATAAGGCAAACGCGTTTAAATTCTCTCGGTCAAGAAAACACCACTGATTACGTTGACCTAGAATCAATTAAGAACGAAATATCAGAATCTCGCAAATTATTTTCTAAATTGAATTGTCCAATTATTGATGTCACCAAAAGGTCGGTTGAAGAAACAGCTGCCAAAATCATCCAACTACTGCAAGAAAAGAAAATTAGAGAAAAAACTAATCAAAATTAATAACAAACATGAATAAGCGTAACATTTTAATTGTTGATGATGAACCTACTCAATGCAAAGTTCTTACTAAATTTATCAACGATTTAGGACATAATCCAATTACCATGATGAGTGGGATGGAAGTTGTGGACTTCTTCATGAATAAAAAAGTTGTTAAAGGGGTTTCTTGTCATGATGTAGATGTGATGTTGCTTGATCTTTCCATGCCAGATCTAGACGGTTTAACAGTTTTAAAACAAATTGCCCCAATCAAAGGCGATTTGCAAATTATTGTTTTAACCGCAAGTCAAGATGTAAACCTCGTGGTCACGGCAATTAATTATTGCGCGATTGACTACATCGTTAAAGGAGAAAGAGATATTTTTGCTCGCGTTACCGCTTCGATTAACAATGCAATTGAGAAGAAAAATCTTAAATATCAGGTTTCTCACTTGGCGCGCAAAAACAAAGACAAGGTTGCATTTTCTGATGTTATTGGTCAAAGCGAATCTCTAATAAATTCAATAAACTTAGCAAAGAAAGTGGTCAACTCCACTATTCCAGTTTTAATTGAAGGCCCAACTGGTTCTGGAAAAGAGCTTTTAGCAAGAGCAATACATGGCTCAAGCGCGAGATCAGGAAAACCTTTCGTTGTTGTTGAGTGCGATATTATTAAAAATGAAGAAGATTTATTTGGATCAGATAAGGCTGTAACAGACGGCTCCATTAAAAACATTGGAAAGCTTAGAGAAGCAAATGGCGGCACGATATTTTTTGAAAAAATTGATATGTTGCGCCCAGAATTACAATCAAAGCTTTTTCGCTTCATTCAAGATGGTGAAATCATATTGCCAAATCGCGATCCTATTAAAGTTAATATCAAAATTATTTCTTCGACTGTACGCGATTTAAAAAAGCAGGTAATTGCAAAAAAATTTCGTGAAGATTTGCATTACAGAATATCCGCTTTTCCAATTTTAATGCCATCTCTTAGAGAGCGTGGAGAAGAGGATATTAGAATTCTTGCAGAAAATTTCTGTCGCGACTTCAGCATTAATGAAAATAAAAAAATTAAATCAATCAACAGCGACGCGCTGTATTTACTCTATAATTATGAATGGGAAGATAACGTTCGACAATTAAGAAACTCAATTTTTCGCGCCGTTGTTTTATGCGATGGAGACGCTTTAAAACCAGAGCATTTCCCACAACTTTTAAACAAAGAAAATAACAGCATTACTAAAGCTAAGGCCGTTATCAAAAAAAGTTCCGACGTTAACAGTGAATTGGTTGACATCTTTGACGATGAAGGAAAGTGCAAAACCATGGATACAATTGAAGAAGAAGTGATCCGCAGAATCGTTGACATTCACAATGGCAACATGTCAGAAGTTGCAAAGCAGCTTGAAATTGGAAGATCAACAATTTACCGCAAATTAAAACTCTTAAACGAAAGTTCTGAATATGAGAAAAGTTAAAACAGCAATTTTTCCCGTTGGCGGCTTGGGAACACGCTTTCTTCCAGCAACAAAATCGATGCCAAAAGAAATGTTGCCAATTGCGAATAAGCCAATAATTCAATATGCTTTTGAAGAAGCTAGAGACGCTGGAATTGAAAAATTCATTTTTGTCACGGGTCGAAATAAAAATGCCATCAATAATCACTTTGATCACGCTTACGAGCTTGAATCAAAGCTTGATGAAAAAAATAAATCTCAAGAATTAAGTCAGGTCATGGGTTGGCTTCCAGAAGCTGGACAAATGGCTTTTGTTCGTCAGCAAAAACCTTTGGGGCTTGGTCACGCCATTTGGTGCGCTAGAAACTTTATTGCCAAAGATGAAGCCTTTGTAGTGATTTTGGCAGATGAGATGATGGAGCAATCTTCAAATCGTAAAAGAAATTTTCTTGGCGAGATGATTGATCTTTATCAGCAAAAAGAAGAGATTTCTTCAGTTGTAGCTGTTGGAGAAGTTGAGGTTCAAGACACCTCTAAATATGGAATTATTCAAAATGACGGTGCCGAAAAAATTATCGACATGGTTGAAAAGCCAAAGCCAGAAGCAGCTCCATCAAATTTAGCAATTACTGGAAGATATATTCTTCAACCAGAAATTTTTGAATATTTATCAAAATTTGAAGTTGGCTCTGGTGGCGAAATTCAGCTTACCGATGCCATGAAAGCAATGTGCAAGAAACATCCTTTTTACTACAAAACAATTGATGAACAACGTTTTGATTGCGGCAATGTTTTAGGTTATCTCGAAGCCAACATTGCCTTTGCTTTAAAGAACAAGACGCTTACCGAAGATGTCAAAAAAATTATTAAAAAATATTTATAATCAAGAATATGAAAACAGCTTTAGTGTTTCCGGGTCAAGGCTCTCAATCGGTTGGAATGGGAAAAGATTTATTTGAAAACTTTGCTTCAGCGCGAGAAGTTTTTCAAAAAACTGATGAAATTTTGGGCGTTAATTTATCCAAAATAATCTTTGAAGGACCAAGTGAAGAATTAACAAAAACTGAAAATACTCAGCCAGCATTAATGGCTGTTTCTGTAGCTCTTGCAACGGTTTTAGAAAAAGAATTCGGTAAAAAAATTACCGATCTTTGTTCTTTTGTTGCTGGACATTCTTTAGGAGAATATTCCGCACTCTGCGTTGCTAAAGCAATTTCTTTAGAAGAAACAGCCAAACTTTTACAAGTTCGTGGACGCGAAATGGCAAAATGCGGTGAAAAAACTTCAGGAGCAATGGCAGCAATTTTAGGAGTTGAAATAGAAGTTGCAGAAAGCATCGCAAGAGAGGCTGCGCAAGGTGATGTTTGTCAAGTTGCTAATGATAATTCCGTTGGGCAAGTTGTTATTTCTGGTTCAAAAGTTGCAATTGAGCGCGCTTTAGAAATTGCCAAAACAAAAGGTGCGAAGCGTGCAATTGCTCTTCCAGTTAGCGGCGCGTTTCACTCTGCTTTAATGCTTGATGCGCAAACTGTGATGAAAAATTCTTTAGCTGCCGCCGAAATTAAATCTCCATTAATTCCAGTTGTGGCAAATGTTACGGCAAATGTTGTCACTGATCCAAACGAAATTCGCGACCTTCTTACAAAGCAAATCACAGGTTCAGTTAGATGGCGCGAAACCATGTTATTTATGGAATCTCAAGGAGTTGAAGAAGTTATTGAAATTGGCTCGGGAAAAGTTTTGGCTGGTTTGGTTGGAAGAACTTGCGCAAATATGAAGTCGCGCTCAATCCAAAATTTAGAAGACTTAAAAGCTTTTGTCGCTTAATAGAAAAAGATAGAAGAAAAAGTGGATTCAAGAAAGTTGCGATTTCTGAGAAGAAATTAAGTGATAAGTTTCAATTAAGAAACTTGGTGGAGATAAGGAGGCTCGAACTCCTGACCCCCTGCTTGCAAAGCAGGTGCTCTACCAACTGAGCTATATCCCCAAAGAAGGGATGCGCAAGATAAGAGTGGTAATCAAATTGTCAAAATGAATTTTTCAAAAAAGTGAAAAAAATTTCTGAGAGAAAAAAAGCATACAGTTTGATTGAGCTCTCGATAGTTATAGTCATCATGTCAATCATTATTTCGAGCGGACTTTCCCTTGCAACATCCTCTTCTAATAATACCAGAATTCAACTCACCAAAGAGCGCATGAATGTCGTTTATAAGGCAATTGGAGCTTATTTAATTAATCACAGAAGTCTGCCTTGCCCAGCTCCAATTAACGCTTCTAGATCTTCCGACACCAATTATGGAGATTCGTCAGGAGTTGATGGAACTTGCACAACTACCGGAGTTTTAACTCGTGGTACAGGTCTTGTTTACGGCATGATTCCAACTCAAGATTTGGGTCTTGATAGCAGTTTTGCCGAAGATGGTTTTGGCAGCAAATTTACTTATGTTGTTGCTCAAGCATTTACTAATCCAGATCTTGCTACTGGCTTTGCAACAGCAACTGCAACTGGCATAATTACCGTGAAAGATAAAATTGACCCATCTACAGAACAAATCACTACCTCAGATGCAATTTTTGTTTTAATAAGTCACGGAGTTAATAAATTCGGTGCCTACAGCAATAATTCTGCCACTGCAAATGCGGCATCAAGTGACCTTGAAGAGCAATCAAACTATGGAAATACAAACATTTTTTATGCTAACTCAAATACTAGCGATATTTTTGACGACATTCTTCTTTTTAAAAACAGAGACGATATTGCCTCAGAATTTGACGCCCTAGATTTAATAGCTTGCAAAGGAACTCCAAATGGTGACCAAACTCTTACAAGCTCGGATGGATTACTTCATACTTGGCCATTAACGAAATATAATCAAATCGCTCCATCCCTTGAAGATTGCGGCTCTGGATGGAAAGCTAGAAATGCCCGACCGCTTAAAAGATGCGGTGCTTTTGGGGTTTGGGAAAGCGATCCTTCGCTAGATTGTCGCAATAGTTAACTTTAACTTAAAAATGAAAAAAAATTTACCTAAAAATAATTTTAAAAAAGCCTTCAGTCTTTTAGAGCTATCAATCGTTATTTTGATCATTTCCATTTTGATTGTTGGCTCAATGACCGCTTCTGTCACAGCAGTTAATAATGCAAAATACAAATTAACGCGTGATCGCATAAATGAAATTTATAAGGCAATTGGTAACTATCTCTTAACCAACAAAGCTTTGCCATGTCCAGCATCAATTACAAGCCTCAAGGCAAGCGATCCAAACTATGGAATTGCCGGAAATAACGGAACATGCACCAATATCTCTGGTGTTTATGCCAATGCTAGTTCCACAATAGTTTACGGCGCAATTCCAGTGCAAACTTTAGGTTTAAACACCGATATGTCAGAAGACGGTTTTGGCACAAAATTTACTTATATTGTAGCAAAAGCTTTTACCGATCCAAGCGTTACAACAAGCGATGCGGTCGGCTTTGGAAGAGCAACACCAACTGGAATTATTTCTGTAAAAGAAAGTTTAAATGGAGTCGCAACTTGGCAAAACAATACAAATGACGCGATTCTTGTAATTATCAGCCATGGAAATAATAAATTTGGCGGATTTAACAACAATTCACCTTCACAAAACTCACCTTCTCCCGACGTTGCCGAACAATATAATTACGGAACTTCTTTTACTGGAACATCAGTTACCTTGGCAGCAAACTTTGTTTCCTCGGCAGTAAATAGTGACGTGTTTGACGATATTCTTTTTTACAAAACCCGAAACAACATGTTGTTAGATTTTAATGCACTATCCCTTGTTGTTTGTCGTTTGGAAGTAACAACCGACGCAACTTGCAATGGCGGAAGCCCATGCACTTGGCACAATTGCAATAACGGCGGATCATGCACTTGGGCTCAGGCTTATTACAATCAAATAGTCACATCATCCGAACAATGCTCTACTGGCTACTCATCTACAGTTCTTAGGCCAACAAGAAGATGTGGTGCTTTTGGGGTTTGGGAAAGCAAACATATCAACCCTTGCACGCAGTAAAATTAAAACTCGAAATTATTGGACAAATTGTCCCACTTCACTTGCTGAAATTGAAAGTTGAGATTTAGAAGGCACTGTCGCAAATCCAATAATGCTTAAGGAATTGGTTTTTCTTACCCTATTTACCCCTCACCTTAAACCGTCTCTCTCAAGGAGATGGAGCTATTACGATTTCAGTTTAATTCCCTCTCCTTGAGGGAGAGGGTTTAAGGTGAGGGGTAAATTCTTAAAAAAGAGTAAAATTCTTAAGCGTTATTGGAGGTTATACTAAACTACAAATCTTTACTCTCAAATTGTCACGGCGTCTTCACGACGGGGTCTAAAAAAATCCCGCTAGACCCCGTCATGAAGACGGTGACAAAAAAAGAGTGGGAGTAAAGATTTGTAGTTTTGCATATACCAAAGTAAAAACTTAATTTTATCTCAAATTAATTTCTCATGAAAATTTTCAAAAAATATTTTGCCACCATATTGCTGTTTTTAGCGGCGTTTTCAATCAGTCAAAATGCCTCGGCTTGCGCTTGTGGCTGCGGAGTTTTAAATGTTGGAACTAGCTCATTAATTCCAAATTGCGAAGGCGGAATTGCTTTTATGCAATATGATTACATGTCGCAAACTCGTAATTGGAGCGGCGAAAATAAATCTAGCGGTCATAATCACGACAAAAGAATTGAAACCCAAGCCATCACCGCTGGCGCGCAATATATGTTTAACCGCGACTGGGGTGCTGCGGTTCGCGTTCCTTATGTGACACGCTTTGTTGCCAATGAAACTACTGACAATTCTATGGATATGATGCATATGTCTGATAACACAAAAATGAATTACACCCGCCATTCAGACATTGGCGACATTCGAGTTAACGGAATTTATTCAGGATTATTCGACGATATGTCAACGGGCATCACCTTTGGTTTAAAGCTGCCGACCGGGCAAACCAAGGCTAATACAATTGCGCGCAATCAACAAATTGGAACTGGCTCAACAGATTCAATTCTTGGCGCATATCACATGGGAAATTTTGGCAAAAGCAAAGCTGGATATTTCATACAAACTTCTTGGGAAAGACCATTTATTAGACATCAAGGATTCACTCCCGGAAGCGAAATTTCTGGCGCAACTGGCGTTTATTACAACCTTGGACAGTTTGGAGAAATCAAAAGAATTGCTCCGATTTTACAATTTACCGCCGCCAAAAAAGGTCAAGATTCTGGTTGGGCAGATCCAGATCACAATCCAAACACAGGATATAACATGATGTTTTTTAACCCAGGAATTGAGTTGACGGTAGATAAATTCAAAATCTACGCCGACGTTGGTTTTCCAATTTATCGCCGCGTAAATGGCAATCAGCTTGTGCCACAAAATACTTACAAGGTGATTTTGGGGTATAATTTCTAGCTTCTTTTCCCTCGTCTTCTTTTTTTGCCACCACTTCTCTTCCACCCTTTTGTCACCCCGTCTTCACGACGGGGCGACAAAAGAAAAAAGTGGGAAGAAAAAAAATAAATTAAACTCTAAACCAACCCACCAACTTCTTCCAAAGCTCTCGCCGAATAAGCCTCTTTTCGATCCGCCTTTTTCACCTTTTCTGCCAAAGGCTCAAACAAACCAAAATTCACATTCATTGGCTGAAATGAATTTTTCTCTTCATGCCCCAAAGTAATGTGATTTAAAAGCGCGCCAATTGCAGTTTTAGCACTTGGTCTTGTCGCCACTTTTTCAGCCAATTCGGCACTTAAAAAGATTCCTGCAATTAAACCCATCGCCGCTGATTCAACATAGCCCTCAACACCCGTCACCTGCCCTGCAAATGAAATGTTTGGTAAATTTTTGAAGCGTAAATATTCGTCCAGAAGTTTTGGTGAGTTAATAAATGTGTTGCGATGAATGCCGCCAAAGCGTGCGAATTCTGCGTTTTCTAATCCAGGAATTTTTCTAAAAATGCGTTGCTGATCACCATATTTCATTTTGGTTTGAAAACCAACAATATTGTAAATAGTACCGAGTTTATTATCTTGGCGCAATTGCACAACAGCGTAAGCTTTTTCAGGACGATCCTTTGTTTTTGTTCCTTCGGGCGATCTTGGAAAATGAGGATTTGTTAAGCCAATTGGCTTCATTGGACCATGACGCAAAGTTTCCACGCCGCGCTCTGCCATCACTTCAATTGGCAAGCACCCATCAAAATAAGGCGTGTCTTTTTCCCATTCTTTAAATTCGGTTTTTTCTGCCGCCAAAAGATCATTAACAAACTCATAATATTGATCTTTTGTTAACGGACAATTTATGTAATCAGTTCCATTTCCTTTGTCGTAGCGCGACTGAAACCAAGCCTTAGTAAAATCAATTGAGTCTTTGTAAACAATCGGCGCAATTGCGTCAAAAAACGCCAAATGCTCTTCGCCGCTATGTTTTAAAATTGACTGACTAAGCGCATCAGAAGTGAGTGGACCAGTTGCAACCAGCCATTTTTCATCAGAATCAATTGGCAATTTTGAAATTTCTTGGCGCGAGATTTTTACTTTTTTTGTCGCCAAAAGTTCGTTTTCAATGAATTTCGAAAAACCCTCGCGATCCACCGCCAAAGCTGAGCCAGCCGGAATTTTATTGGCATCAGCCGAACGCATTATTAAAGAATTCAGCAAACGCATTTCTTGATGAAGCAAACCAACGGCGGTATGAACATCGTCACTACGTAAAGAATTTGAACAAACCAACTCTGCAAAATTATCAGTTCGATGCGCAAAAGTTTTGCGCTCCTGCGACCGCATCTCAAAAATCTCAACCTCAATTCCCCGAGAAGCCAACTGCCAAGCCGCCTCACATCCTGCAAGACCTGCGCCAATGATGTTTACTTTTTTTGTTTTCATTTTTTAACTTCTGTTATTTGGTTTACTGCAATCACCCTCCCCTTGAGGGAGGATCGAAGAGCGAAGCGATTCTAGGAGGGATCTTTGTTTAATTACGACACTTTGTTTTCATTTTTTATTCTGTTATTTGGTTTACTGCAATCATCCTCCCCTTGAGGGAGGATCGAAGAGCGAAGCGATTCGAGGAGGGGTCTTTGTTTAATTACGACTGTCGCAAATCCGTTTTTCCAAAAACAAAACCCCTCCTCGACTCACCTAAAGGTTCGTCGATCCTCCCTCAAGGGGAGGATGATTTATCTCTTGTTAAGAATTGAGCTGGATATCAATTACCACGCACAATAATGCATTTTTTTCTCAACAAAAAATTCCCTGACTTTTCTTTCTCAATCGCCGTAATGCTAGTAATTCCACCATTTCTACGCGCCGAATCAATTGTAAAATCAACATTCGAAGTCCAAAACCGAAGATCACTAGTAAAATAACAAGCCCGCCCTTCTCGCGTTGATTCCCGAATATTTGTGACGGGTAAATTATATTGACCGAGAGATTCGCGGTAAGATGAGCAACTATTGAGAAAAGACAGCAAAAGTGCCGCGAGGATTAAATTTTTTTTCATTGAGTTAGATTGGTTTTTATTAATCGGATTTGCGATTGAAAACTAAAGAATCACTAAATCGAAACATCACGAAACAAAATAACCCACAACAAAAGTGACAAACAATGTAAATTTTAGACGAAAAAAAACCGACGACCACTTTCATGATCGCCGGTTATTTATTTAATTTCTTTTTTAAAAACTAGAAATTGACAGAATATTTATCTTCAATTTTTTGCTTTTCTATTGTATATTTTTGCTGATTAATAATTCCAGCCTCAAGTTTTACAGTCAGATCTCTTATTTCCATTTCTTTCTTTCTAGTTACTATCTCTTTCGCATGATCATAATTAATTTTTTCAGATCCATTATATCCATTCATAGGATCCCATAAAATAGAAGCAGGCCATAATAAAAGGTTGCCAACTCCATACATAGCATGACCAGTATAAAAAGATCCTCCACCAGGAAGCAACCCAAGACCAGCACCAACATACTTGTTTTTTATATCAGCATCTAGTGATTTTTTCTTATACATTACGTACTCGTTTTCTTCAGAACGACTCAAACCAGTAACGCAAGAAGCTAAAGAAAAGCACAGCAGTAGAGCAACTATTAGTTTTTTCATAATTTTGATTTAATTAAAATTGGAAGTGGTGACCAGAAAGGATTTCAAAGTCACGGGGTATTAAAATTGTGAAGCGGAAGAAATCAATAATTTAAAAGTGTTCTTGCCTTAGTTTAGGGAATTTTTGTTATTTGGTTATTATTACATTTTGCAAATAAAATCTTGGCCTAAGTAAAAACAAAAAATCCCCAACGCTGTCACCCCGCACTTGTTGCGGGGTCTATTTCGTCACAACCAATAAAACCAAGTCTTTGGCAAGATAGACCCCGCAAAAAGTGCGGGGTAACAGCGTTGAAAGAAAGTGGCTACAAGCTAATAAACGCAATGGTTTTGCTCTAATTACTTAAGCGTTATTGTGGCTAAATCAAATCAAACAAACTCTTAATGGTCGTCGGCACAAACGATGAAACTTTGCTCGTTTCAAATTTCGCTTCTTTGTCGCCTTTGTTTTTTGTATATTCATAGCGAATACCAAATAACCCTCCGCCTTCGCCGCCCGTTAGAAGCCCAACCACGCTTCCTAGCACCGGAATTTTTCCAATTCCGAACAAATTGTTAATAATGAAACCCGGAACAATCATGCCTTTGATTGCGTAAAAATCGTTTTTCATGTCGATTTTTCCTTTGGCGGTGACGCCGATTTTGTAGTTATTGGCAACCAAAGATTGTAAATCAATCACGCCATTTTTTGCGCTAAATTCTATTTTTACCGAATCGAAAGTTGTTTTATTTTGTGAGAAAATTTTGTCTTTTATTTTTGAAAATAAATCATCTGTGGCAAGCCGTTTTACGGTGGCGTTTTCGTAAAAGGTGATGTCTTTATTTGTAGAAATGCTTCCCTGCAAAATCTGATTTTTGCCGTCAATTTTATTAGTTAATTTCAGCTCGGCATCACCGCCAGAAATTGTGTTTGAAAAACCAAAAGCTTCCGCCAAATAGCCAATGTCTTTCACCGAACCTTCAATTGTAACCGAACCATCATTTGGCTCTTCTTTGCTAGAAACGTCAATCAACCTTCCTTCGCCAACATTGGCTTTTAGCGCAAAATTATCGCAAAAATAATTGATGCAACTCATGGACAAATAGAGGCTTTTCAAAGTTTTTTGCTGAGCCAAAGCAACATTTCCCAAAACAATTTTAATATCTTTTTTAGCAAAATTTTCTTCATTTGCAGAATTAAAAAAAAGCTTTTGCTCCATGAATGGCGCAAGATTTATTTTTTTTCCGATTAAAGAAATTTTTTGTCGGGAATATTTTTTGTTGGCGAGATAAGAAAAATTGTAATCATTATTGCCAAAATCATCATTTATCAACTTGGCAGAAGTTATGAAAAACGGCGAAATTTCAAAGCCAAATTCGCTAGAAATTTTTGCTGATTTGTTTGCTTCTTTTTTAACTAGCTCAATATTTTTTATTAAAATTTGGTTAGAATTTTTTACCGCAACTTCCAAAGACAAATTCGATTCAATCCCAGCTTTTTTCTCAATGCTAAATTCCTCAAAACTAACTTCTGCAGCGGTTAAATTGATGTTTGTCACAAAATCATCGCTAGCGACATTTTTTTGGCAGTTAATTTCTAAATCACCTTTTAAGTAATCATTTTTTAAATCAGAAACTTGTGATTTCACCGACACGTAAACGTCTTTAAGATTAACTTCTTTACCATTTATTGGCAGACGAATTTCGAACTCGTTTTTTGAATTACCGTTTAAATATTTTTCAACAGCTCCAACAAAATTTGCCGATTTGTGATCAACATGTTTCAAAGAATCAGAAGCTTGACCAACTGATTTTCCACTAATTTCTAACAAAGTTTTTTTATCGGCAAAATCTGCTATTTCCACCACGCCTTCCGAAATTTTACTATTCAAAACATCACCCGAAGTAAGGTTAATTTTCATGCCTTTTTTGCTAAAAACTGCCACGCCATTAATTTTTTTAATCGCTGGAAATGACTCGTCGTAATTAAGATTTGCTTCAACAAATTTTACTTCGGCGTCAATTGCATTTAGCAAAACTTCTCCTTTTTCTTTTTTTAAAGAAATTTTGGCATGAGAATTTTGCAAATTTCCACCTTTAATGTGAGTCGTTACCCAAGTTCGAATGTTTGATTGGCTTAAAGGCAAAGGCCAAAGATTTTTTAATTCGTTAATCGGAGTATTTTGTAAATTAAGATTTAGGTCGATTTTTTGGTTTTGAAAATCTCTTGCGTCTGAAATTGTTGCTTCCGCCTGCAAATAAGAGGCTGCGTCTTTATTGTTTAAAAGGCTTTTTTCTCCAGCTAAATAAGATTTAGCTTCTGAAATCGACAATTCACCAGAAGAATTATTGTATTTACCAACAAGCGAAAAATCGGAGAAATGAACTTTGTTTGGAAATAAATTTGGATAATGAAAGTCGCCTTCCGAAGAAGAAAGCGCGAATGAAGCATCTTCCAACTTTTTGTCTTTAATGCCAATTGAAACTTCGGCTTTTACAGCGGCATTTATGCGACTTAATTCAGTTAAACACGGGTGAAAATCAGCAATGGAATTCACGACAAAATTATTCAATAATGCGTCGCATTTCATGCCTTCAACACCCGACATTTTGCAGGAAATATTTAGATCAACATCACTTTCGTTTTGATTAAAATTTATTTTATTAACAGAAGAAACAACTAGCGATAATCCTTCAAAACCAACTTTGATTTGTGATTTTTTTAGTAAAATTTCTTTATCCAAATCTTTGCCTTTAAGGAAAATAACAGCGTTTTCAATTTCAAAATTTTTGGTATTAATGTCGCCGCTGCGAATTAAAGACAGAATTTTAATCACGGGATTCATTTCGTTTTCAGATGCGGTTTTTGGAAATGAAGCCTGAAATTTCTGAAGATCGTCAATTGTGATTGTTGGGTTTACAACCTTAACTTTGCTGGGTTTGAAGCTTAAAAAAAGCATTCTCCATAAAGGAAATTCTGATTCAAATTTAGGAATAAGAAAAGACTGCTTTTCGCCTTCGGGCATCAAATATAAAATTTGCAAACCACTGACCGAAACTTTTAAAGATCCATATTTTGTAAAGCTGATCAGACTTTCTTCAACCGAAACATCTCGACCCAGTTTATCTTGCAGAACTTCTTCAATTTTTTTTGTGACGAATGGAATTTCTGTCGGTTTAAAAGAAACTAAAATTAAGAAATAGCCCAAAAACAACAAAACCAACAGCAAAGTTGAAAAGCTAACCTTGTAGATAAGTGGAATTTTACGTTTTTTATTACGCCGCTTCTTTGGCTCTGAATCAGGTTTTTTATTTGTGGTTTTTTGTTCTTTTGATCCCATTTTTTAACATGTTTTTGGGTTTATTTTGCGGTAGATTAAATTTTTATTTTTTTTCTTGTCGCCGTTTTTTCGCTCTTGCTACTGCACTAACTCTTGTTACTGCACTAACTTGCTACTGCACTAACTTGTTGTTGCACTAACTCTTGTTGCTGCACTAATTTGTTACTGCACTAATATTCTTGTTACTGCACTAATTCGCTCTTTCTTGTTAGCTGCACTTCCCTCCTCTTCACTTTCTTGTTGCCTATCTCCTCTTCACTTTCTTGTAGCTCACACCTCTTCACTTTCTTTTCACCCGCCACCCCTCCCCTTCACATTATTTTCAACCCGGCGCATTACGGGGGGGGAAAAACCCATGTTGAACCCCGCCTTTGACGGG
>CAYVKI010000006.1:22797-38855 GCA_964452075.1 uncultured Rhizobium sp.
ATTCTTCCCCCCCCGGCCAAGCCGGGGGTTAAAAAAACCCTTCTAGACCCCGTCATTCGACGGGGTGACAAGAAAGTGAAAAAAGCGCGCGGTGACGAGAAATTCACGAAAGTACGTCGCGACAAAAAAGTCACGAAAGTGCGGCGCAACAAGAAGTCAAAATAAGTGCGAAGATCCAAAAAAGAGATTCAAAAAACTCAAAAACCAAAAATTATTTAAGCAATCTGTAAGAAGGAATTGTAAGAACTGTGGTATTTTCCTTTTCTTGCACCACTTCAAAACGACAATTTTGTTTATCGAGAATTTTACTAATTTGTGAAGAGTCGATATTTTCTAACAAATTAGCTTTTTGCATTTTTGATTTTAGGTAAAAAATAATCACCATTTGATCCAAGTGATCATTCATTATTGCCACAGTAATTTGACCTTCTGGATCAGTTTTAAACATTCCGGCAAAAATTTTACGGAAAGAATCAAGCAAAACCAATTTATCCATTTTCAATTTTGGAGTAGAAGACTCTTCAAACGGACGCTCGAAGGTAATTTTATTTCTGAATTTTTCGCTTAAGCCAGCAATAAATTCATCAACAAAATTGGTAATTGCAAAAATCTCTTCGTCAGCATTTAGCCTTTGTCCAATTACAGATTGATCTAAAGAATTATTAATTGAACTACGCAGCTTTAGAGCGTTTAGATAAATTTTATCTAACTCTTCAATGTAGCGACGGTGAGGAAATGGACCGTAAGGCTCTTCTTTTAAAATTGCAGAAACTTGGCTAATAACATCAAGATAAGAAAAAAGTTCGTTAGGCAAAATTGTCGCCACCTGACTTTTTAAATTATTGATGTTTCGCTCGTGAGTTTCTTGAACTTTAATTGAGTTTTCGGTTTTTTCCTTAACCTTAGCAATCATCAAATCGAAATCGATTGGTTTGATTAAATAGTCGTTTGCCGAAGAATTTACACCTTTAAGCACATTTTCTTTCTGCCCCAAAGCACTTAAAAAAATGAACGGCACGGTGTTGTTGCGCGTGTTTTTGCTACCACGAATAAGATCAAGCAAACCGTAACCGTCAAGTTCTGGCATCATAATGTCAGAAATAACTAGATCGGGTTTGTTTTGCAGAAAGCTTTCAAATGCCAATTTGCCATTTGCAGCTTCAAAAACTTCAAAACCTTCGTCACGGAGAATGTCGGCAATGTTTTCGCGAATGTCTTGCTCGTCTTCAGCGCAAAGTATTCTTGCTTTTCTTACTTCTGACATTTTTTAAAAAATTTAAATTTAAGAATTGGAGATCACTTTCGACCCTTCGAAATTTCGTAAAATTTCATTAACTACGTCATCATTAATTTGGTCTGTTTTGCTTACAACAGGATTTTTTACTTCTTCAACCGACATCAAAACTTGCTGCAAATTTGGAAGCGCAACAATGTGACAAATGCGCACCAAAAGCATTTCAAAAGCCATTTTTGGTGAAGAAGAAAAATTAATTTCCGCCACAGATTTTGACATCATTTGCCAAATTCTAGTAAGTGCCGTCAGCGAAACTTTCTGAGCAATTTCGGTAATTTTGTCAGCTTGTAATTTTGAATATCCTTCAAGTTTGTAATTTGGCACAAGCTTGCTAGAAGTGACTCTGTGGGTCACTTCCATTAAATCTAAAAGCAGTTGCGAAACGTCGGAAGAGTGAGAATAAAATTCGGAGAAATTCTTTGAAGCCATTAAAAAATCACCTGCAAGCAAGGCTTCAAACAAATCAATAACTTGTGATTTATTGCCAATTCCCAGCATTTTTTCAACCAATTCGGCTGGTAATAATTTTTGGTGATTATTGCTGGCGAGAGCTTGATCTAAAAGCGAAAGAGAATCGCGAACCGAACCTTCTGACATTTTTGAAATTAAATCTAGCGCGCGTTCTTCGGCTTCTAAATTTTCTTTGGCCAAAATGTTTTTTAAGTGAGTTGAAATTTCTGCTTCATCTAAACGGCGCAAATCAAAACGCTGACAACGCGATAAAATTGTGATTGGAACTTTTTTAATTTCGGTTGTAGCAAAAATGAATTTAACGTGAGCTGGCGGCTCTTCGAGAGTTTTAAGCAAGGCATTAAATGCACTGTTACTGAGCATATGCACCTCGTCAATAATGTAGATTTTGTAGGTCGCCATTACTGGCGCGTAGGCGATTGAATCAATAATTTCGCGAATGTCGTCAACCCCAGTTCTGCTCGCCGCGTCAATTTCAATCACGTCTTGATGTTTGGAGGCGGCAATCATTTTGCAATTGTCGCAAGTGCCGCAAGCTTGAGCTGAAAGTGATTCGCTTCTGTTTGTGCAATTAATGGTTTTAGCAATAATGCGCGCGGTTGTGGTTTTTCCAACGCCGCGAATGCCGGTTAAAATGTAGGCGTGATGCAGACGGTTATTTTTAATTGCGTTACTTAGAGTGGTGACCAAAACCTCTTGCCCAACAAGCTCGTCAAAGTTTTGCGGACGATATTTTCTGGCTAAAACTAAGTAAGAATTTTGCGACATTTAGGGTGGGAATTTTTGTAAAGAAAGTGAGAGCGACCCGACTCAACAAACTTTGGGCTGCTTTCTTTCGAATCTGACCCGCTAAGCAAGAAAATCGCCCGCTCTCACCGCCAGAGATTTTGAAATGCGAAGGAAAATTATTCAAGCAGGAATCTTATGATTTTTTGGTAATTATACCAAATCTCTAACCATCTCAACAATATTTTTCACCCCAATTCCCGCTTCGTCGCGCATTATTTCTGCTTTATTTTGCTCAATAAATTTGTCCGCCATTACCAAAGAACGAAATTTGCAAACTCCGTCAAGCAACCCATTTGACGACAAAAATTGCGCAACAGCCGAGCCAAATCCACCAATCGCACCTTCTTCAATGGTCACAATTGCTTGGTGGGTTTTGGCAATTTCGGTGAATAGTTTTTCGTCAAAAGGCTTGGCAAAACGCGCGTCAATTACGGTGATTTTCAAAGCATTTTCGCTTTCCAAAATTTTTGCCGCAGCCAAAACATTACCTAAAATTGTGCCGTAAGAAATCACCGCAACCCTTGCGCCTTCTTGCACAATTCGCGCTTTGCCAATTTCCAAAACTTCATTGTCTAAAAAATTAATTTCTTCACTCGCCTCGCCGCGCGGAAATCTGAAAGCACTTGGGCGGTCGTTAATTTCATTGGCTGTATTTACCATTTTTACCAATTCTTGTCCGTCTGATGCCGCCATTAAAACGAAGTCGGGCAAATTAATTAAAAAAGAAATGTCAAACGAACCCGCATGAGTTGGGCCGTCAGCACCAACAAAACCAGCGCGGTCAATGGCGAAACGCACTGGCAGTTTTTGAATTGCCACATCGTGAACAACTTGGTCGTAAGCGCGTTGCAAGAATGTTGAATAAATTGCCGCAAATGGTTTTAACCCTTCTGTTGCAAGACCCGCTGCAAAAGTGACAGCGTGTTGTTCGGCAATTCCTACGTCAAAAATGTTTTTTGGATGTTCTTTGGCAAAAACATCAAGCCCAGTTCCTGAAGGCATCGCCGCAGTTATTGCAACAATTTTTTCGTCTTTTTTAGCAAGTTCTGCGAGGCGTTTTCCAAAAATTTTTGAATAACTCGGAAATTGCGAAACAGTTTTTTCTTGCTCTCCCGTTTGGTAATTAAATTTTGCCACAGCGTGCAATTTGTCGTCAGACTTCATTGTTTCAACAAAGCCGCGACCCTTTTCCGTCACGCAATGAATAAGAATTGGGTCGGTTGAATGGTCAGCTTTGATGTTTTTTAAAATCGGCACCAAAACATCAAGATCGTGACCGTCAATTGGGCCAATGTAGTAAAAGCCCATTTCTTCAAAAATATTGCCGCCCATCCACCATTCTTTGGCAGCTTTTTCGAATTTGCGCGGAAAGCGCGACAAAGATTCTGGCAATTTTCCTGAAAGTTTTTTGCCTAAATCGCGAATTTTTAAGTAAGATTTTGAAGCAGCAAGACGTGAAAAATAATGCGACATCGCGCCAGTTGGCGGCGCAATCGACATGTCGTTATCATTTAAAATTACAACCAAACGATTGTCGTGAAAAAATTCATCTTCCAGCGCGCCCGCGTTGTTCATTGCTTCGTAAGCCATTCCCGCTGACATTGCGCCGTCGCCAATTACGGCGATTACGTGCGATTTTTCTTTTTTGAATTTTTTAGCAACCGAAATTCCAAGTGCCGCCGAAATTGAAGTGGAGCTGTGTCCTGCGCCAAAAACGTCAAATTCGCTTTCGCTTCTTTTGGTAAATCCAGAAATTCCACCAGCTTGGCGAATTGTGTTCATGCGGTCGCGGCGACCAGTTAAAATTTTGTGCGGATAAGCTTGGTGACCAACATCCCAAATTACTTTGTCATGCGGCGTGTCAAAAACGTAGTGAAGAGCGGTGGTAATTTCTACCACTCCAAGACCCGCGCCAAGATGCCCACCAGTTTGTGAAACCGCAGAAATTGTCGCCAAACGCAACTCGTCAGAAACTTGCTTAATTTCAGCTAATGAAAATTTTTTTAGATCAGATGGAATTTTTACCTGGTCAAGTAAAGGAGTTTTTGAGTCGAGCATTGATTTTTTTGAATTGATTTGAATTGGAAACCTCAACTTAAATTAGAAGTTTTAGAAACCTCCAAAGCTAATTTGTAAACTTCTTTCTTACTAAGATCGAAAACTTCAGCCAAGTTTTGCGACAAATCTTTTAAACTTTCTCCCGCTTTAATCGCTTCGGCAATTTTTGTTTTTAAATCTTCTTCATCAAAAGATTTTTCATTTTTATCCGATTTTTCAATCACAATCACAAACTCTCCCCGCAGCTTTTGTGGCTCTTCTTCAAAAAATTTGATTAAATCGCTTATTTGACAAGAGCGAATTTCTTCATGCATTTTGGTTAATTCTCTAGCAGCGCAAGAATTGCGATTTCCTAAAGTTTTTAAAATCATCTGCAAACTTTCAATGACACGTCTCGCCGATTCAAAGAAAACAAAAGTAAAATTCGTTGGTAAAGATTTTAATAATTTTTCTTTTTGCACCTCAGAAGTTGGCAAAAATCCTAAAAACAAGAAATTATCACAAGCCAAACCCGAAACGCAAAGCGCAGAAGTTAAAGATGAAGCCCCCGGCAAAGGAATTATTTTCTGATTAAACTTACGCAAAAAATTAACCAATTTGTAACCGGG
Source organism: uncultured Rhizobium sp. (assembly GCA_964452075.1). GTDB lineage: Bacteria > Pseudomonadota > Alphaproteobacteria > Rickettsiales > UBA1997 > UBA2645. Next base: position 28,018 of record CAYVKI010000006.1, read on the forward strand.
ATCAGAAATTAAAGGAGTTCCCGCATCCGACAAAAGCGCGACAGATTTTCCAGAAACTAAAAATTCTAAAATTTTACGACGCGATTTCTCATCGCAATGATCATTGTAGGTAAAAAGTTTTTTTTCTGTAATTTGATAAGCCATCAAAAGCTTTGAAGAAACCCGCGTATCTTCGCAAATAATAACATCAACTTCTTTTAAAACATGTAAAGCACGCATGGTAATATCACCCAAATTTCCAATTGGTGTCGCCATAACATAAAGTGCATTTTCCAGTTTTATCTCTTGAGTTTTTGTTTGGTAATCCTGCATTATATTTTTAATTTTAATTTCTTTGAAACCCAAGCAAATCAACTTTATGAAAAAATTTTTGCTACTTCTAATTCTTGTACTTTCGAGCTGCGAATCAAATCTCGACAGAAATAAAATTTTACAATCATTCAAAAAAGAAACTCAAGAATCATATAAAACCCACAATCAATTTGAATCGAGAGATCTGGTGATCGACAAATCTCTACAAAAAAAAGTTCAAGTTGCGCTATTTTTACCATTTAGCGGCAAAAATAAAGAATTAGGATGGAACCTTTTAAATGCAGCCTCAATGTCAATTTTTGACAATGATTTAGCTCATAACATTGAATTAATTTTGATTGATAGCAAAGAAAGCGAAGCAGAAGCGCGTAAAGCTTTCTTAGAAATTGTTGATCGCAAAATCAAAATTGTAATTGGACCAGTTTTCAGTCAAACAGCTGAATCAATAAGCGATTTAGCAATAAAACATGGCATCACGGTTATTTCACTTTCAAACAACCGCGAATTAATAAACAAAACCAATTCTGAAGGCGGAGTTTTTATTGCTGGAATCGCGCCAGAAACCCAAATTGACAAAATTATTAGCTACGCGCTTTCTCAAAAAAAATCTAGTTTTTCAATTATTGCACCAAAGAACCAATACGGCACTTCAATCACCGCTCTTTTTAAAAGAATGGTAAAAGGTCGTGACGGAGTTTTTGTGACCTCTGAATTTTACGATCAGAATGGCAAAGATTTAGATCGTATTGTCAATCACGCCATCAACGCTTTTGTGATTTCACCAAATTCCAAAAAAACCAAGAATGATGTAATTGCCGAATCAGATCGCACTTATTCAAAAGTAATTATGATTCCAGAATCTGGTAAAATTCTTTCTAAAATTATCGCCGAAATTAAAGCCCAAAATGTTGATGAAAGAGATTTTCAAATCGTTGGAACAAATCAATGGGACGACAATTCTACATTTTCAGATTATAACTTGATTGGCAGCTGGTTTGCAGCTCCAGAAAATGAAAAATTCCGCAGCTTTGAAAAGATTTATTATCAAAATTACAATAAATTTCCTCCAAGAATCGCCTCAATTTCTTACGATATGGTTGCGGCAGTTTCAAAATTAATCGACTTAAAAAAAGGTCAAACACCTTCAATCAAAGATTTTACCGGTGCAAATCTCTCTCCAAATAATGGTTTTTCTGGCATTGACGGAATGTTCAGATTTATTCCAAATGGCTTAGTTCAAAGAAATTTAGCGGTATTAAAAGTTGGTAATAACCGCTTTGAAACCATCGAAAAACCAACCGAAAAATTTCTGCAATACTAGTCGCAAAGACGCTTATCAAATAAAAAACCCCACCTGAATAACTCAGGCGGGGTTAAATCAAAACCTTAGAGATCAATTTTAGATTATTCCTTTATTAACTTCGCTTCTTTGAAATATTTTAAAGCTCCAACATGAAGAGGAGCTGCATTGCCTTCTCTGATCATATCTTCTTTTTTAAGAGAAGAAAACACTGGGTGCAAAGTTTTGAAATTATCAAAATTCTCAAAGACTGATTTGGTCATATTGTAAACAACATCCGAACTGGTTTTTTCTGAAGTTACTATACTTGCTTTAACGCCAAAAGTTTCAATGTTGCTAGGATTTCCAGCATACATTCCACCCGGAATTGTAGCTCTAACATAGAAAGAATTGCTCTGAATTAGTTTATCGATTGTCTCACGATCAATTGAAATGATTCTTACTTTGCATGCTTGAGTTGCCTCTTGTAAAACACCATTTGGATTTCCTGAAGCATAAATCATTACATCGATTTTTCCATCACACAAAGCTTTAGGTTGCTCAGATGGTTGAAGATAAGTGACGGTTGAAAAAGTTTGCTTTGTCCAACCTTTTACAGCCATCAAAACTTCCATTGTAGCGTACATTCCAGAACCCTGAGGTCCAAAGTTTATTCTTCTTCCAACCATGTCATCAAGCTTAGTGATATCAGATTTATCAGGCACCGCCATTGTGAAAGTTTCTGAATAAAGAGAAAAAACAGAACGTAATTCTTTAAATGGTTTTTGGTCAGCGAAAAAACCAGTGCCGTTGTAAGCATGATGCTGCCAATCTGATTGGGTAATTCCAAAATCAATAGTTCCGTTGCGCACTGCGTTCAGGTTAGAAACCGATCCTCCAGTTGATTCAACATAACATCTAATTCCGTGTTCTTTTCTTCCCCTATTTAAGAGACGACATATCGCCCCCCCAGCTGGATAATAAACGCCGGTAATTGCACCAGTGCCAATAGAAACATACTTTGTTGCCGCAAAAGATTCTGAAGCAAAAGTAGCAAAAGTTAAAAGCGTGACTGTAGCAGAAAGTAATTTTTTCATTTTATTTTTTAGTAAAATTTACTTGGATGATAATTTATTTTGCGATGGATTTTAGCAAATTTTCTTACCTATTCCGCTTCAAAAGATCTTTTCTTTTTTTAAAAGTCAAAATTATTTTTTACTCATACATTTAGCATCCCTAAGAAGTTTTATTAAACTTAAATTTAAGTCTATTTAAAAACTATCTACAACCTACAATAGAGAAAACCCTTTAGACAAAATTCGAAAAATGTTTAATAAAAATTTTGACATTAGAAAAACAGTCTCATAAGTATTTCAAGGTATCAAATCTATTTTGGAAACAATTCGAATTGAGACTGCGTTAGAATTCCTCTCGCCGATCTTATCTCATCAAAATAACAACAAATCTAAAAAATATGAAACTTTGGCAACAAGTCCTTGTTGGACTAATATTAGGTGTAATTTCGGGAATTGTTTTGGGAGAAAAAGCAGCGGGATTAAAAATTTTCGGAACCATTTTTATTAACCTAATCAAAATGGTCATTGTTCCATTAATTTTCTTTGCCCTTCTTTCTGGAATCACCTCAATGCACGGAGAAGGAAACTTCACCAGAGTTGGTCTTAAAGGGTTTTCTAGCTATATTTTAACTGCAATTTTTGCGGTAATTATTGGCCTTAGTGCTGGGTTAATTTTTCAACCAGGCGCTGGAGTTGATCTTCATCTAATGTCCGAAGGCGTTACCAATGTTGTGACAACTGTAAAAGCTCCACCTTCAATTACAGAATTTTTGCTTGGATTAATTCCAACAAATCCAATCGAAGCAATGGCAAGTGATCGCTTCCTACAAATAATAATCTTTTCTATCTTTACAGGAATAGTGATCAACCTACTTGGCGACAAAAGCAAAGCATTAAAAGAAGTTATCTCTTCCTCTTCCGCCGTATGTTTTAAAATGATTGAAATCATCATAAAGTTAGCTCCTTTGGGTGTGTTTGGATTCATTTCTTGGATCATAGGAACTCAAGGTATGGAAATTCTTGCCGCTTTAGCAAAATTAATAATAACAGTTTTGGCAGCATGCATTTTCCAATATTTTATATTTGGATTAATGATTTTAGTTTTTGCCAGAGTTTCTCCGCTTCCGTTTTACCGCAAAATTCTTTTCACTCAATCAATTGCCTTTGCAACCAGTAGCAGCAAAGCAACTCTTTCTACCGCAATGAATCAATTGCAGGAAAAAATGGGGGTTTCAAAAACAAATTCTAATTTCTTGATGCCTCTTGGAGTCTGCATTAACATGGATGGCACCGCAATATATCTTGGCATTTGCGCCCTATTCTTTTCTCAAGCCTATGGCATTGATCTCACAATGCAAAACTATGCCATGCTTGTTATGACTTGTACCCTTGGATCAATAGGTGCTGCCGGAATTCCAAGTGGTTCAATTATTTTTATGAGCATGGTGCTAACTTCTGTTGGCTTGCCAATCGAAGGAATTGGCATTATTCTTGGCGTTGATAGAATTCTTGATATGGTTAGAACCACAATCAACATCACTGGTGACAGTGCTATTACCTAAATCGTCGATAAATCTGAAGGCGCCCTTGATGAAAAAACTTACTACTCAAAATCTTAGTTCAATTTTTAGTGCCAAAAAAAGCTACGCAAACTTTATTGCTTGCGTAGCTTTTTTCTTGTTTTCTTCTTTTGCTTTTGCGGCAGAGAAAGATTTCGACATCTATAAAGTCGAGTTAGAGCAAATTGAAAATTACCTAAACAACATCAAAAATTTATCCGCGAAATTTACTCAAGAAACTTCTGATGGAAGTTTTGTAGAAGGAAAATTTTTCTTATCTCGCCCCGGAAAAATGCGCGTCGAATATCTAGCAAAACCAAAAATTGTAATTGTGGTTAATGGTTCAATATTATCTTACTTTGACGTTGAATTAGATGAAGTTTCTAGACTTAGCACCAACACAACACCCGCATCTTTTTTAACACGCGATAAAATATCTTTCTTTGCCAAAGACGTTGCACTTACCGACGTTAAAAAATCTGCAAATCAGATTAAAGTTTCCGTGATGAAAAAAAACCGCAAAGAAGCTGGGGAATTTTCTTTGGTGTTTAACACTAACCCGCTACGCTTCATTAAAATGGAAGTAAAAAACGATTTAGATCAAATTATTGATGTTGTGCTTTCTGAAACCGATTTTGTCAGCCCTATTTCTGATAAAATGTTCGTAGTTAAAAAATCATCAAACTAAATGGCTTTTTCTTTTAATCACAAAAACAATAAAAAGCGTCAGGTTATCAGCGACATCAACATCACGCCATTTGTTGACGTTTTATTGGTTCTTTTAATAATTTTTATGGTTGCTGCGCCAATGATGACAAGCACCGTAAAAGTAGATTTACCTCAAGGAGCAACCGATCCAGCTCATGAAAAAATTCAACCAATCGCAGTTTCAATAAAATCTGATGGATCAATTTTCCTTCAAGAAGAATCCGTAAAGCTTGGAAACTTAGTAAACAAATTATTGGAAATGACGGGCAATAATTTAGATAATAAAATTTACGTTCGCGCCGATAAAAATCTAGATTATGGTAGAGTAATGGAAGTTGTTAGAACTCTTAGTTTAGCTGGATTTAATCAGGTTTCCCTCGCAACTGAATTATCTCAATGATTAAGAATTTATTATATTCACTCTTTCTTCATTTTTTGCTTCTGCTGGCAATTTACACCAATTTTAACACACAAAAAAAGCCCGATGAAAACAATGTCGCCGAAATTGCTGTAGCGTTAATTTCAATTGATGGAACGCAAGATTCTAAAAATCTGCAAGAAGAGCCCGTTGTAAAAAATGAAGAGGAAGAGCCAGAAAAATTAAAAAAAGAAGAAGCAAAAGATAGTCAGAAAGTTGAAGCAAAATCACAAAAAGAATCACCAAAAGAAAAAGTTAAAAAAAGAGTTAAAAAAGTTACCAAAGCCAAGCCGATTTCTTCTGACACAAAGCCAGCTAAAGAATTAAGTAAAAAAGAATTTAAAGAAAAAATAACCTCAGAAAAAGTTCTCAATGAAGAAATTCAAGACAAAGAGCAAAAAGAGGAAACCGTCACTCCTGACGAAAAAGACAATAAATTATCAAAAGATGAAGATTTGGGAGCGTCTAAAAAAGAAGAAGAAAAATCAGAAGAAACTGAATCAGAAGTTTCTGTCGATAAAAGCTCTGAGAGCGTTACTAACAACATCGATAATTTAAACCTTTCAGCAAGAGAAAAGTTTAACATTCAATCTCAACTAAAAAGATGTTACAATCGAGCCATTGACGAGACTCAATTGGAAAGTGATATGAAAATTACCGTTAAAACCAATATTAGTGAAGATGGTTATATTAGCTCTAACTTAAATGAAATTATAGATTCTAAAAGATATAACGATCCAAAAGAATCCAATTATAAAATTGCAATTGACAACGCTCGCAGAGCTATTGATTTATGCAGTCCACTACGCAATTTACCTTTAGATAAATATTATATTTGGAAGGAAGTCATTTTAGATTTTGGTAAAGAATAAATATTTTATTTGACATAAGACCAGTTTCAACAGAACTCAGATAAAAGATTGACTCTTTATAAAAGAACTAAATTCTTTTTATCGCAAATTTTAACAACTTCATTTCAAACATGAAAAATCCAATATTAGCTAGAAATCAACAAGAACAAATCAACGAATTATCACACGAAGCAATGCAAATTTTGGAAATCCTTGATCAAATAGAAAATCACACTGCCATTTTAAGAAAAAAACTAGTTTCAGAGCTTTCTGCAAAGTCAGAAAATGTCAGCTTAAAACTTGATAACGTTTAGTTTTTCTCAGAATCAAACTGCGCTCTAGCAATATTTCTAGCGATTCCAATTCCAATCAGAAGATTCACTGAAAAAATCGCTAGAATACTAACCATAATTATTAGTGTTTCGTTAAGATAAGAGCTTCTTGACGCCATAAGAACAACTAATATTAAAAAGCTGGTATAAGAAATAGATAAACAAGAAATCTTTTTGATATATTCTTGGAAAAAAAACAAACCGCAAAGACCCATCAAGCAAAGACAGATCAGCAGCGAATCGATTAATAAATAAGAGAAACTCATAATGAAAAATTTATATAACGGCATTGTTGTAAATCTGTTTTTTGTCACCTTTTTTCTATTTCAGACATTTCAGATTACAAATGTTAGTGAAGCAAAAGCTGAAATTGTTGATATTCAAACTGAAGAAAAAAATTTCGGCGACTGGAAAGTATTCTGCGAAACCGACGTGATGATGGACATTTCTCACTGCAAAATCGCTGCAAAATTTTATGAAAATAGCGCGGCAATTTCAATTGAGCCAACCACTAAATTTTTCAGTCAATTTTTTATCATTATTCCTCAAGTAAAACTGGGAAGCTTTGTTAAAATTCGCGTCGATCAAAATGATTTAATTTTATCTAAAAACGTTAACGTTAAAGATTTTGGGCTTATACCTCTTGAAGAAACTCAGAAACAAGATTTATTCCAACAAATGAAAGCGGGTGACTTTTTATATCTGCGCTTTAGTTTGCGCGCCTCTGAAAAAGAAGTAACCGCAAAAATAAACCTCCAAGATTTCAGAAATGCTCTTGCTTACTACAATTCAAGAGTTCTTAAGAGCCTGCCCTAAGTCTTCTTAACACTAGATTTAAGACAGTCTCTAAGACAACCCCAATAAACTAAAATAACTAAATCATGACTATTCGAGTTGCTATTAATGGCCTTGGCAGAATTGGCCGCTGCGTTGCCCGTGCAATTTTTGAAGATCCAAAATATTCTAACTTTGAATTAGTTGCAGTTAATGGCTCAGCTCCCGCCGAAACCCAAAAACATCTTTTAAAATATGACTCAATCCATGGACGCTTCTCAAAGTCAGTGGAAGTTGGTGAAAATTCCTTAATTATTAACGGAAAAAACGTTAAATTAATTTCTGAACGCGATCCAAAAAAACTTCCTTGGGCAGAATTAAAAATTGATGTAGTTTTTGAATGCACTGGTGCTTTCACACAATATAAAGACGCTTATCAACACATTGAATCTGGCGCAAAAAAAGTTCTGATCTCAGCTCCTGCAAAAGAAGATTCTGTAAAAACCATCGTTTTTGGCGTTAATGACGAAATGTTAAATTCTGAAGACAAAGTAGTTTCAGTTGGTTCATGCACAACTAATTGCCTAGCTCCAATTGCCAAAGCCCTTAATGATGCGATTGGCATCGAAAGAGGTTTTATGACTACAATTCACGCCTACACCAACGATCAAAATATTGTTGACAATGCTCACAAAGATTTGCGTCGCGCCAGAGCTTGTGCAATGTCGATGATCCCAACTTCAACTGGCGCAGCTAAAGCAATTGGTCTCGTTCTTCCTGAGTTAAAAGGAAAATTGGACGGTGGAGCTGTTCGAGTTCCAACTGCAAATGTTTCAATGGTTGACCTAACTTTCTTGGCTAAAAAAGAAACCACAAAAGAAGAAGTTAATGAAGTTTTAAGAAAAGCTGCGTCAGGAAAAATGCAATCTATTTTGCAATTTGTTGATGAGCCTTTGGTTTCAATTGACTTCAACCACACTCCTTTCAGCTCTTGTTTTGATTCACTTCAAACCAAAGTTAGCGGTGGAAATTTTGTTAAAGTTGCTTCTTGGTATGACAATGAATGGGCGTTCTCACTTAGAATGTTGGACGTTGCTGGGTTGCTAAAATAAAAAAAAGGTCAGATCTTGTTTGTAAGATCTGACCTTTTTTCAATTAATAGAGTAACGCGATATTCTTTCTACAGCTCCAACTCAGACTCTTTAAAGTTTTGATTTAAAGCCATCTCCTTCTCTTCTGATTTTTTGTAATTCACTAAATAATATTGCTCCAACTTACTTTCTTCTTTGATCTGGCTCGCCAACATATAGCTATTATCTTGTAAAAAGCGCGATGCTAAATTTCTTAATCTCTCTGGTCTAGTTAAATAAACCCACTCAACTTCCAAAAGTTGAATTTCATCTTCAAAAGCAGCAATTTCGCCCTCTGTTTTTGCAACTTCATCTTGTAAATATTCCACCTTAAACTGCACAATAAACATCAAAATTATAGTCAATATAACCGTCGCAACAACTGAGATATTAACCAGATAAAATTTGTTTAGGCGTTGCCAAAGTTCTTTTGTTTGTGAGTTCATATTTTTACCGCCACTCTCATTTTTGAAGAACGAGATCTAGGATTGGCAGCGATTTCTTCTTTGCTCGGAGAGATTGCCGACCTAGTTATAATCTGAAAATTTTTAACTGATTCTGCTTGCGATATTTCAGGCTGGTATCTTGAAACCACTTTATCCAAACCCGCTTCTTTTTTTAAAAAATTCTTAACGATTTGATCTTCAAGAGAGTGAAATGACACCACAACTAATCTTCCACCTTTCTTCAACAACGTTGTTGAAGAAGCCAAGGCAGCTTTTAATTCATCTAATTCTTTATTAACAAAAATTCTTAATGCTTGAAAGGTTTTTGTTGCAGGATCAGTTTTAAAATAACCGTGATAAAACGAGCGCGCAATTTTTGCCAAATCACTGCAAGTGACAATTGGCGCAGCTTTGCGCATCAGTACAATTTTCTTAGCAATTGATCTAGCTTTTGGCTCTTCGCCAAATTCTTTTATAATTTGCACTAATTCAGCTTCTGGCAACTCATTCACAACTTCAAAAGCCGAAACTGGCAAAGATTGATCCATGCGCATGTCGAGTTTTGAATCAGAATCAAAAGAAAAACCGCGAGATTTATCATCAAGTTGCATCGAAGAAACGCCTATATCCAAAACCATTCCATCAAGCTCAGAAATGTTCTTTTCTGCAAGTAATTCAGCACTTTCAGAAAATTTTCCGCGCAGAAAAGTAAATTTTTTAGGAAAATCTTTTTCTATTTTTGCTGCAAATTTCTTTGCACTTTCGTCGCGATCAATTGCGTATAATTCGCAATTCGCACTTTCCAAAATTCCTCTAGAATATCCGCCAGCACCGAATGTTGTATCTAGATAAACTTCACCATCTTTTGGATTTAGATTTTGCAGCATCTCTTTGAATAAAACTGGCTTGTGAAAATCTAGGTTGTTCATTTTTTTAACCTCACCAAATCGAGCTTTCCACGAGCATCCTTCTTGGATTTGCTCATATATTCTTCAAATTTTTCTGGGTTCCAGATTTCAAAAGTCGGACCTTTTCCAACAAAAACTGCGGTATTTTTTATTTTAGCTTTTTTGAGAAGCGAATCTGGCAAAATTACGCGACCATCGGCATCAATTGAAAGTTGAAATGAGCCGCCAAGAAGCGCGGTTGCAAGAGCATCGCGGTCTTGAGAAAATGGATCTAGATTGTCAATTGATTCAGAAATTTTACGAATGCGATCAATGTCGCAGCCTTCGATGCAGTCATTTACAAAAGATTCGTAAACCACAACTCCAGAAAAATCAGGATTTACCAAAGACGAACGAAACTGCGAAGGCACTGATACGCGGCCTTTGCTGTCGATTTTGTTGGTAAATGCTGAGAGGAATAAAGCCACTTATTTTCGGAAAAATTTTGGATTACATGGAAATTCATGGAATTTTTCCGAAAATTATGGGCAATAAATCTGATGTCAATGCGAAATTATTAAAAATTTCACTAGAAAATTTTTAATAGGTTCTTAGCTTACGAAGCCTTGCGCTTCCTAAATAAAACCGTTTTTAATAATGACTAATTACCAAGCCGATAAACATGGGAAATTCGGCGAATTCGGCGGGCGTTACGTTGCTGAAACTCTTATGCCCGCAATTCTTGAGCTCGACGAGGCTTATAAAAAAGCCAAAAAAGACCCTGAATTTCAGAAAGAATTTGCCTATTACATGAAGAATTATGTAGGTCGTCCAAGCCCTCTTTATCTGGCTGAAAGACTTACAAAAGAAATTGGCGGCGCAAAAATTTACCTAAAACGCGACGAGCTAAATCACACTGGTTCACACAAAATCAACAATTGCATCGGTCAAATTTTGCTCGCAAAAAAAATGGGCAAAAAACGCATAATCGATGAAACTGGAGCTTGTCAACATGGCGTTGCAACCGACACAGTTTGCGGTCTTTTTTCTCTTCCCTGTACTATTT
>CAYVKI010000007.1:0-448 GCA_964452075.1 uncultured Rhizobium sp.
CGATGCCAGTTCCTTCTTCGGTTGAAACGAAATCGCCGTGGAGAATTTGATAAGAGTTATTTCCTGATTTTCCTGTTAGGTAGGGAAATATTGGAAAATAATTCAATCCCACAACATCCGAGCCTTTTATCAGTCCTATTTGTTCATAATCTAATAGATCTTTCTGTAATTTTTCATAGGCAGGTTTTGAAAGAATTAAAACTTCTCTCTCAAATTCTATCTTGTTTTGTGGCACAAAGGAAAAGGATGCATTATCAAATTTATTTGAAACATCATTGGATACTAAACCATTTTCTGGATTTGAGCTACAGAGAGAATATTCAGTTAAAAAAATACCTTTTCTAATCTTACTCAATAAAACGGTGTATTCTATTTTTTTATTTACTGCCAAAGAAATAATAATTATTTGCTATTTCTTTCCCATATTTTTTATAAACAGAATAAACAA
>CAYVKI010000007.1:458-7122 GCA_964452075.1 uncultured Rhizobium sp.
GCCAGTTCCATCTTCAGTTGAAACGAAATCGCCGTGGAGAACTACATATTAGTTTTTGGTTTTTTCAACGAGATATGGAAAAAGTGGTTTGTATTTGAGGGCAACTAACTCAGCACCTTTCACGGTTTTTACTTTCTCAAACTCACCTAAATCTTTAGCGAATTTTTCAACTAATCCGTCAGCTAGAATTAAAAACTCGTCAGATTTTTTTAGAACTGCGTAATCAATTTCCTTACCAATCGCTAAACCCAAATTTGAAGGAAGTGTCCATGGAGTTGTTGTCCAAGCAACAAGCGAAACTTTTTTACCCTCAAAGCCAAGTTGTTTTGCGCTTTCTTCTGTGAGTTCAAACTTCACCGTCACCGCCTTACTCGCCTTCTGGCGGTAAGAATTATCCATCCTCGTTTCAAAGTTCGACAAAGGTGTTTGGCAAGCCCAAGAGTAAGGCACAACGCGGAAATCTTCGTAAAGCAAACCTTTGTCAAAAAGCTGTTTGAAAGCCCAAATCACTGATTCCATGTAGCTTAAATCCATGGTTTTGTAGCTATTTTTGAAATCGACAAAACGCCCTTGGCGCGTAACGTAATTTTCCCAATCATCCGCATATTTCATCACCGAGGCGCGACAGGCGTCGTTAAATTTTTTGATACCAAATTCTTGGATCGCGATTTGTCCGGAAATTTGGCGACCTTCGCGAGCGGTTAATTCTTTTTCAGTTTCCATTTCCACCGGCAATCCGTGAGTGTCCCAGCCGAAACGACGTTCAACTTTTTTGCCTTTCATGGTTTGATAACGCGCTACCAAATCTTTGATGAAGCCAGTCAACAAATGGCCGTAATGTGGAAGTCCGTTGGCGAAAGGCGGGCCGTCGTAGAAAACGAATTCATCTCTTTCGTTTGCTGAGCTTGTCGAAGCATGACGACAATTAGCGTGATCTTTCAAAGCGCATGGCTCTTGAACTGGAGAGGTGTTATCTTCATCGAGTCCGTTGGAGAAATTTCTGATTTCAACTGATTTTTCAAAGATTTCTTCTTCTTGCCAAAAGCGCAATATTTCTTCTTCCATCTTAGCAAAATCAAGGTTCTGATTGCCTTGAGGGTAATGTGATTTTTTCATTATTTTTTGGAAATTTTCTTGGGGAGTAAATTTGGCGACAACTTAACAAACAGCTTGAATTTAGGTCAACCAAAACTTAAAAAAACTGCCCCGCTAAGTTATGGCAATTAATATTTATAAGTAAAAATGAAGAGAATAAAAGTTGGTCTAGCAGGTCTTGGAACTGTTGGCAAAGGTGTTTACGATATTTTACAAAAAGACGCAGAAATTTTAACAAAAAAAAGCCAAACTATTTTTGAAGTGGTTGCAGCCGCCTCGCGCACAAAAAAAGATTTTCTTGATTCGAAAATAAAATTTTATTCCAACGTGGTCGATCTAGCTTCAGATCCAAATGTTGACGTGATTATTGAAGTTATGGGTGGTTTGACCACGGCGAAAGACCTGATAATTGCCGCTATTAAAAATGGCAAAAAAGTTGTGACCGCAAACAAAGCCTTGCTTGCAGAATATGGCGCAGAACTTTCAGAACTTATTGAAAAACATAAAGGCTACATTGCTTTTGAATCTTCAACTGCTGGTGCAAATCCAGTTATTAAAACTTTTAAAGAGAGCTTTACTGCTGGCGAAATTACCGAGTTTTACGCGATATTAAACGGAACCTGTAATTTTATTTTAAGCAAAATGTATGCCGAAAATTCTGATTTTGTCGAAACTTTAAAAGAAGCGCAAAAATTAGGTTATGCTGAAGCCGATCCAACTCTTGATATTAAAGGCATCGACACCGCTCACAAATTAACAATTTTATCTGCAATTGCTTCTTCAACTTATCCGGCATTTAAACAGCTTCACATTGAAGGCGTTGATGAAGTTACGGGTAATGATGTAAAGTTGGCGTCAGATCTTGGCTATAAAATTAAACTTCTGGCGATTTATAAAAAACTTGCAGATGGCTTTCAACAAACGGTTTACCCAACATTAATCAAAAAAAGCGAAAAAATTGCCCAAGTCGATGGGCCTTTCAATGCTGTTTTGGTAAATACCACAAATGCCAGTTGGAATTTGTCCGTTGGTCGCGGTGCTGGCGGATTAACCACTGGTTCGGCAGTTGTTGCAGATTTAATTGATATTTCTTGCAATCGCTTATCACCATTGTTTGGCGTGGAAGCTTCGCAATTGTCGGAAGCTAAAGTTGTCGATATTTCTCAACGTAGCGGAAAATATTTTTTAAATCTCGTTGTAAACAAAGAAGCGGCGCAAAAAACCGATTTAGCAAAAGTTATTTTTGGCTCAGAGGTTTTAGTAGAAAACGCTGCCTTTATTGACGCGGGTGACGAAATTATTTGTGGTTTTATAACTGATGTTCAAAAAGAATCAGATGTTTTAAATATCTTGAAAAACCTTGATTTAAGTTTGGTTAAAACTGCAAAATTTTTGCGCGTAGAAGAAACTAATTTTTAAAATATGACCGATTTTATTCTTGAAATTTTAAGCGAAGAAATTCCCGCTGGCATGCAAAAAGCTGCGGCAGAAAATTTTCTAAAAATTGCTAATGAAATTTTTGCAAAAAATAATCTGGTTTTAAAGTCGGATCAAATTAGGTCATTCATAACTCCGCGTCGTTTAACGCTTTACGTTTCTCACTTGGAAGATTTTCAAAAAACCCCAGAAACAAAAAAAGTAGGGCCAAAAATTAATGCTGATAAAAGAGCGATTGAAGGGTTTTTGAAATCAGTGGGTTTAAGTGATGAATCTGAATTGGGCAAAGTCGATAATGCTGGAAATCTTTGCTACGTCCATTTGAAGCCAGCATCAGAAATTAAAACTTCTGAAATAATTAAAATTTCTGTGCCAGCAATTTTGCAGAAAATGACAATATCTTGGCCAAAATTAATGCGTTTTGACGTTGAAGTTGGTGTTCAGGCAAAATGGGTTCGTCCAGTCCGAAACATTCTTTGTATGATTGGATCGGAAGTGATTGATGTCGAATTTTTTGGTTTGAAGTCAAATAATTTAACTGCAACAAAATGGGCTAGAAATTTACAAATTTCTGATGCTTCAAAATATCAAAAGATATTGAAGGATAATTTTGTTATTTTGGATCAAGCTCAAAGAAAACAAAATGTAATAGAACAAATAAATAAACTTAAATCGGAGCTTGAATTAGAAGCTTTTGACGATGAAAAATCTCCTCTTTTTGACGAGGTTTCTGGTCTTTGTGAAAATCCTTTAGCATTATCGGGAGCAATTGATGAAAGGTTTTTAGCTTTGCCGCCTGAGGTTTTAATTCTTACTTTAAAGCTAAATCAAAAATATTTTTGTCTTAGAAATTCTAGCAAAGAATTGGCGGCAAAATTCATTTTTGTTGCGGATGTAATAGCTGAAAATGCTGACATCAAAAAAATTATCCAAGACAATGAAAAGCTAGTTCAAGCAAGATTATCTGATGCAGAATTTTTTATTAATGAAGATCTAAAAAAACCTTTTTCAGAAAGGGTTGCGGATCTGAAAAAAATTGTTTTTCATCAAAAACTCGGTTCAGTTTATGATAAAACTCAGCGTTTGCACAGTTTGGCAAAATTTCTTGCGGTGTTTGTGCCACATTGCAATATTGCGCTTGTTGAAAGGTCAATTGATTTAGCGAAGGCAGATTTAACAACTAAAGCCGTTGCAGAATTGCCTGAATTACAAGGAAAAATCGGCAGTTTTTATGCAAAAAAACAACATGAAAATCCCAAAATTTCTTCTGCAATTTACGAACATTATTTGCCACTTGGCCCAGCTTCTGAATTGCCAAAAACTTCTTTGGGAATTGTTTTAGCGATTGCCGATAAAATCGATTCAATTGTTGGTTTTTATTTAGCTAATGAAAAACCAACAAGTTCAAAAGATCCTTACGCTTTAAGGCGCGCAGTTCTTGGAATTATCAGAATTGGCTTCGAATATAATATTGCTTTTCCGATCAGAATTTTGGTGGAGAAATCAATTAATGCTTATCCAACGAAACTTCTTAAAGAATTACTAAAAAAAGATGGCGTAGAGTTTTTAAAATCTAAAAAAGATTTGGTGGAAGAGGTGATTATTTTCTTTGTTGAAAGGTTGAAATCTTACCTAAAAGAAACTGAATTATTGCAACAAGACATCATTAATGCAGTGATTGAGGAATATCTTTCCGATTTGGAAAAACACAAATATTGCGACATTCTTTATCTAGCGAAAAAAATCAGATTTCTCGATAATTTTATTAAAAATCCAAAACAAAAAAACCTGCTAGAGCTTTACAAACGTTCGGCAAATATTTTGGCAATCGAAGAGAAAAAAGATAAAAAGAAATTTAATTCCAAAGTTTCTCGCCTTTCTCTTAAAACTAATTACGAAAAGGTTTTGTACAGTCGCATTAAAGAAATAAAATCTCCGTTTAATAAATTGATTATTGCTGGCGATTTTAATTCGGCATTTAAGTTATTAGATGTTTTGGAGGCTCCGTTGAGCCATTTTTTTGCTAATGTGACGGTGAATGATTCTGACAAAAATTTGCGTGAAAATCGTTTAAATTTATTGGCGAAAATTCGTTACTTATTTAATAAGGTTTGCGATTTGTCGAAAGTGGAATTGTCACAATAAGCTCTTCATCAATTTTATTGCCGCGTTTACCGGTGGCATTTTGCTGGCGTTGATTTTGTTGCCATCATTGATATTGTTAGCGCTGCAATTGTTATCGCTGCAATTGTTATTTTGTTACGCCACCTCCTATTTTGTCACCCCTTCCGTTTTGTCACCCCGTTGAATGACGGTGTCTAGTTACAATTGTCAGTTGATTAGACCCCGTCATTCGACGGGGTGACAAAACGGAATGGGTGACAAAACGGAAGGGGTGACAAAACGGAATGGGGCAAAAAAATTGGAAAGTATTTACTAACGAAAAATCCTAACGAAAAATCCACAAAATGCTGTTAAAAGAGGTTTACTCAGAAAAATTTCTGCAAAATTTAGCCGAAATAATTTTACGATTTGATGCTGAATTTGATGCAAAAAATTTTCTCAAAATTTTTAAAGATTTTGATAAGCAAGGGTTAAAAGAAAGAATGCGCAGCATCAGTATTACTCTTGAAAAAAATCTTTCTGGCAAAACTTATCAATTAAAAGCAACCGTTTTAAAGCAAGTTGCGGCACATCTGTCTAGAGACAGAATGTCGGGTTTGGCGTTTATTATTTTTCCTGATTTTGTTGAAATTTTTGGACTTGATGATTTTGATTTTTCAATGCAATCGCTAGAATTTTTTACTGAATTTGGTAGCTCTGAATTTGCTGTTCGGCAATTTTTAAAGTTAGACAGAAAGCGCGCTCTTGGGTTTTTTAAAATTTGGAGTAAAAGTAAAAATCATCACGTTAGAAGATTGGCTTCTGAGGGTTTAAGACCTCGTCTTCCTTGGGGAGAAGCTTTGCCATTTTTTAAAAAAGATCCGTCAGAAATTTTGCCGATTCTAGAAAATTTAAAACATGATGAATCGGAATATGTGCGCAAAAGCGTGGCAAATAATTTAAACGATATTTCTAAAGATCATCCGCGATTGGTTTTGAATTTAATGCAAAAATGGAAAAAAGAAAAAGTGCCAGAAGGCTTGATTAAACACGCTTTACGTACATTGTTAAAAAATGGCGACAAAGCCGCGCTTGAAATCATTGGCGTCAACTGTAATAATTTGTCAGAAAATTCTGCGATCCAAAGCTTTTCTTTACAAAAAGAAGTGGTAAAAATTTCTGGCGATTTGATATTTGATTTTGTCTTAGAAAATAAGCTTCAAAATAACAAAATTCGTCTGGAATATGTTGTTTATTTTTTAAAACAAAACGGCACGCATTCTAAAAAAAATTTCCAAATCATTACTAAAAATTTCGCTCAGGGTGTTTTTAAATTTTCCAAAAAACATTCTTTTCGAGATCTCTCAACCAGAAAACATTATGCCGGAAGGCACTTGATTTCACTGGTTGTGAATGGTTCTGAGTTCCAAAAACTTCAATTCGAACTTACAAAATGACAGCTCAAAAATTCGTTTATTCTTTCGGCGACGGCAAATCTGAAGGCGATGCTTCAATGAAAAATCTTCTCGGCGGCAAAGGCGCTAATTTGGCCGAGATGTCAAACATGGGTTTGCCAGTTCCTCCGGGATTTACGATTACCACCGAGTTCTGCGATTTTTATTACAAAAACGGCAAAAAAATTTCTGATGCTTTGAAGGTGGATGTGGAGTCGGCTTTGAAAAAAGTTGAAGAAAATATTGGTGCAAAATTCGGCGATGAAAAAAATCCGCTGCTTTTTTCAGTTCGCTCCGGCGCCCGCGCGTCAATGCCGGGAATGATGGACACGGTTTTGAATTTGGGTTTGAACGACAAAACAGTTTTGGGTTTGGCAGAAAAATCGGGCAATCGTCGTTTCGCTTTCGATTCTTACCGCCGCTTTATTCAGATGTATTCAAACGTTGTTTTGGGTTTTGATCATCACAATTTTGAAGTGATTTTGGATGAGAAAAAACACGAGTTCGGCGCGTCAGCTGACACTGATTTAACTACAGAAAATCTCGAAGAAATCGTCGCTCTTTTTAAAGCTGAA
>CAYVKI010000007.1:7132-9297 GCA_964452075.1 uncultured Rhizobium sp.
CTGAAATCAAAAAAGAATTGGGCCGCGATTTTCCGCAAGATGTGAACGAACAGCTTTGGGGTGCGGTTGAAGCGGTTTTTGCTTCGTGGATGAATAATCGCGCAATCGTTTACCGCCAACTCAACGACATTCCCGCTTCTTGGGGAACTGCGGTCAACGTGCAATCGATGGTTTTTGGCAACATGGGCGACACTTCGGCAACGGGAGTTGCTTTCACGCGTAATCCGTCAACTGGCACAAAAGAACTTTACGGCGAATATTTGATTAACGCTCAAGGCGAAGACGTTGTGGCGGGAATTCGCACGCCGCAATCAATCACAATTTCTGGCAAAGAACAACTTGGTTCAAAACTTCCTTCAATGGAAGAAACCATGCCAGACGTGTTTGCGCAGCTGGTTGAAATTTACAAAAAACTCGAAAATCACTACCGCGACATGCAAGACATCGAGTTTACCGTGCAAAATAAAAAGCTGTGGATGCTACAAACGCGTAACGGCAAACGCACCGCACAAGCTGCGGTTAAAATCGCCGTCGACATGGTTGCGGAAAAATTAATCGACAAAAAAGACGCGTTAAAACGCATTGATCCAATGAGTTTGGATCAACTTTTGCACCCAACTCTCGATCCAAAAGCGAAAGTTCAAATTATTGCCAAAGGTCTTCCAGCCTCTCCGGGAGCGGCTTCAGGAATTGTGGTATTTTCTTCAGCGGAAGCAGAAAAACGCACCGAAAATGGCGACAAAGTTATTTTGGTTCGCGTTGAAACCAGCCCCGAAGACATCAAAGGAATGCACGTTTCAGAAGGAATTTTAACCGCTCGCGGCGGCATGACTTCGCACGCAGCCGTTGTCGCTCGTGGCATGGGAACGCCTTGCGTTTCTGGCGCCGCCGGTCTTCACGTTGATCACCATGGAAATTTTTTCGTCGCTAATGGCGTTAAAGTTAAAGAAGGCGAAACCATCACCATCAACGGTTCAACCGGCGATGTAATGCTTGGTGCAGTACCAACTTTGAAACCAAATCTTTCTGGCGATTTTGAAACAATCATGAAATGGGCCGACGAAGTTCGTGTCTTGAAAGTTCGCACCAACGCCGAAACTCCGCTTGATTGCCAAACTGCTCGCGATTTTGGTGCTGAAGGAATTGGCCTTTGCCGCACCGAACACATGTTCTTCAACGAAGATCGCATCATTTCTGTTCGTGAAATGATTTTGGCGGAAGAACTTGAAGGTAGAAAAAAAGCGCTCGCGAAATTGTTGCCAATGCAGCGCGCTGACTTTGTTGAGATCTTCAAAATCATGGCCGGATTGCCGGTAACAATTCGTCTTTTAGATCCGCCACTTCACGAATTTTTGCCGCACAAAGAAAATGAAATCGCCGAAGTTGCTAAAGCTTTGAATGTTGATGTTTCCTACGTCAAACACAGAACTCATCAGCTTCAAGAGCAAAATCCAATGCTTGGTCACCGCGGTTGTCGTCTGGGAATTTCTTACCCGGAAATTTACGAAATGCAGGCACGCGCGATTTTTGAGGCGGCGTCAATCGTTAAAGATGTGCAGCTTGAAATCATGATTCCGTTGGTTGCGACCAAAAAAGAATTACAAATTTTGAAAGCTTTGGTGGTTGAAACTGAAAAATCGGTCGAAAAAGAATCTGGTGTAAAACTGAACTACATGGTTGGAACCATGATTGAACTGCCTCGCGCCGCTTTGATGGCTGATCAAATCGCTGAGGAAGCAGAATTTTTCAGCTTCGGAACTAACGATTTAACCCAAACAACTTTTGGCTTGAGCCGCGACGATTCTGCGAATTTCTTACCGCATTACCAAAAAGCCGGAATTTTAGAAAAAGATCCTTTCGCCGAATTAGACCAAGACGGAGTAGGGCAGCTAATCAAAATCGCCGCTGAAAAAGGCAAATCGACTCGCAAAGAAATCAAACTCGGAATCTGCGGCGAACACGGCGGCAACCCAGCCTCAATCGAATTTTGCCACAAAATTGGCTTGAATTACGTAAGCTGTTCTCCTTACCGCGTGCCAATCGCAAGACTAGCTGCAGCAAGAGCGGCGCTTTAGATTTTATTTACCGCCGCCGGTTTTGCTTTTGGAAACCAAGGGGAGGAAGCACGGGGGCCCAGCAGCCTGACAATGAGCATGTGCTGATTC
>CAYVKI010000007.1:9307-21596 GCA_964452075.1 uncultured Rhizobium sp.
AACGGCACGATCGGGCGGTGTTTTTGGGCCGGCGCATGTTTTTCCTTGTTTCCCACTGGCTAACCCGGCGGAAAATCGACACTCAGACGACGAGAAAATTTAATCAAACACACACCACCATGCCACACATGTACATTCTCGAGTGTGCTTGACAAATCATTTTATGTTGGCAGCACCACGGATCTCGAGCGCAGAATCTGGGAACATCAAAATGGCCTCGGTGCAAAATACACACAGAGGAGACTTCCGGTTAAGTTGGTTTTTGCCGAAGAATTCGAGCGAATCGACGATGCCTATTTTTTTGAAAAACAGGTTCAGGGCTGGAGTCGTAAAAAGCGAATCGCTTTGATTAATCGTGATTTTGAAAGTTTAAAACTATTATCAAAAACGTCTAAATAGTGTGTTAGTTCTCACTCCAGTGGGTCGAAACCCTTTCCGTTGGTCGAGCTTGTCGAGACCTGTTGATGTTGAACTAAAAATGGTCTCGATAAGATCGAACAGCGGAAAGAGCATTGTTATTGCAAATAAATTATGTTGTAGCTAGTAATTTTTTAATTAACCAAATCCTACTAACTTTAAAAAAGACGCAAAATGGCAATTAAAAATATCAATTCTGAAACTTTAAAAAAATGGCTAGAAAATGGCGAAGCTGTGGTGGTTGACGTCAGAGAGCCAGCTGAACATGAAGCTGAAAGAATTTCTGGTGCAAATTTAGTGCCGCTTGCAACGGTTTGCAAAAAATCATTACCAGAATTTTCTAACAAAAAACTGGTTATTCACTGCAGATCAGGAAAGCGTAGCTACAATGCTTGCACAAAGCTTTTGCAAGAAGATCCAGATCTAGAAATTTTCAATCTTGAAGGCGGAATTTCAGCTTGGGCGGCTTCGGGCTGCGAAGTAAAAAAATCGGGAAAATTTTTCTTACCATTAGATCGCCAAGTTCAACTTACCATTGGTTTGGGAGTTTTTATCGGCAGCCTTTTGGGATATTTTGCAAACCCAAAATTCTTCCTACTCTCCGGATTTTTCGGTGCTGGTCTAATTTTTGCTGGCTTAAGCGGTTATTGCGGCTTGGCTGTTTTTATGGCAAAAATGCCGTGGAATAAAGGTTGCCAAAAAGTCACTTCGTGCGCAATTGGAAAATAAATAAATGATCATTCTAGGCTACGCGCTGGCGGTTTTAATGGGTTTAACTTTGGGGCTGATTGGTGCTGGAGGGTCGATTTTGACGGTGCCAATTTTGGTTTATTTTTTTAAAATTCCTCCGCTAGTTGCCACGGCTTATTCGTTGTTAATTGTTGGCGCAACCGCCTTAATTGGAGCGTTTTTTTATCACAAAAAAAGTTTGGTTAATGTTAAGTCGGCAATAATTTTTGCGCTTCCGGCAACAATTTCTGTCTTTTGCACCAGAAGTTTTGTCATTCCTCATTTGCCAGAAGAGATTTTACAAATTCCTAAAGAAATTTTTGTGATGTTGCTTTTTTCTTTGCTAATGCTGGTTGCGGCGTTTTTTATGATGCGTCCAATTGCGATAGAAAACATCGATAAAAAACCAAGATTGTGTCGAGTTTGTTTTTTAATTATTGGTAGTGCGGCGATTGGTTTTTTAACTGGAATGGTTGGTGCGGGCGGTGGATTTTTAATAATTCCAGCCTTGGTAATTTTATTTAATTTGCCGATGAAAGAAGCGATTGGCACATCTCTTGGAATTATCGCTACAAATTCGCTGGTTGGTTTTAATGGCGATTTAGCTTCTGGCTTAAAAGTTAACTGGATAATTCTTGGATCATTTATTTTTTTCACCACTTGTGGAATGTTTCTAGGATTGGCTTTGAGTGAAAAGTTTGACGGACAGAAATTAAAAAGAATATTCGCAAGTTTTATTTTGGTTGTGGCGGTTTCTATTTTTATTAACGAAATCAATGCAGTTCTGACCATATACCAAACTACAAATCTTTACTCTCACTCTTTTTTTGTCACCCCGTCTTCATGACGGGGTCTAGCGGGATTTTTTTAGACCCCGTCGTGAAGACGCCGTGACAATTTGAGAGTAAAGATTTGTAGTTTGGTATAGAGCTAGTTTCGGTATAATTTCTTAAGCATTATTGGGGTTATTTGCAGATTTCTCGCATTCTGGCGTAGGCGCGAGTTATGCCTTTTAGAGAATATTCGTCAATGGCATAAGTTCCAACTGCTGAGTCGCTGCGCACTTTTAAGTTTCCGCTCTTAAGCATGGCATCAATTATTGCTAAATCTTCAACTTTGGTTTTTGCCCAAGCTAAATTTCCTTTTGCAAGAAGTTTAAATTGTAGAGGGTCAACTAAAACAAAAACTTCGCTGTTTAATTTATATTCAAATCCACTCGAAATGCTGACTTCTTCGCTGCGATCTTTCTGAAAGCGAGTGATCATTACATATGGTTTTTGGCGATGGTTGTGGTCGCTGTCGCTATTAACTGGATGAGATAGTATGTAGCATTTTTTAAACTCTAATTCGTTTTCTTGAATTTCAAAAACCTGCCACCTGTAAAACGAGCTATCAACAATTTGCGCTCGACATTGGCGCAGAGAAACCAGCATAAAAATGCCGTAAATTGCAATTATAACCGCAATTTTTGTTAGGTGGCGAAGTATCTTCATGATTTAAGAAATTCTGGCTAAAGAATAATTTAGAATTGTTATCAGATCTTGTTTGGAATCGGAGTTAGAAAATGACTCAAGATTTTTGATTGCTAAATCACGATGTTTTAAAGCCATGTCTTTGCAGGCTGAAATAATGTTGTATTTTTCTAACAATTCTAAAAATGCTTTAAAGTCTGGATCATGCTTCTCGCTGGCAAGTAGATTTTTGCTAAAAATTTCTGAAATGAATTTTTTTTCCATTTCGTCAGCTTTATTTTGCAGTAAAATTACAGGAAGAGTGACTTTGCCTTCAAAAAAATCATTGCCGATATCTTTGCCTAAAGTTTTTTCGTCAGATGAATAATCTAACATGTCGTCAACAATCTGAAAAATAATTCCCAAATTTTTCCCAAATTCTTTAAGCGAAGAAATCTCATTGCTTGAAACATTGCTGATCAACGCTCCAGATTCGCAAGCTGCAGAAAATAATACGGCGGTTTTGCCAAAAATAATGTCGAAATATTTGTCTAAAGAAAGTGATAGGTCGGTTGAGTTTTCAAGTTGCATAACTTCGCCATCTGCCATAATGGAAGAGGCTTTTGAAAGTAGAGATAATACTTCTAAATTTTTTACTCTGACCATCAATTGAAAGGAAATCGAAAAAAGATAATCCCCAACTAAAATGCTGGCTTTGTTGTCCCAAAGAGCATTAGCGGTTTTTTTACCGCGTCTAACTTGGCTTGTATCAACAACGTCATCATGCAACAGAGTTGCACTGTGAATTAATTCAACGGCTGCGGCGAGATCGTGAGAATTTTTTAAGTCTTTGTTTCCGCAAGTTTTTGCGGCTAAAATTAATAAAATGGGGCGAATTCTTTTTCCGCCAGAAGAAATAAGGTGATTTGAAATTTCAGCAATTAAAGGAGATTTTCCAACAGCAAATTCAAGAATAATTTTGTCTACTTTTTTTAGATCATTTGCAAGTTTTGCTAGAACGTTTTCAACGTTATTCATGAGCTTTTAGAGTTAAGATCTTGTGGCGACATTCTTCGGTTTTTGATGCAATGTTGTTCATAATAGCGCGAACTGTATCGAGTGATTTTTCTGACGCGCCTTTCGTGACGAAGGAAATATATTGAGTGGCAAGTTGATCCGCATATTCTTCGAGCTTAGTAACTAATTCTTCAGCAATTGCAAATTGTTGTTGAGCGAGCTGATGAGAACTATCTTGCACAGCGTGAATCATGCGATCGGCAAATGCGTAATATTCGATGATTTCGTTATAAACTAACTCTTGTTTGGAAGTTGCCATTTTTAGTAAAATTAGTTGATGTCGTCGTGCATTAGTTTGTGGGTAATGCTATCGTGCAAAGCCCTAAAAGAAGCGTCCACAATATTTTCAGAGACTCCAATTGTTGTCCACTTATTTTTGCCATCAAAAGATTCAATTTGTACGCGGGTGACCGCTTGAGTTCCGTCAGATGGTGTTAAAATTCTTACCTTATAATCTGTTAAACGCACATTTTTCAAACTCGGATATTTGCGCGAAAGGCTTTTGCGCAAAGCTTTATCTAGCGCATTGACTGGGCCATTTCCTTCGGCAACTGCCATTAAAGTTTTGGTGCCAATTTTAATTTTTATAGTGGCTTCAGCAACCGTAACCACGCGACCTTTTGCATCAAATTTACGTTCATCAAGAACGCGAAATCCAATTAAATCAAAAAAATTTGGAACAATCGAAAGCGATTTTTTTGCCAAAATTTCAAAACTAGCATCTGCTGCATCATAAGCATAGCCTTTTGCTTCCAAATCTTTTACCTGATTTACTAAATCGGCAATTTGATGAAACTTGATTTTATCTTCAGGATCAAGGCCAATTTTTTTAAGGCGTGAAATAATGTTCGAACGACCAGCTTGGTCAGAAATCATGATTTGACGCTCATTGCCAACTTTTTCTGGCTCAACATGTTCGTAAGAGGCGGGATTTTTTGCAACTGCCGAAACGTGCAATCCGCCTTTGTGAGCAAAGGCATATTTACCAACGTAAGGCGCAAATTTATCACGCTCTTTATTAAGCAAGTCATCAAGAAAATTTGATGTATGCACAAGATTCTTTAAATGTTTTTCGTTGATCCCAACATCAAAGCCCATTTTTAAAAACAACGTAGGAATGATGCTGATTAAATTGGCATTTCCGCATCTTTCGCCAAGCCCGTTGATTGTTCCTTGCACTTGACGAACTCCGGCTTCAACTGCGGCAATTGAATTTGCAACTGCATTTCCAGTGTCGTTGTGGCAATGAATTCCTAAATTTTCTCCAGGAATAACTTTGGTAACTTCTTTAACAATTTTGCTAATTTCGCTTGGTAAAGTTCCGCCATTAGTGTCACACAAAACAACCCAGCGTGCGCCAGCATCAAAGGCGGCTTTAGCGGCGCGTAAGGCAAATTTTGGGTTAGCTTTATAGCCATCAAAAAAATGTTCGGCATCAAACATTGCTTCTTTTTTCTTTTTAACAATGTGAGTTATTGACTCAGAAATCATCGCTAAATTTTCTTTTTCAGAAATATTTAAAGCGTGCTTCAAATGGAAATCCCAAGTTTTTCCAACAATACAAACCGACTTAACGCCAGAATTTATGAGTGCATTTAAGCCAGCGTCATTTGCAGCTGAAACGCCATTTCGGCGCGTCATTCCAAAGGCGGTAAATTGCGATTTTTTCAATTTTGGCAGATTGGCAAAAAATTCATCATCAGTTGGATTAGCTCCCGGCCATCCGCCTTCAATGTAATCAATGCCAAGAGAGTCGAGAGATTGAGCGATTTTGATTTTATCTTGCGAGCTGAAATTAACCGTGCTGGTTTGAGCTCCGTCGCGCAAGGTAGAATCGTAAAGGTAAACTCGAGGTTTTTTCGTCATTTAATTATATTGATTTGTTCGTGTTGAGTTCGGATTGGTCAAGTTGCCCAGATTCGTGAGGTTTCATTTCTGAACTTGGAATTCCAATCGTTATGTCAGAGATATTTAAAAGTTCTGGGTTTGGCATTTTTTCTTCCAACACTTCTTCTGCCGACGGTTTTAAGTCAGATTCTTGATAATTTGACGAAGATTTTAGTTCTTCACGACTAGCGATAAAGCGTTCAACCGCCTGATCAATTGAATTTTGATTAGACTCATTAATTGAGTCGTCACGACTAATTGATTGGTTAGAAAAAGTATCGACTGTAATTAAATCTGCACATTTTGAACCACGAATCATTACTAAGACAAAATTAACATCACGAGCAGTTAGCTTGTTATTTTGCAAAGACAGAGTTTCCAAAAGAGGGCTTTTTTTTATTATCTCTACTATTGATCTCAAAGGTGTTTTTATTCTTGGTTCACCATTTTTCTTCTGAAGACACAAATCATAACCAGATAAATTGAGATGTTTTAGGGATTCGATATTCTCCCCTCTTGCTAATGACTTTAATAAATCATCATCGAGAGAAACTGTTTCAGAATGTATTGTTCTTTTTGTATCTTCTCGCACCCAAGGATTCTGAAAAGTTAAACTATTAAGTTTTGAACCTTCTTTAATGCAATTTTTAAGAACTATAAGAGCTTCTCCCAGATCTCCATTTGTATGAATAGTTTCAAGGCCTGAGTCATTGCTTCTGGTATTTACTGTGCTTATGCCAATATGAGTAAAATTTAATAAATTATTATTATTTTCGGTTAATAATCTTGTTTCTTCGAGACTTGGTTTTTTTGAAAAAATTTGATTCATAGAATTTGTTACAGAATTTATTACGCCGCGCATATGTTTTTACCTATTTGTTAAATTAAAAAAATCATCACTCCAATAGCGGCAAATATAATGGACATTGCCCAGAAAATTTTAACCACTTTTTGTTCGCCCCATCCAAGCTTCTCAAAATGGTGATGCAGAGGAGCCATTAAAAAAATTCTTTTTTTACGTAATTTGTAAGATCCAACCTGCAAAATCACCGAAACTGCTTCAGATACGAACAAAAGAGAAATTACAAAAAAGATTAATTCTTGTTTTACAATAATGGCAATTAAGCCAAGAGATGCGCCAATTGCCAAGCTTCCAACGTCGCCCATAAAAATTTTAGCAGGCTTTAAATTAAAGGTTAAAAACGCTAGAATTGCCCCAATCATGGCGATGCAGAAAAAAATCAATTCACCGGAAAATTTAACGTGAGGAACATAAAAACTGCTCGCTAATTCTGGGCTGGATGAAGCGTAAACAAGCAATATTAGGCAGGCGAGATTGATAATTGCCGGAACCGAAACCAAGCCATCTAAACCATCTGTAAGATTAACCGCATTTGATGAGCCAACAATCACGAAATTTACCAAAAGCACATAAAGAACAATTCCAAGCGTAATGTAATGTCCGGTGCCGAAAGGCAAAAATATTCGATTTTCAAGATGAATTTCATCAATCGCGCCAAGCCATAAAAACACCGCGCCAATAACGGCGAATTGAATTATTAATTTTATGCTACCGCGAAATCCTTTGGTGTTTTTGTAAAAAACTTTCATCAAATCGTCGGTTAAGCCGATAGAAGCAAATGTTAACAAAACAACGCTGACCGCAAGAATGTAGCGATTGGTAAAATCAATTAGCAAAAACGTGGTTATGAGCGTCGCCAAAACAATAAAGATGCCGCCCATTGTTGGGGTTTTTTGTTTTGTCGCCAAATGAGAGGAAGGTCCATCATTTCTAATTGGCTGAAAGAATTTGGGATTTTCTTTGGTAAATCTGATGTATTTTTTGATGCTGAAAAATCCGATTAAATAAGAAAGAGCAAGGCAAGAAAAGGCTTTAAACCCAAGATGCATTGCAAAAAAACTAGTGAGCACTTGATGTGTTGGTTAAATTTTCAATTATTTTTTCCATTTTCATTCCGCGTGAACCTTTGACGTAAAGAATGTCTTCATCACTGAGTAAATTCTGAATTTCAAGGCTTGCGGCAATTGAGTCTGGAAAAGTTTTGTAAGAATTCTTAGCTAATTTATTCGTTGCCAAAGCCATGTTTTTGCCAACTAAGGCAGCAAAATCAATGTGAAGTGCTTTTAAATAATTCGCTACTTCTTCGTGTAATTCAACAGATTTTTCACCGAGTTCTAGCATATCGCCAAGCGTCGCGACAACTCTTTTTTTGCCTAACGCTTTTTTTAATTCTAAGGCGTTTTCAAGCCCGGCTTTGATTGATGGAACGCTGGCGTTGTAAGTGTCATCAATTATTGTAATTTTTTTACCAGATAAATTAACTTCTAAAATTTTGCCGCGTCCCGCGCTATTTTCGACTTTTAAAAGTTGTTGAAGTCCAGCTTTTGGATCTTTGGTTAAAAGACTTAAACAGGCGGTTGCAATCAAAGAATTAAAAACTGCGATTTTGTTGGTTGTTGAAATTTGATAAGAAAATTCAACTTTATTTTTTTGAGAAACCAAAACGTCAGAAGTTGCTAAATCCTTAATTTGAGAATTTTTTAAACAAAAATCACTTTCTGAATTTTTGCCAAAAGTGACTATTTTTAATCCTAAAATTTCGGCGCGTTTCTTTAAAAATTCAAAATGCGAATTATCGCGATTAATCAGCGCAATTCCTTCTCTTTCAAGACCAAAAAAGATTTCTGATTTTGCCAAAGCAATTTCTTCTTCATTTTTAAAGAATTCAATATGAACAGGTCCAACATTGGTTATAACGGCAAGATGAGGTTTTGCTAGGCGCGAAAGTGGTTCGATTTCGTTTAAATGATTCATGCCCATTTCAAAAATTCCAAAATCACAATCTGCAGAAAAGTTGCACAAAGAAAGTGGCAAACCAATGTGGTTGTTGAGATTTCCGTGCGTGGCAAAAGTTTTTCCAAGTGCTAAAAAAACTAATTTTAGCATTTCTTTGGTTGAGGTTTTTCCAACCGAGCCAGTAATGGCAATGATTTTTGCCTTGCTGCGTTGGCGAGAAAATTCAGCGAGTTTGTAAAGAGCAACAAAAGTGTTTTTTACGAGAAGAAAATTTTGATTTGTGATTTTCGATTTATCCTCAATCAATAAAGCTTTGCAGCCATTTTTTGAGGCTTGTTCTAAGAAATCATGTGCATCGTTATTTTCGCCTTTCAGTGCAATAAAAAGCCCGCTTTTTGGAGTTTTTCTGCTGTCAATTACAACTTCATCAATCGTTAAATTATCATCAAGGCGATGTTCTAGAACCTGATCGGATAAAGCTTCCAACAATTCATTTTTATTCCAAAGCATGGTTTAAAGTAGGTTTTTTATTTCTTCATTTTCAAATCTCGCGCCAAATTTTTGAATGATTTTTGAAGCAAGTAAATTAGCGGTTTCTGCTGATTTTTCTAAAGAAAATTTATTGATAATTCCGTATAAAAAACCAGCGGCAAAAATGTCTCCGGCGCCAGTTGTGTCGGTTAGTTTTTTAATTTCTTGGGCGTTGGTTTTGAAAGATTTTTCATTGGCAAAAACCTCGCATCCATTTCCGCCTTTTGTAATTACACAAATTAAATTTTTATTTTTTAAAAATAATTCAGAAAAATTTTGTGAAAGCTCTAAAGCTTCGGCTTCATTGGCAAAAAGAATGTCGATTTCGTTTTCAATCAAGTGCAAAAAATCTTTTTTGTGACGTGCGACACAGAAAGAATCAGAAAGCGAAAATGCAACTTTTACGCCATTTTTTTTAGCAAAAGAAATCGCCTTTTTTAAAGCTAAAATGGTCGATGGTTTGTCCCAAAGATAACCTTCTAAATATAAAATTTCGGCATTGGTAAAAACTTTTTCATCAATATCAAATTCTTCAATTTCAGAAGCGCAGCCCAAAAAAGTGCACATTGTGCGTTGTGCGTCTGGCGTTAGAAGAATAAAAGATCGGGCGGTTGGTTTTTGATGGTTTTTATTGCTAAAAAAATCGGTGTCTGTTTTTTGCAATTCTTCTATAAATTTTTGCCCAAAGTTATCATTGCCAACTTTGCCAATAAAAGAAGTTTGGACGCCAAGTTGGGCAAGGGCTGCGGCAGTGTTTCCTGCTGATCCGCCAGAGGTTATTTTTTCTATTTTTAAGGCTGATAATTCTTCAACAAGATCGTGCTCAATTAGCGACATTGAGTTTTTTATTAAGCCTTTTTGCTCCAAAAAAGAATCTTCAACTTTGCAGATTACATCTACGATGGCGTTGCCAATTGTAATTATTTTTTTCATTTATTTTATGATAATTTTAAAAAACTTTTTCTTGCCAACCGACAATTCAAAATCTCTTTTTTCATTGATAATAAATTGAACGTCTAAAACCGCTTCACCATTAATTTTAACTGCTTTTCCCTCAATTAATTTTTTCGCCGCGCCTTTTGATTCGGCTGCGCCAATTTCAAAAATCACGTCAGTTAATTTTGACCCAAGCGCAATTTCTTTTTCTTCAAAAGCAGCAGAGTTTTTAGCAACAAAAATTTCGCGCGCTTTTTGCAAAGCTTCATGCGCCGCTTTTTCGCCATGGCAAATTTTTGTTGCCTCAAAAGCCAGAATTTCTTTGGCTTTGTTGATTGGCAAGGTATCTTTATTCAATCCCCATCGCTGCGCTAACGCGTCAGCTCGATCCCCTTTAAATAAAGGGGATCCTGGTACCAAAACTTCAATTTCTTCTAATTTTAAATCAGTAAATAAGCGCAAGAATTTGCCAACGTCAGCGTCGTGAGTGTTTCGAAAATATTGAAAATAATCAAAAACCGAAAGCATCGATTCATCAAGCCAAACCGCACCATCAGCAGTTTTACCCATTTTTTTGCCGTCAGCAGTTGTTAGAAGAGGTGAGGTGAGGCCGAATGTTTCTTTTGCTGAAATTGTATTCAATCCCATAGAAGCCAAAGCTAAATTTTTTATTGCATTATCTCTCCTCGTTAACTCAACCCCATTAACAATATTTCCCCATTGATCTGAACCGCCAATTTGTAAGCGACAATTTTTAGTTTTGTTTAGTTCGTAAAAATCATAAGCTTGCAAAATCATGTAATTGAACTCAAGAAAGCTCAAAGGCTGTTCGCGTTCCAAACGAGTTTTTACTGAATCGAAAGTCAGCATGCGATTAATTGAAAAATGGCGGCCGATGTCGCGCAAAAATTCTAAGTAATTTAGGTTTTTTAACCAATCGTCGTTATTCACCATAAGCGCAGCATTTGCGCCTTCAAAGCTAATAAATTTTTCAAGAGTTTTTTTAATTCCAGCGAGATTTTCTTGAATTTTTGCTTCATCCAAAACTTGGCGCGCTTCATCTTTTCCGCTTGGATCACCAATTTTTGTGGTTCCGCCGCCGAGTAAAATCAAAGGTTTGTGACCATGTTTTTGCAATAGGCGCAAAATCATAATTTGAATTAGGCTTCCAGCGTGTAGCGATTTTGCGGTGCAGTCAAAGCCAATGTAAGCTGTGATTGACTCGCGCGCCATTAATTCGTCAAGGTCGTTTAAGTGAGTGCATTGAGCGAAAAATCCGCGCGCAAAAAACTCTTTTAAAAATTCTGATTTGAAATTCATTTTTGGGGATTAGTTTATTGTGTTTGAAAACACGCGTAATTATCAAAAGCGCGCCTAAATTAAGCAATCCATTTTATATGAAAATTGAAGAAAAACAACAGGCTACGTCTGACTGGTTTAAAAATTTGCGCGATAAAATTTGCGCCGAATTTGAAAAAATTGAAGAAGAATTTGCATTGCAAAATAATTTAAAAAATTCAGGAAAATTCGAGAGAAAAAATTGGGATCGTGAAGGTGGCGGAAGCGGCGAAATGTCTCTGATGAAAGGCAATGTTTTTGAAAAAGTTGGTGTAAATTTCTCAAAAGTTTATGGTGATTTTAGTGAAGAATTTCGCAAACAAATTCCAGGGACAGAAGAAAATCCAAATTTTTGGGCAAGTGGAATTTCGTTGGTCGCGCACATGAAATCGCCTTTAGTTCCAGCAGTTCACATGAATACGCGCTTTATTTGCACTACAAAAAATTGGTTTGGCGGCGGCGCAGATTTGAATCCAATGTTTGAAGTTGAAAAAGACACAAAAGATTTTCACGAAGCTTTTAAAGCTGCTTGTGACAAAGCTTCGCCAGATTATTACGAAAAATATAAAAAATGGTGTGACGAATATTTTTTTATTAAACACAGAAATGTTGCACGCGGAGTTGGCGGAATTTTGTACGATTATTTAAACACTGATAATTTTGAAAAAGATTTTCAATTTACCCGCGATGTTGGGCTGGCTTTTTTAGATATTTTTCCAAAACTAGTGCGTCGTCATATGTTTGAGAGTTGGACAGAAGAACAGCGCGAACACCAATTAAGAAAACGCGGGCTTTATGCTGAGTTTAATTTGGTTTATGACCGCGGCACTAAATTTGGATTAATGACAGGTGGAAATACGGAGGCAATTTTAATGTCTCTGCCTCCAGTTGCGAAGTGGGATTAGGTATTAAATCCGCTGGTCGAGCTTGTCGAAACCTAGTGAGTTCTAAAAAGGTCTCGACAAGCTCGACCAACAAAAAACAACATTTCTTGATTTAACTTTTAAAAAAAAATGCAAAAATTAGAAAAAATTTACGAAGGCTTTGAGAGTTAAAAAAACATGCTAAATGCATGTTTTTAGCTCAAAGCGGGCAAAGGAGCGAA
>CAYVKI010000007.1:21665-22238 GCA_964452075.1 uncultured Rhizobium sp.
GAGTTGTCTTCGAAGCGAAGCGAGAAAAGCAACGAAGCGTTGTTAAAACTAAAATGTAAATAAAATGCAAAAATTAGAAAAAATTTACGAAGGAAAAGCCAAACAACTTTACAAAACTTCTGATGAAAATCTTTTGATCCAATATTTTAAAGACGATGCAACGGCTTTTAACGGCGAGAAAAAAGAAGTAATTTTGAGAAAAGGAATTTTAAACAATCTGATCTCAGAAAAAATAATGCTAGAAATGGCTTTAGCGGGAGTTCCAACTCATTTTGTAAAAAGGTTGGATGAGCGCGAACAGCTTGTGCGCAAAGTGACTATCATTCCTTTAGAAGTAATTATTCGCAATTTTGCTGCGGGATCAATGGCAAAAAGGCTTGGAATTGCTGAAGGCTTAGAATTATCGGCTCCGGTTTTTGAACTTTGTTTTAAAGATGATTCTTTGGGAGATCCTTTAATTAACGACGATCACGCGGTTAATGTGTTGAAAATTGTGACTAAATCGCAACTTGAAGAAATCAAAAAATTAACCTTAAAAATTGCTGAAAAGGGGCTACGCTACGACTTGACCGT
>CAYVKI010000007.1:22248-37953 GCA_964452075.1 uncultured Rhizobium sp.
ACGAAATTTTACAGAAAATTTTTAAAAAAGCCGAAATCAAACTCGTTGATTTTAAGATTGAGTTTGGATTTGATGCGCAAAAAAATATCATATTGGCTGACGAAATAAGCCCCGACAGTTGCAGATTGTGGGATGAGAAAACTCTAGAAAAAATGGATAAAGACCGCTTTAGAAGAAATCTTGGCGGATTGGTTGAGGCTTACGTTGACGTGGCTTCTCGTTTAGGAATTAAAACTAATTAATCATGAAAATCAGAATTTTAATATCTTTAAAAAATGGTGTTTTAGACACTCAAGGCAAAGCAATAGAAGCTTCTTTAAATAAAAATTTAGGCTTTCCACAAATTTCACAAGTTAGACAGGGAAAGGTTGTTGAACTCGATATTGCTGAAACTGATCCAGCAAAAATCAAAGCAATTGTTGATGAAATTTGCGACAAGCTTTTGGTGAATAAAATTATCGAGAATTACACTTACGAAACGCTTAATTAAAATGAAATCAGCAGTAATTACATTTCCGGGTTCAAATTGTGACCGTGACGCTTTAGAAGCCTTACAAAAACTAGGCAGCAAAGTTCAAAAAGTTTGGCATCAAGAAACCAAATTAGACGACAATTTAGATTTGATCGTTGTTCCGGGTGGCTTTTCTTATGGCGATTATTTGCGCTCAGGAGCCATGGCTTCAATTTCTCCGGTTATGCAAGAAGTAAAAAGGCTTGCAGAAAAAGGAGTTAAGGTTCTTGGAATTTGCAATGGTTTTCAAATTTTAACAGAAACTGGTCTTTTACCAGGAGTTTTGCTGCGTAACAAAAAAATGAAATTTATTTGCCGCAACGTCACTTTGCGCGTGGAAAATAACGAAAGTCATTTCACTAAGAAATATAAGAAACATCAGGTTGTAAGATTTCCAATCGCTCACATGGACGGAAATTATTTTGCCGAAACAGAAGTTCTAAAAGCTCTTGAAGGCAACGGTAACATAGCTTTTCGTTATGTTGATGCTGAAGGAAATTTAAGCGACGAATCTAATCCAAATGGATCTCTTCTAAATATCGCAGGAATTTTTAACGATAAGAAAAACGTTCTCGGCATGATGCCTCACCCAGAAAGAGCAGTTGATGAAGACACTGGATCAAAAGATGGATCCGCTATTTTTGAAGCTTTAATTAGCTAGAAGCGTCAATAAAGATTTAGCTGCGTTTGCTGTTCTTTGAAGTTTTGGGGAAAAAATAAAGCTAATACGATTAATAGATTTTTAGCTTGGTATAACCAAACCACAAATCTTTACTCTCAAATTGTCACCCCGTCTTCACGACGGGGTCTAAAAAAATCCTGCTAGACCCCGTCGTGAAGACGGGTGACAAAGAAAAAGAGTGGGGGTAAAGATTTTTACTTTGGTATAGAATTTGATCAAAGAAAAAAAGTTAGAATGAAAAAGTTAAGTGCAAAAATCCTGATCATTATTTCCATTTTGCTTGCTGCAACAACAAATTCAAACGCCAATATGTTTAACAAATTTAAAAAAGGTTTCTACTTTGAGAAATACAAAACTGCCGAAGAGGCAAAGTCTGAACTGTTAGAGCTTTACCCGATTGGGAGCGATGTGAATGAATTATTGAAAGCTTTGAAAAAGGCGGGAGCGGAATATGGCATTTATAGAGAAGAGATGGAATCTTATGAGTATGTTTCTAACGATTCTGGAAAAAAAGGGGTTGGCAAAAGACGACTAGTAACAAAAAGAGAAATTATTTCAGATGCGGCACTCGATTACTTTTCCTGCGAATACAGGGAGCGTTACTATTTGTTTCCATTTTGTTCTATTGATTGGTTGGTAACTATTAATATTGATTCAAAAGACAATGCTAAAACTTCTGCTGTAAAGGTTAATAGAGATTTTTTTTGTCTATGATATTCAATAAAATTGATTAACAATATATTAAAAAACCAAAATTATGGCTACAATAGAAATTAAGTCGAAGCCCCTTGGATTAGGATTGGAGCATATGTATCTTGTTTATACAAATGATGCAGGAGAGCAAAGAATTTTAAGAGGAGGTCCTGAAGGAAGTAGTTTTAAGAATGCAATGCTTGGTGATATCGAAGTTGTTGACGTTTTATATAAAAATGGAGCTCCAGATTGGGATGAAAATAATACTCATGCTCGCCAAACTATATTTACCGGAACAGAGCTGAAATGCTTGCTAAAATAAATCTGGCTCGCACCGAAATGAATCGCATTAACTCTGAAGGTTATGACTATAATCTTCCAATCGTAGATTCTTTAGTGCAAGGTTGGGGCGGTGCTAATGATCAAAATAGTAACACGGTCGTAATGACTCTAGTAAATGTAATGGGTTTGAAGCCGTTAGCATTAAACTTTGTTTCAGCCAATAACCTTCATGTCCCGGGTTATGATGCAACCCTAGAGCATTCCTTATTTGAAAGAACTACGGAATCTTTGTATCAGGGATTAAAAGATGCTGGTCACAAAGTATCTGAGCTTTGGAGTAGTGCTAAGAGTTTTGTAGGAAATGCTTATGAAGGGGTGCAAGATTTTTTCTTTGGTCTTTTTGCTAGAGAGGGTAAAGTTATAGTTGGGCCATTACAGCAGATAGACAACTCCCTTCTCAACCTCACAATAAACACTTCAGAAAACTCCAACAACGCCAGTGCTGATCCAAATACCTTCGTCAATGGTACGGTAAAATCAGGTGGTGATTACTCCATCGACATGCCATCTGAGGTTCTTAACGAAGATGGATTAAATAATCAGGAAGCAAGCAAAGTAACTTCCGACCAAATTCGCCCTGGTGCGCAGACTCTTACCCAAAACGACACCAGTAGCTGGTTAGATAAAACTGCTAACTTCCTTCAACAAAATAATATAGTTAAACCAATCGCTGATTTAGGGAGTAGCGTTTGGAGTGGCATTCAAACGGTTGTTTTGGTCTGTAAGGTACAATTATTTATTTTTCTTTTGTTAACAAGTTGCGTGGGAATTGGATTTTTTCACGAATCAAAGTTGGAAAGAAATGCGTTTCCACTAGAATATAAATGTTCAGAAATAAATTCTGATCCTTGTTTTCCAGCTCACATCAGAAAAGAATATTTATTAAAAAAATTTGAGAAACCTGAGCGAATAGAAAAAATAGGCAATAATCAGGAAAAGTTAGTTTATAAAAATGGTCTAGGATGGAGTGGTTTTAATATTATGATTGGCATCCCAATTCCAGTTGGAATTCCAACTTACAGAAAATATAAATATTTTTATCTCAGAGATGATGTGGTGTTTAGAATTGGGGAAAATTATTCAGAACTTTTTGGTGTTTGGTGTGGATTTAATGGAGGAATATTAAACGACAAAACTCATAAAGTTGAGTGGTTTGGGTGTGTTACAAAATTAAAGTAATTATTAACCAAAAATCAAAACTAAAAATATGACTAATCAAAATTATACCATTGAAGCAACTGAATTATCTGCAGCTGGAGTTCCAATTCACAATTATTATATAGTTAAAGATCCGGATGGAAATGTGATAAAAGAGTTGCATGGATTGGCAACTGGTCAAGATGGAATCCCAAAGCCAATAGGCTATTTACCAACTGATCAAATTAAATATCATGAATATGATAATCCTAGGTACTACGATGTGGATAATCCTCCAAGATCAGAAGTAGTTTTTTCTGGTTCTTTGGAAGAGGTTTCTGAAAGAATTGGATATGCAGAGAGAGCTGGTAGTTACATTTTCAATCACAGATTGTCTGATGCCAATCTTCTCCTCGTAAAAGCAGTCAACGAGTTAGGTCTTGCTCCAAAGTCAACATTGCCACTAATTGAAAAAAGCCTAAAATCGGGAAATAAAGATTTTTGCAATGTCGTTAAAAATCCGAAAGAAGTAATTGCCGCTGACCAACTCACTCAAAAGCAAAAGAAGGTTCTTGATGTTTTGGTAAAATATTGTCCTGAGGCAATTCAGATTAAAGTTACAAATAGTAGCAAGAAAGCTGGCGATACCATTAACAAAGATGTTGAAGCCAGATGAAACCAACAGCGAAGTTACTAATCATTATGAGTTTTTTATTTACCACAACCAATTCAAATGCTATGCCAACAGTATCCGATGTAATTTCTTTTCCCTTTAAGGCCGTTGCCAAACCATTTGTTTGGTGGAGGCATGGTTATGAAAACAAAGTTGATGAGTACAAAGTTGAAATCACCTACAATCTTGAGCTTGATGGAAAGCCTCTGACGGTTACTAAGGCTATTAATTGTGAGATTTATGAGGGTCGCGGTAGAAGTAATCGCGATGGAATAAAAAGACAAATCAGAAGAGTTCATCAACCAATAAAACAAATTATCTACAAAATTGAGGAAACTGGTGAGGTTTTAATTCTTCCAGTTCCTGGTGAATGTAAAATTGATGAGCTTGATATTGATCGCACTTCCACTTCTGACCAACCAAATACAAAAAAAGATTTTGTAACCTTCGGGGAAAAGTGGGTGCCAACATACGCTATCATCAAGTTCCAGAAAGACGATCCAAA
Organism: uncultured Rhizobium sp.; assembly: GCA_964452075.1. Taxonomy (GTDB): domain Bacteria; phylum Pseudomonadota; class Alphaproteobacteria; order Rickettsiales; family UBA1997; genus UBA2645. The sequence continues at coordinate 26,792 of CAYVKI010000007.1, forward strand.
ACAAATTGACCGAGCTGAAATTGCTATCTCTCAAAAGCTAAAAGACTCACCAAAATCAAGAGTCAAAATTAAATCTTTTACGGGAAAGGTTGAAACAAAAGAAAATCCTATCTCAGAAAATGTTGAGCTTCTAACAATAGAAAAAGATAGTCGTTTCTACTTTATTAATGGCAAAGGTAGTAGTCGTGAAAAATATCGCTTTGGCAATTATGAGAAGCAAGATAGTGGTGTTTACGCTGCATTTGGCGTGATAATCTTTCCGCAAGAAATCTGGTCTCATATCCCTAAAGTTAAAGACTTCATCACTAAAATTACCAAAGAAAATCCGGATCAGGATTTTTTTTACATGGCGGAAAAAGATGAAAAATGGAAAGGAATCAAAGAGGTAATTGAAGAAGTAAGAAACTTAACAATTAGTTCATATGCTGGAATTCCTAATTATGTTGAATCCGAAGGGGTTATAAATGATTCGTTAGCAAGAAAAATTGCATATAATGATGGTTTGCTGGAGAAGCCAAAAAATGACTGGAAGTGGGTGGTTAAAAAAGGCAAAGAGCAAGAATACCAAGAAATTCTAAAAAAATCTAATTGGCGAGACTATTACTATCCTTTTGTTTACAATCACAAACAAAAATATGATGAAATTTATTTGGAAGGAAAAGGGCTATTTATTCTACAAAAGATCAGCAATGGAGAGGCTTGGAAGGCAGATAAATCAAAATCTCAAGAATTCCACTCTGCAGGAACTTTCATGATTAATGGAGGAACCTTCATAGAAAATGATAAAACTGGAAGGATAGTTTTTTATAACCCCAAAACCAAAGAGTTAATCTTCTCAGGTCATGGCTACGGAATTTTTCTCAAATAATTTAACCACATAACAAGCTCTATTTATGACTAATCAATTTACCAAACTTGATCTTATCAATTTTAGTGAAAACGCCTATAATCCTGTTGATAATCCAGAATTACCAATTCCCGATGGTTATCAGAGGATAAATATTTCAATGAATGATAAAGATCCAAAAACTGATGAGCCATTTCATGGTAATGAAGGTTTCAAAGGCGCCGCTTACTATAATCCAAATACTAATGATTTAGTAATTGCTTATGGGGGAACGGATCTTGGTTTGGAATTTTTTAAAGATGCCGATGATGATTCTGGATTTGTAACTGGTGCCAATATTGATCAGGCTAAACTTGCTCAGAATTTCTATGATTTTGTTGTAAACAAAGTTAACGATGAAAATCCCGGAGCTAACTTAACCAAAGATAATATTACTCTAACCGGTCATTCCCTTGGTGGTGGTCTTGCATCAATGATTGGAATTTTGAAAGATGTTGTTACTAAGGTTATTAACGCTCCAGGAGTTGGTAAGCAGCTTGATAATATTGAGAAGATGGATGATGAAGTTAATAATCAAACTGGTCAAGTAGATCCTGGCACAATTAAAAAAGGAGACCTCACCTCAAAAGATCCTTCCACCTTCAAAGTTACTAACTATGTGGTAGAGGGAGATGGTGTTCATTACGCTGGAACTCCAGTAGGCACTACGGTTAAACTTGAAAGCAAAGGATCGGTACTTGGTACAGTTCTTGATATAATCTCTGGGGTTGCTGGAGCCGCATTAATATCAACCCCAATAGGTGCGGTTGGTGGCGCTGCCATTGGGATTTTTGCAAAATTTTTTGGCTCCTCTCTTTTTGAGAAACATTTAATTGGTGCAGCGCGAGAAATAGTAAAAAGTGAAGAGGCTGCGGCAAAGGGAGATCCAACTATTGTTGACCAGTTTAAAAGCGTAGTTGAATCAGTTGACAAATACATTAACACGGGAATGGATTCCGTTGTAAAAGCTGTAAATGCTGGAATTAATTGGCTCGAAGGTTCCATTGATAAATTTGTATGGCAGCCTGTATCTGACGCCGCAGAATCAGCGCTCTCGTTTCTTAAGGATATTTTTAATGGTCATGACGGGGCCGCTCCAACCAATGCAGACGGAACAGTAAACAATGCTCTAATCAACAACTCCCTTCTCAACCTCACAATAAACACTTCAGAAAACTCCAACAACGCCAGTGCTGATCCAAATACCTTCGTCAATGGTACGGTAAAATCAGGTGGTGATTACTCCATCGACATGCCATCTGAGGTTCTTAACGAAGATGGATTAAATAATCAGGAAGCAAGCAAAGTAACTTCCGACCAAATTCGCCCTGGTGCGCAGACTCTTACCCAAAACGACACCAGTAGCTGGTTAGATAAAACTGCTAACTTCCTTCAACAAAATATAGTTAAACCAATCGCTGATTTAGGGAGTAGCGTTTGGAGTGGCATTCAATCTGCCTTTTCTTCAATTACTAATTTATTCTCCGATGCTCCCAAAACTCAGAATGTTGATCCGTTAGTTCTTGATCTAAATGGTAACGGAGTAGAGCTAATCGCTTTTAAAGACTCTAAAGTAAGTTTTGATGTTGATAACGACAATTACAAAGAAAACACTGGTTGGGTTAAAGGAACCGACGGTATCTTGGTCGAAGACAAAAACCATGATGGCAAAATAAACGACATCACCGAAACAATTTCTGAACATTACACAAACAATGTGGCTGATGGTTTAGAAGCTCTTAAAACTCTAGATTCCAACAATGACAATGTATTTAATTCTTCGGATGCTAAATGGAATGATCTTCGAGTTTGGGTTGATGTTAATGAAGACGGTGTAACAGATGCGGGAGAGTTGAAAACATTGGCTGAGCTTAACATCCAATCAATAGATCTAAACAGAAATATTGCTTATCGCGAAAGAATTGAAGGCAATCCAGTTCTCTCTCGTTCAACCTACAAAACTACAGATGGAAAAACTCATGAAGTTGCGGCGGTTGATTTTACGACTAATCCGATTGGTTACGAGTGGAATGATGCTTATGAAGAAGGAGCGAAGATTTCAGCTCAGGATGGCTCTTCTTCGTCTTTCGTAATTACCGATGTAAATGGTGCCACAATCAACTTGGCTGAAAAAGGTGTAAATAGCGGTTATGGTAATATTGGTAATGATACGATTATTGGTGATGCTAACAATAATTGGCTGATGGGGGGTCTTGGCAGCGATACTTTAAGAGCTGGCGCTGGAGATGATGTTATTATGATTGATGCTGAAGACAAAAATGAAAATATTGATGCGGGTGATGGTTTAGACGTTATCAAGGTGGTTGATGACAGAAGTGTGGTATTCAACATGGCGATGTCTCATGCTGAGGTAATTAATAGTGGTGGCGGAGATGATGTGCTAATTGGTGGTGGCGCAAGTAACGTCTTTATCTCCGGTGGAGCTGGTGACGACATCATTATTGGTGGCGCAGCTGATGACGCGCTTTCTGGCGAAGATGGTGATGATTACATAGATGGTGGTTATGGTGATGATGTAATTCGTGGTCACAGAGGAAATGATGTTTTAATTGGCGGCGAGGGAAATGATTATATCGAAGGTGGTCTTGGTGATGATAGAATTCTTGGTGGCGTTGGTAATGACGTGTTAATCGGCAACGAAGGTAATGATGAGATTGATGGTGGTGATGGCTTTGATATGGTGGAATATGCTGGCAAATATGATCAATATACTTTCAGCCGCAAGGCTGATGGCACGGTGACTGTTACTGACACTGTTGATGGCTCAGTTGATACGATTAAAAATGTTGAGCGGTTAAGATTTGATCACGTTGATGTTAACATTACCGAAACTTCAACTGCTTTACCATTGCCGGTAAAAGATAATATCACGGTAAATGGCAGCGGAGCTTTTGAAATAAGTCAATCTCAGATTCTTGCCAATGATTTCAGCACCAGCGGCAAAAGTTTTTCTGTACGCAATGTTAGCGATGCGGTTGGCGGAACAGTTGAACTTAGAGCTGATGGCAAAATTATTTTTACGCCAGATCCAAATTTTATTGGCACCATGTCTTTTGATTATTCGGTAATCGATTCTGATGGAAATTACGCCACAATTAGCAGGAAAAAATCTGACGGAACTATTGAGCAAGCTGATTTAAAGGCGCAGGTGAACTTAACCAATTCTTCTGATCCATCTGATCCACTTTATTTTGATCAATGGTATTTGTCGGAAATCAAAGTGAAGCCAGTTTGGGAAGATTATTCTGGAAAAGGAGTAAATATCGGTATTTTTGAAGGAGATTATGGTAATCCATTAAACTATAAGCATTCTGATTTAAACGATAATATCTCTGCTGATTACTTAAATAATGTTTTAATTGAGGATGATGTTACAAGCTACAGCAATCACGCTACTTTGGTTGCTGGCGTTATTGCCGCTGAGAAAAATGGACAAGGATCAATTGGTATCGCTTATGATGCTAAATTATCTTCCTTAAGCTGGGACTCTTCAACCGATGGGCTTGGTAAATTGATGGATTATGATGTTGCTAATAATAGTTGGATGACGGTTGCGGCTTTTGGTGATAATTTTACTAAAGATTATGGTGATAATGTAACTATTGCTGAGAGAGCAAGAGCGATGCAAAATGCTGCCGAATTAGGACGAGATGGGCTTGGAACCAGTGTTGTTTTTGCTGGTGGTAATAATCGTCAAAAAGGTGACAACGTAAATTATCATAATACTCAGAATTCCCGCCAAGTTATTACTACTGGCTCAATCAATCAGGAAGGTGATTTATCAAAATTGGTTGATGCATCACAACCTTTTAGCAATCCGGGTTCGGCGATATTGGTTTCTGCTCCCGGATCAAACATTAAATCCACAGCCAACCTATTGCAAAACAGCAATGGCTCAACTTTTGGTTCTGATTTTGAATCTACTCAAGGAACTTCATTTTCTGCGCCGATCGTTTCGGGCATTGTGGCTCTGATGCTTGAAGCTAATCCAAATCTTGGTTACCGCGACATTCAATTGATTTTGGCTAGAACTGCAAGGAAAGTTGAAGATCAAAATACAGTTTGGAAAAATAACGGTGACGATAATTGGAATGGTGGTTCCGGCATGCATTATTCCGAAGATTATGGTTTTGGTATTGTTGATGCACACGCCGCAGTAAGAATGGCGGAAAGTTGGACGCAGATTAACAACAGTTTGAACGAGCAGACTCTAATTACCGCTAATAACAATGCTGTTAATATTGTGGATAATGGCAGCATCACTAGCACTATCAACGTTTCTAACTCTTCCATCAATCTTGAGCATGTCGAGGTTTATGTTGATATCGATCACAGCCGAATTGGTGATTTGGTTTTAACTTTAATTTCTCCTGATGGAACAGAGTCGGTTTTGGTTAATAGGCCGGAAAAACCACTTGGCTCTGACGCTTCAAATTATGGTTCAACACAAAATGGTTTAAAATTTACTTTATCTAGCACTCATTATGTTGGTGAAAGTGGTAATGGGAATTGGGTTTTGAAAGTTGAAGATAAAGCTTCTAGCGTTTCTGGCGTGCTGAATAATTGGGATCTAAAATTCTATGGCAGTGCCAAAACCAATGATGACACCTACACTTTCACTAAAGAATTTAACACTAACAAAACAATTTCTGATGCCAGTGGTAATGATTCAATTGATGCAACTGGAATATTAACTAATTCTACAATCGATTTAAGGGCAGGAAATACTAGCATCATCAATGGAAAAAATTTAACAATAGCAGCGGGGAGCGTTATCGAAAATGCTTACTCCGGAGATGGTAATGATACACTAATTGGTAACGAAGCGGCTAATATTTTATACGCTGGAAGAGGAAACAATAAACTCACTGGAAATGCTGGATCAGATAAATTCGTAATTTTCAAAAACGAAAATCAAACCGATAGAATTACTGACTTTAATGCTTCTGATGCCAACGAAAAAATTGATTTAACCAGATTTAAATTTGCCAATTTTTCAGATTTAGCAATAGCGCAAAATGGTGCCAATGCTGAAATCAGTCTTGGTAATGGGCAAAAAATTGTATTGGAGAATTTTACTGCTTCAGCTTTAAGTGCTGCTAATTTTTCTGGTTTCTTAAATGAAACCCAAACCTTAAATGGTGCGAGTGGCAATGATAATTTATACGGCGATGATCGTGATACTGTTATTTTAGCTGGAGCTGGTAATGATTATGTTGATGGTGGAAAAGGTAATAACATCCTAACTGGTGGCGATGGGGATGATATATTTTTCATCGAAGTTAATCCAAACAAAACAGACATCATTACAGATTTCAATCTGGGCAATATTTTAGGACATGAAACTGAGGAGAGAATTTCTTTAAGGAATTTTAAGAATATTAAAAATATTGCTGATCTGGCTTTGTCGCAACAAGGTTTCGATACGGTAATTACGCTTGATAATGGTCAAAAGATTGTTTTGCAAAACGTTAACAAAAACGAGCTTACCAACAATAATTTTATATTCTTTGGTCAAATAGTTGGTACTGATGGAGTCGATCAAATGATTGGCTCAGATTTGCCTGATATAATGAGCGGCGGCAATGGTGATGATTTCCTTCGAGGTTTAGAATGGAATGACGATATTAGTGGTGGCGAAGGCGATGATGAAATTTGGGGTGATCACGGTGATGATATTCTTCGAGGTGAACTTGGTGACGATGTGATAAGTGGCGGTGTTGGCGCCGATACAATTTATGGTGGTCAGGATAATGATATTCTATTTGGTGGTAGCAATAACAATCCAGCAAAATTTGACGATAACAAATCCAATACAATATATGGAGAAGCGGGAAGCGATACCATTTACGGCGATGCTGGTGCTGATAGATTATATGGGGGTTATGGCGATGATTTCATAAATGGTCTTGATGGCAACGATGAAATTTATGGTGACGAAAATAATGATACCATTTACGGCGGTGGTGGTAATGATAAAATCTATGGTGGTGATAATGATGACAGCATTTACGCTGGTAGTGGTAATGATGAAGTCTATGGTGGCGCTGGTGACGATAGGATTGAAGGAGTAGAAGGTAATAATCTCATCTATGGTGACGAAGGAAATGATTTGATATTCGGCGGCACTGGAATTGATACAATTCACGGCGGAACCGGCAATGACACTATTGTTGGTGAGAGTGATAATTTGACATCCATTGGTAGCGGTGATTTCCTTTATGGTGAAGATGGGGATGATATTTTGCTTGGTGCTGCCAGTGATGATGAAATTTATGGCGGTAATGGTAACGATGTTCTTCAGGGTGATTTAGGAAATGATAAATTATTTGGTGATGCTGGAAATGATGTTCTTAGGGGTAGTATTGGCAACAATGAATATAGCGGTGGTAGTGGTAATGATATTTTTGTGATTATGGATAATCCAAATGGTGTTGACACCATCAATGATTTTGAAGTGAATAATGCTAGTGAGAAAATAAATCTATTAAACCTGACCAATATTCAGGACTTTAGTCAACTTAGCTTGTCTCAATTTGGCAATGATACTTTAGTTCAATTCGGTAATTATCAAAAAATTATCCTCAAAAATATTAATAAATCCCAGATTAATCGTAATCATTTTATAACCAGTAATCACGCTCCAGAAGTAATAAATCAACCTTCGCAGAAAGATAGTTTTGTTAATACTCCTTTCTCGTTTAGCATCCAAAATAGTTTTTATGATTCTGATGGTGATAGCTTGACTTATGTGGCAAAATTGTCAGATGGAAGTCCTTTACCAACTTGGATTAGTTTTAATCCGTCAACTCTTACATTCAGCGGCACTACTACTTCCAGCGCATACAGTGCTGTTATTGTAGTTACAGCAACTGATCCAAAAGGTGCCACTGTTTCGTTGAGTTTTGATTTTAAGACTAATAGCGGTGTCGTAATTAATGGCACACCAGGAAATGATTTTAGTGTAGGAACGGTAGGGAATGACTATATTACAGGCGCGGGTGGTAATGATTACTTATTTGGTGGAAGCGGCAACGACATAATTTCTGGTGATGATGGTAACGACAATATTAGAGGCGATGTTGATGCGAGTTACAATCCATCAACCGGAGTTATCTCAACATCAAATTATAATACTAATATTGGTAATGATACACTCTACGGTAATGGCGGTAGTGATACAATTCTGGGAGATCGCGGCAATGATAAAATATATGGCGGAAACGGTGATGACACCTTGCTTGGATGTGAAGGTAATGATGAATTATATGGTGGTGATGGTAATGATCAGATTGTCGGTGGTATTGATTCGAATGCAAATGTAACTGATTACGATGGTGATAAAATTTACGGTGAAGCTGGTAATGATACCATATGGGGTGCTAACGGAAATGACATAATTTATGGCGATAGCGGCAATGACTATATTTATGGCAACAAAGGCAATGACGTAATTCATGACGGTAGTGGTAAGGATGTAGTTTATGGTGGTGAGGGCAACGATACTATATATTTAGAAGGTGGAAACCAGCTAACTACATTTAGCGGATCAATTGATACAGCTTTTTTAGGTGAAGCTGGAAATGATATTTTTGTTATAGCTAAAGATACTTCTGCGCTTGCTGGAACCGGAATTTTAAATGATATTATTTACGACTTTGAGATTAATAATCCTAATGAAAAAATTGATCTAACGGCATTTAAGAATGTTCGCGATCTATCTGATTTAAGATTTGGTAATGTTATTTTAAATGGTGTGCAGTTTCTTAAAGTTTATGTGGCTGGAGAGGAAAATAACCAATTTATAACTCTAAAGGGTATTGCTTCAAATCAGTTACAAAATTCTAATTTTATATTTTTTAACGATAAGGCTCCAACAGCCTCCAATGATGTAATTACAACAAACGAAGATAGTTCTGTTTTAATTAGAATTTCTGACATAATAAGGAACGATTCGGATAATGAAGATGGTGCTCCAACCTTTTATAATATTGGTTCTCAGCCTTTACATGGTATATTGTTTAATAATAATGATGGCACTTATACTTATACCCCGGCCACAAACTTTAATGGCAGTGATAGCTTCTCATATAAAGTAAAAGATAGTAACGGAGCGGTTAGATCAGCTATTGTTAATATTGTCGTTACTTCAGTTAATGACATCCCAACTGCTACAGTTACAACTGCTGCAGTAAATGAAGATAATTCTTTAACCATCGATGTATTAACTTCAGCGGCGGATGTTGATGGTGATGTTTTGGCTATTAGTTCAGTTACCAACGGTGCTAATGGTATTGTTTCAATTGTAGCTGATGCAAATGGCAAACAGCAGATAAATTATACTCCAAATAATAATTTCTTTGGTTCTGATAGCTTTACCTACACCATTTCTGACGGTAAAGGTGGAAACGTTACTAAGACTTTGGCGGTTACGGTTAATCCAATTGATGATGTTCCTCTTGTAGCTTCTTTGGCGGCACAAAATTTGAATGAAGATACTGCTTTAAATATCAATCTTCTAGCTGGTTCAAGTGATGTTGATGGCGATAATTTGTTGGCCGCAGTTACCGTTAATCCACAGCATGGAACTTTAACAACTAATGATGATGGCACCTTAAAATATACACCAAACCATAATTTCTTTGGCTCGGATAGCTTTGCTTACACCATTTCTGATGGTCGTAATCCAGCAGTAACCAAAACTCTTATTCTTAACATTGCTGCGGTTAACGATGTTCCAACTGTTACAACAATTGCTACGCAAATTTTAAATGAGGATAGTTCAATAAATATTGATCTTCTAAATGGGGTAGCTGATGTTGAAGGTGATGCACTTAGCTTGTCGATAACCGTCAATCCTGCACATGGCACTCTTATAACGAACGCTGATAGAACATTAAAATATAATCCAAATCAAAATTACTTCGGTTCAGATAGTTTTAGCTATTCGGTTTCTGACGGTAATGGTGGAATAGTAAATAAAACGGTTAATATTCAGGTTACTTCAGTTAACGATGCTCCAACTGCATCAATTACTTCAATTGCAACTAACGAAGATAATTCTGTAATAATTGATGTTCTTGCTGGTGCTTTAGATATTGATGCGGGTGATATTTTATCTTTAACTTCGGTAACTAATGGTTCACACGGGAACGCTTCAATTACAACTGATGCTAACGGAAACAAGGTTATATCTTATGTTCCAAACGCCAATTATAATGGTTCTGATGTTATTACTTACACAATTTCAGATAATAATGGTGGGTCGGTAACTAAAGAGCTAACGGTAACATTAAACGCTGTTAACGACACCCCAACAATTTCCTCCCCTCTTCAAAATAAGACGGCTAACTCTGGCTTGGTTTTTGTTTACAACTTGCCAAGCAATTTATTTTCTGATGTTGATGGCGACAAATTAACTTACAGTGCAACTCTTGCTGATGGTTCACCTCTTCCTTCTTGGTTATCTTTTGATGGAAGCAAATTTAGCGGAACTCCAAATGTTTCTACGAGAACTGATCTTGCAATTAAGTTAATGGCAACTGATCCAAGTGGCGCTTCTGTATTTTCTAATTTTAGCATTAACGTTAAAACCCCTGAAGACCGAGTTGCTTCATTTGACGAAAACTTCTATTTGAATATCTACACCGACGTTAAGAAGGCGATAGACAATGGCAGTTACAAAGGCACCGCATTAAAACATTTTGCAGATAGCGGTTATAAAGAAGGTAGGGTGGCTAATATTGAAGAATTTGCAGCAAAATATTTGAATAATGATCAGAAGTTTATTGATGTAACTCATAATTTTGACGAAAACTTCTATTTGAATATCTACACCGACGTTAAGAAGGCGATAGACAATGGCAGTTACAAAGGCACCGCATTAAAACATTTTGCAGATAGCGGTTATAAAGAAGGTAGGGTGGCTAATCTTGAGGATTATAAGGCTCATTACAGAACTGGTAATGATCTGATAAAAGCTACCAAAGACTTAGATGTTTTAATAGGTGGGTTTGGTCATGATCAATTTATCTTTAAGAATCTGACCGACTCAACAACCAGTGAGACTGATTTGATTCTAGATTTCACCAAAGGTGAAGATAAAATCAACCTGTCTGGTTTGGGATTTGACTCAATTACCCAAGGCAAAAACAGCAACTCCTCTGTTCATGGAATTGAATATTATTTTGACGGCAAAAACACCGTAATTGAGGATCATAACTCAAACTTTGCAGTTAAATTGGTGGGAGATATT
>CAYVKI010000008.1:0-4184 GCA_964452075.1 uncultured Rhizobium sp.
CGATACATTCCGAACTCGCAAGTGAAACGCACGTAGCGCCGATGGTATTTGGTCGTTAGGACCAGTGAGAGTAGGTGGTCGCCAAGCTTATAAATGGCACTGTGTATTATTTACAAAATTTAAAAAAGCCCGTCATAGTCCTTAAAGGATTTTGGCGGGCTTTTTTGTTTTTGTGTAAGTTGTTTTTTAACCAAGATTCCTTATTAGAATTACCAAATTCTCTCTAATGCCTCAAACCGCAAATCAATTGATCACGCTAACCTTGTCTTTTTGTTAAAAACTATACCAAAGTAAAAAACTCAAAAAACCAACAGTATTTGTTGATAAAGCCAGAATTCCTAAGAGGACTCTGCGCTTTTTTAGTGAGCGATGCCGATACGATTCTCTTCACCAAGTCTTGATAATTTTGGTTTAGCGCGATAATTCTCTGGTAATTCCATTGAGGCATGTGGCTTGAGCTCTAATTTTTAGCAGAAATTTTTAAAATTATTAATTTATTGGATGGTTAATTTAGTTTAACCTCAATAACGCTTAAAGAATTTTTTTTGCTCTCAAGATCCATTAATAAAATTTTAGAATTTTTTTATTAATTTGTTTTAGAAAATTTAGAAGATTTTCTAAAAATCTGCAGTTTTTTTGGTGATCTTGGTTGGTTTTTACGCTTTAAATTTTGCGACTTATACTAAGCTACAAATCTTTACTCTTAAATTGTGGCCCCGTCTTCATGACGGAGCCTAAAAAATCCTGCTAATTCCTCCGTCGTGAAGACGGGGTGACAAAGAAAAAGAGTGGAGTTAAAGATATCTGTAGTTTGGTATATTGTTGGTAAAGGCGAGATTGCAACAGACTGCAATCACTTGAATTTTTTAAAAAAATGCAAAATAAGAAGCGAAAGAACTTTTTCTGTCCTAAGTAATTTCTAAAAATTCTAATTCTTTTTTAATCGAATCCAAATTCCACGGATTAAAAATTTGCTATAAGTGTGAGATGAGGGGTAAAAACTCCAAATAAACCATTTCGATTTTCCGCCTCTGATTTTTTCTTGGGCAGCGCTGAAAATCTAGCCCGTTTTTGCAAATATTGTTGTAAATTTATTTTTTACAAAAGTGAATTTGCAACAGCTCTTCTTGGTATTATGTCAAACTAAAAGGCTGCTGCGACAATAGTTTTTTTGCTAGCATAACTAACGAGCTTGTTCCTGAATTTTAGTTATTTTTTTAAGCAAAATTTTAAAAAAAAGTAAAGTGTAGATTCGGGGCTATAAATGGCTTTGCGGACAGAGAATTATAAAGTTGTTGCAAATCAAGTTAATTCTAAATTTTTGAACTTCGCATCTGGTTACGTTTACATTTCAAAAAATTTACAATTACAAAAATTTCTTAGAAAAAATTGATTTGCGACAGTTTTGTTATTTGCAAAATTGCTAATGCTTTCGAATTCAGCGGTCTTGTTATGCCATTTTCCACTATTTACCGAGCAAATTTTTACTAAAAAGATGAAGTTAAAATGGATAATTATAAGTGGGAAATGTTATAATTTAACCCGAAATAGCTTGTTGCATTTATTAAATAGCCAACTAGTTTGCTCCGCCTCTTTGGATGATCCAAAATAAAAATCTCAAAAATTTAGGTGAAATATGAAAAGAACTTGGCAGCCAAGTAAGATTGTGCGCAAAAGAAGGCACGGTTTTAGAGCTAGAATGGCAACAGTTGGTGGACGTAGAATTTTAGCTCGTCGTCGTTTTAAAGGTCGCGCTAGCTTAACTGTTTAATTTGATTAATGCCGGTCTTTCTTTAGATCGGCATTTCTTCCTCTCTTCCCTTCTCTCGAGCTCTCATTTGAAAATACTTCGAATTAAAAAATCTCCAGAGTTTCAAAAGATCTCTTCCTCGGGCTATAAATTCTTTTCCAAAACAATCACTCTTCTTTCTAAAAAAACCGCTCCAAATTATTTGCAAGATCCAACAAAAAATCAAAACGCTCAGGATTTTTGTCGCGTTGGCTATACCGTAAGTAAAACAGTTGGCGGTGCTGTTGCGCGAAATTTAGCTAAAAGAAGGTTGAGAGAGGCTTTTCGCGCGCTTGCGCCGATATATGCTAAAAACCATTACGATTACGTTGTGATTGCGCGCAAAGAAATTGCGAATTCTGAATTTGACAAAATTGCAAATGATCTGAAATTTTGTTTAAAAAGAATTCATAATCAGTCTATACCAAAGTAAAAATAAGCCAAATCAAGTATACATTAACAACGAAACCAAAAAATCATGAGCGACAAAAAATCAAAAATTCCTTATTTTTTCTTTGCCTTCTTTGCCGTAATTATTGCTGTGAACGTGCTTTACATTTACATTTCCAAACAAACTTGGAGCGGACTTGTCACAACGGATGGCTATAAAAAAGGCTTAAATTATAATGAAACTTTGCAACAAGAAGAGGCGCAGAAAAAACTTGGCTGGAGCGTGGAGGTTGATTTTGCTCCTAAATATGACAATAAATTCACAATCATTTTTAAACTTCGAGATAAAAACCACCGCTTAATAAATGATGCTGAAATTTTAGTTGATTTTAAGCGTCCAGCGTCTGAAGGAATCGATTTTTCTCGCCAAATTAGATTGGTTGACGGCACTTATCAGTCCGATATTGATTTCCCCGCCAAAGGTCAGTGGGACATGTCAATTATGGTGATTTCTGGGCAAAATAAATTTGCAAAATTAGAAAGACGTTTCATTCAATGGTAAAATCTTGTCTGCATTGCGGTGAAGATACTAAGTCATTAACGGAAGATTTTTGCTGCGTTGGTTGCGGTGTTGCTTACAAAATGGTGGGCAAATTTGGTTTTGAAAATTTCTACAAGTTGCGCCAAATCAACTCTTTAGAAAGAAAAATTAAGCCCGAAGAGGAAGAAAAAATTGACGTTTTAGAATTTTGCACTGAAGAAAAAGACGGCTCACATTCTGCATTATTGCTGGTTCAAGGTTTGCATTGCGCCGCTTGTATTTGGCTGATTGAAGGCGTTTTAAAAAAACAAGAACCCGTCATTAAGGCGCGAATAAATCTCTCAAAAAAAACTTTGTTTTTGCAATGGCAAGGCGCGCCAGAAATTGGCAATGATTTAGTTGCTCTCATTCAAAAAATTGGCTACAAATTTTTGCCTTTTGACGCAGAAATTATTAACAGCGCGGAAAAAAAATATTCCGATTCAATTCTTCTGGCTCTTGCTGTTGCTGGTTTTGGCGCGGGAAATTTAATGTTAATTTCGTCTTCTTTGTGGTTTTACGGAGTTGAAGAAATTGGCAAAGAAAGCCGAAATTTGCTGCATTTATTTTCGGCATTAATCGCACTTCCCGTGATTATTTTTTCAGCGCGCCCATTTTTTTCATCGGCTTGGCGTTCAATAAAACAAGGCTATCCCAACATGGATTTGGCAATTTCAATCGCCATTTTTCTTGCTTGCGTGGTTAGTTCGCTGCAAACATTTCGTGGCGCAACACACGTTTATTTTGACTCGGCAATAATGCTGGTTTTCTTTTTGCTAATTGGTCGCTACCTCGACATGAAAGCGCGCAAAAAAGCTTTTGGCATTGCTTCAGAATTTACTTTGCTTGCCGCCAGTTCTGGCAGAGTGGAAGAGGGTGGAAAAGTGCGAATTTTGCCGAGTAAAAAATTGCAAGAAGGAATGGTTTTAATTGTTGCCGCAGGTGAAAAAATTGCTGCCGATGGCGTTGTAATTGAAGGCGAAAGTGAGGTGGACACGGCATTAATTAATGGCGAAACAATGCCAAAAATGGTTGCCAAAAATTCTCAAGTTTTTGCCGGAACAATTAACGTAAATTCTCCGCTTAAAGTTAGAATTACAAAGCCCGCCAACAAAAGTTTGCTCGCAGAAATAATTGCTTTGAGTGAAGAAGCGGAACAGAAAAAAAGCCGCTACATTCGTTTAAGCGATCAGCTAGCAAAATTCTACACGCCAGCCGTGCATATTTTGGCTTTTGCCACTTTTGTTTTTTGGTTTGGTTCGGGCTGGGAAGCGGCTTTAATGAATGCAACCGCAGTTTTAATAATTACTTGTCCATGCGCATTGGCGTTGGCTGTGCCTATTGTTCAGACCATTGCAATTTCTAATTTTACGGCGCGCGGAATTTTGGTAAAATCAGGTGAGGCGTTAGAAAAATTGCGCGAAA